>NZ_JBQEPU010000002.1:0-383727 GCF_052045835.1 Paraburkholderia sp. 22099 | reverse complement strand
AGCGAGTCGGTACCACCCCTTCCCATCCCGAACAGGACCGTGAAACGACTCCACGCCGATGATAGTGCGGATTGCCCGTGTGAAAGTAGGTAATCGTCAGGCTCCCATGCAGAAACACAGACCCCACCCCACACCGGTGGGGTTTGTGCGTTTACGGCCCCGAAAAATCGCCATGTCCCGCAAAGCGGTGCAAAACCAGAAAGGTCCATACAAAGCCCCGCTCACCGTCTCATGCGCTCGCGAGAGCGAGGAGGCGGCGACAAGAAACCGCCTCACGCCCGCATAATTACCTCATTTTTCTTGCGCAAGAAACCGTTGCGCCAATCGCACCCAGTACGTTGAACCGATTGGCAATAGCTCGTCGTTGAAGTCATAGCTCGCGTTGTGCAGCATGCAAGGGCCAGCACCATGCCCCGAATCCCGGTGGCCACCCTCGCCGTTGCCCAGAAATGCGTAACAGCCCGGTTTCGCCAGCAACATGAAGGAAAAGTCCTCGGCGCCCATCGTCGGTTCGACGGCATCGTCGACATTTTCTGGCCCCACAACCTCTTTCATGACCGCTGCCGCAAAACGCGTCGCTTCGCCGCTATTGATTGTCGGCGGATAGTTTCGGTGAAACTGGATTTCGATGGAGCAATCATAGGCTTCCGCAGTGCTTTCAGCGATTTTGCGCATACGCGCTTCAATCAGATCCAGTGTTTCGGTGGTAAAAGTGCGTACCGTTCCGGCGATCCACGCAACGTTCGGGACAACGTTGACGGCATCGCCGGCGTGAATCTGGGTAATCGACAAAACCGCGGTGTCAATTGGCTTCTTATTCCGCGTAATGATGCTCTGCAGGCCACTCGCAATCTGCACCGCAGTAAACACCGGGTCGTGTCCGTTGTGCGGTAGCGCCGCATGGGATCCTACGCCCTTGATTTCAATTCGAAATTCGTTACTCGACGCCATGATGGGGCCCTCGGTCACACCAAAGTGGCCGGCTGGCATGCCTGGCCAATTATGGATGCCAAACACGGCGTCTACCGGGAACTTGACGAACAGGCCATCGTCGATCATTGCTTGGGCGCCAGCGCCGCCCTCTTCGGCTGGCTGGAAAATGAACACGATCGTGCCGTCGAACTCGCCGTGACTTGCCAGATGCCGCGCTGCGCCGAGGAGCATCGCAGTATGCCCATCGTGGCCGCATGCATGCATTTTTCCATCGTGTTGCGAGCGATGATCGAAGGCATTCAGTTCCTGAATGGGCAAAGCGTCCATGTCTGCGCGCAGTCCAATCGAGCGCGCACTGTTGCCGCGCTTCAGTACGCCGACTACGCCTGTTTTGCCTAATCCACGGTGAGTTTCGATGCCCCAGGATTCAAGATTTCTCGCAACCAGGTCTGCTGTTGCTGTCTCTTCATAGCGCAGTTCCGGGTGAGCATGGATCGTTCGTCGAAGGGTTTGGATTTCGCCATGAGCGGCTTGAATTTCGGGGATCAGTTTCATGATGGAAGTGATGTTGCGCCTGTGCTTGGGCTTGCGTGGAATCGCTCGGGGCCATGTGGCCCGGGCACGGTGATAACCGATTCTACGCCGAAGGCATTTTTGGAGGCATCGCGAGGCTAAACCGCAATGGACGCTAAAATTCGAGATTGCCTCCACTCACCATTACATTGGACGGGTCGCCCGATGAATGCTCCGACCGAATTCGCTCGCGCCGTGTGTCCACACGATTGCCCCGATACCTGCGCGATGCGCGTGACCGTCGAGGGTGGGCGGGCGATCAAAGTCGTCGGCGACCCGGAGCATCCGCCGACTCAAGGCGCGCTGTGTACCAAAGTCAGCCGCTATGCGGAGCGGGTGCACCATCCGAATCGGCTAACGACCCCAATGAAGCGCGTCGGCCGAAAAGGCGAGGGTCGCTTTGAGCCGATCAGTTGGGACGAGGCGTTGGAATTGGCCGCCGCGCGTCTCTCCGAAATCGCGAGCCGCGCACCGGAAGCAATCCTGCCGTACAGCTACGCCGGCACGATGGGCCTCGTTCAGGGCGATAGCATCGCGCAGCGATTTTTCCACAAGCTGGGCGCATCGCAGCTGGACCGCACCATCTGCGCGGCAGCCGGCGCCGCAGGCTTGAAATACACCTATGGCGCGAGCCTCGGCATGCTCACCGAGTTCTTCTCCGAGAGCGAGGTTATTCTGATTTGGGGCTCCAATCCGATCGCTTCGAACCTGCATTTCTGGACGCGTGCCCAGGAAGCCAAACGCCGCGGCGCGCGCCTGATCGCGATAGATCCGTATCGCTCGCTGACGGCGGAGAAATGTCACCAGCACATCGCGCTGAAACCCGGCACCGACGCCGCCTTGGCGCTCGGCATGATGAACGTGCTGATCACGGAAAACCGGCTCGACCACGCGTACATCGCCGCCCATACGCTAGGTTTTGCCGAACTGAAGGTTCGCGCGCTCAGCTATTCGCCGGCACGAGTTGCCGACATTTGCGGCATCGACGAACAAGTGGTCGTCGACCTCGCGCGCCTTTACGGCAGCACGAGGAAGTCCGCGATCCGAATGAACTACGGCTTGCAAAGGGTCCGCGGTGGCGGCAACGCCGTGCGCGCCATCGCCAGCCTGCCTTCGTTGACAGGCGCATGGCGGGAACGAGCGGGTGGTGCGCTGCTGTCGTCGTCCGGATGGGCGCCTGTCGACTCGCACGCGTTGCAGCGCCCGGACCTGATGCCGGGTTGGCCGACTAAGCCGTCTCGCGTCATCAATATGAATGCGATCGGTGACGCCTTGCTGCACCCGGGCGGCGCCGCGTTCGGGCCTAAAGTCGAGGCAATGATCGTCTACAACTCGAATCCAGTTGCCGTTGCTCCCGACTCGGAGCGAGTCGCGGCGGGCTTTGCGCGCGAGGACCTGTTCACGATCGTGCTGGAGCATTTCCAGACCGACACCGCCGACTACGCCGATTTACTGCTGCCCGCCACGACGCAGCTCGAACACCTCGACGTGCACAAGTCGTACGGGCATACCCACGTGATGGTCAATTTGCCGGCGATCGCGCCGGTTGGCGATGCTCGGCCGAACACCGAGATTTTCCGTGGCCTCGCGCGTCGCATGGGCATCGAGGAGCCGGCGCTGTATGAAAGCGACGAAACGGTCGCGCAAGCCGCATTCCGTTGGCAAGACAAAACGCTCGAAGGCGTCGACTGGAATACGCTGAAGCAGACCGGTTGGGCGAAGCTGAACTTGCCCGACGCGCCGTTCGCCGAAGGCGGCTTTCGCACGCCTTCCGGCAAATGCGAGTTCTACAGTGAGCGCCTCGCACAGCAAGGGCTCGACCCGCTTCCGGGTTACTTGCCGCCCTACGAATCGGCCGACGGGGCGCCCGAACTGGCCGCCCGCTATCCGCTTGCGATGATCTCACCGCCCGCCCGCAATTTTCTGAACAGCACCTTCGTGAACATTGAAAGTTTGCGCTCGACGGAAGGCGTGCCGCACCTGGATATTCATCCGGTTGACGCTCGACAGCGAAAAATCGTCGATGGTGATCAGGTACGCGTTTTCAACGACCGCGGCTCGATGCAAGCGCGCGCCCGTGTCACCGACAAGGCGCGCGAAAGGCTCGTCGTCGGCCTGTCGATCTGGTGGAAGAAACTCGCGCCGGACGGCCGAAACGCCAACCAGGTGACCAGTCAGGCGCTCACCGATCTGGGTGGGTCGGCAACCTTTTACGACTGTCTCGTCGAAGTCGAGCGGGCCTGAAATACATTCAAATGATCTCGCGAGCCTCGTCCGGAGCCGGTTCGAGGCTGCCGTCTAACTATGCCGCTTTTCGCGAATAGTACTGGGGTGCCCATGCTACGATGCGTTTTTAGCACGACCATTCGAAAATAAAGAAGGAGACGCTGCATGGACAAAATCTGGCTGAAATCCTATCCGCCCGGCGTACCCGCAGAGATCGATCCGAGCCGCTATTCGTCAGTCTCGGAACTGCTTGAAGAAGCCTTCCGCGACCATCGCGCGAAACCGGCATTCGTTTGCATGGGGCAGGAGATCAGCTACGGCGAGCTCGACGCGCTCTCGCATAAACTCGCCGCGTGGTTCCAGTCCAAGGGTCTTGCTCGCGGCGCGCGCATCGCAATCATGATGCCGAACGTGCTGCAATACCCGGTGGCGATTGCCGCGATCCTTCGCGCGGGTTACGTGGTTGTCAACGTGAACCCGCTTTACACCCCGCGTGAACTCGAACATCAGTTGAAGGACAGCGGAGCGGAAGCGATCATCCTGCTCGAAAACTTCGCGGTCACACTGCAGGCGATTGTCCGCAACACGTCGATCAAGCATATCGTCGTGGCGGCGATGGGTGATCTGATGGGTATCAAGGGCGCGCTGGTCAACTTCGTCGTGCGCCGCGTGAAGAAGATGGTGCCGGCCTGGAGCCTGCCGGGCCACGTCAAATTCAACACCGCAGTCGCGCAAGGCGCCCGCCAAAGCTTCAAGCCAGTCCAGCAACGTCCCGACGACGTCGCGTTTCTGCAGTACACAGGCGGCACCACCGGCGTGGCCAAGGGCGCGACGCTTCTGCATCGCAATCTGATCGCCAACGTGCTGCAGTCGGAAGTCTGGCTGGATCCAGTTCGCGCGAACCGTGCGGACATCGACCAGTTCATCACTGTTGTCGCGTTGCCGCTCTATCACGTGTTCGCGCTGACGGTGTGCGGCCTGCTGACGATTCGCACCGGCGGCCTCGGCGTGCTGATTCCGAACCCGCGCGACATTGCCGGCATGATCAAGGCGCTGGAAGGCTATCCGATCACGACGATTCCCGCCGTCAATACGCTGTACAACGCGCTTCTGAATAGTCCGGATTTTCATAATCTCGATTTTTCGAAGCTGATTGCGGCGAACGGAGGCGGCATGGCGGTCCAGGAAGCGGTCGCCAAACGCTGGTACGAGCATACGCATACACCGATCATCGAAGGCTATGGTTTGTCGGAGACGTCGCCCTGCGTCACCTGCAATCCGGTGACGGTCACTGAATACAGTGGGACGATCGGTCTGCCGCTGCCGTCGACGGAAATCTCGATCCGCGACGACGAAAACAACGAAGTCCCGCTCGGCCAGCCGGGCGAAATCTGCATCCGCGGGCCGCAGGTCATGGCGGGTTATTGGAACCGGCCGGACGAAACCGCCAAGGTGATGACCCAGGACGGCTTCTTCAAATCCGGCGACGTCGGCGTCATGAACGAGGGCGGCTTCGTCAAGATCGTCGATCGTAAGAAGGACATGATCCTGGTGTCCGGTTTCAACGTCTATCCGAATGAAGTCGAGGACGTGGTCGCCAAGCTGCCCGGCGTATTCGAAGTCGCCGCGGTGGGCGTGCCGGACCGGCATTCCGGCGAAGCGGTGAAGCTGTTCGTCGTGAAGAAAGATCCTGCGCTCACCGACGCCGATGTCTTCGCCTACTGCAAGCAGCAATTGACCGGCTATAAGCGGCCGAAGATCGTCGAATTTCGCGCGGAACTGCCGAAGAGCAACGTGGGCAAGATTCTGCGCCGGGAATTGCGCGACGGCCGGGCGTAGGCCGGACCCGCATACGCTTGGGCCGCAGCGCGAAGCTGCGCCGCAACTCACGCACGGTAGGGAGAAAACGAAAAGCCCGGCACGACGAAAGTCGGCCGGGCTTTTTTCGCGCTGTCGCCACAAGGCCGGCAATGCCAGTGCAGCGGCGACGGTCACAAAAAAAGGCGCCCGAAGGCGCCTTGAGGCAAACTGCTTTTTTACGACTTATTAGAACTTGTGGCGGATACCAACGCGAGCCGCGAGTTGGTTCTGGTTCGACGAACCCGACAGGCCGTTGATGCCAGCCGTTGCAGCGACCGTGCCGGTGCCTGCTGCATTCAGCACGTCACCCGAGGCGTGTTGGTACACACCAATCACGTACACGTCGGTGCGCTTGGAGAGGAAGTAATCCACGCCGAGCGAGCCTTGGTGGTACTGGGCACGCGATGCGCCTTCGATGGTCGCGCCGCGCGTGTAGTCGTATGCAGCGCCGACCAGCAATGCCGGGGTCAACTGATACTTGAAGTTGATTTCCGCGTTGTTAAACGTAACCGATTGGCCGCGGACCGCCGGCTGCGCGAACGCCACGCCCAGGTTCGAGAAGCGGATGTTCGAGTACGTCAGGCCGACCGTTGCGGCGCCGAACGTGTACGCGCCACCGGCACCAATCACCTGGTACGTGTTCGCCGAGGTGTACGCGCCATAAACCGGCGACGACACAGCTGCGCTAGCAGCCGGCAGCGGCGACTGGCCGCCGTTGTTGAACAGGCCGCCCGAAGCTGCCGGCGTACGTGCGTTCAAGTAACCAACGCCGAGAACGAGGGGACCGTTGTTGTAGCCCGCGCCCAACGACCAGATCTGGTTCTTCGTGACGTCGCCAGCAATACCGCCGAAGCTGTACGTGCCGCCGAACTTGAGGCCGGCGTAGTCGGCGCTCGTGAACTTAACCGTGTTGTTCGTGCGGTATGCGTTGTTGAAGTTGTCGATGTCGCCCGGGTGAGCAGCGATGTAGCCGCCCCACTGGTCGCCCGCTTCCAGCGGACCGACGTAGTCGACGACGGAGTCGTACTGACGACCCAGCGTGACCGTGCCGAACTGGCTCGACAGACCCACATAAGCTTGACGGCCGAACATCAGACCGCCTTGACCCAGCTTGCCGTTGTTCACGTCAAAGCCGTTTTCCAACACGAAGATGGCCTTCAGACCGCCGCCCAGATCTTCCGCACCGCGCAGGCCGAAACGCGAGCCTTGCATGACGCCGCTGGACAGGTTGTACAGGTGCTTGCCACCCGAATTGGTGTTGATGTTGAAGCCTTCGTCAATGATACCGTACAGGGTCACGCTGCTCTGAGCATGAGCGACGCCTGCGAATGCGCCCAGTGCTGCAAGAGCGAGAAGCGACTTTTTCATCGAATGATCTCCAAGAATTACGAATCTTTTGTACAAGGCGAATATTTATGTAGCGTTGAGGCCTTGCTTGTCCAACTTCGCGAGAAGTTGCACGTAATGTAACAAAAGGCATACATGGCACAAAGAAAAAGGAGATAGCCGGGAACGCTCCTGTTTCGTTTACGCAACATGGTCTAAAATTCGAAATTGGCCGCCCGATTCATGCGAATTGGAGGTTTCCGCAGAACCGGTTTGATCCCGCAAATGCTTGTCGCGCGGGCCTGTCGGAGCGGCAAGCGGTTGTCGAATCAGGGAGCGCTTAATGTTTCTGGACGAGTTGATTAGCGAGTTTGATCGGGGTTTACGCTCAATGACCGGTGTATCGCGGATGAGTCGTCCGTTGCCGGTTCCGCAAGAATCGGCGGCGGAGCCGGTCGAATTGTCACCGGCGGAACGCGCGCACTCGGCCGGTTTAATGCGCGTGAACCATGTTGGCGAGGTATGTGCCCAAGCGCTTTACCAGGCGCAGAAACTGGCTACCCGGTCTCCGTCCTTGCGCGCCGTGTTCAATCACGCTGCAATCGAGGAGGAGGATCATCTCGCGTGGACCGCCAAACGCCTCGAGGCGCTCGACTCGCGCCCCAGCCTGTTGAACCCCCTTTGGTACACCGGCGCGCTGGCGATTGGACTCGCGGCGGGGCGCTTCGGCGACCGGGTGAGTCTCGGCTTCATGGCCGAAACCGAGCGCCAGGTGGAGCAACACCTCGATAGCCATCTGGACAAGCTGCCCGCCGCCGACCGCGAGTCGCGCGCGATCGTCGAAGAGATGCGCGCGGACGAAGTACGGCACGGTAAGGCCGCCATGGATGCGGGCGGCGTCGAGTTGCCGTTCCCGGCGCGCGCCATGATGCGCGCGGTATCGAAAGTCATGACGCGCACCGCCTATTACATATAAGCCCGAGCGGGTTGCCCCAGGCATCGCCCGAAGTGGGACGGCCCGTCGCTCGTCGTCCCTGAAACTCCTCCGAACGCCCGCCAACACCTCCCCGCTTCGCTTGACGATCTCTTACGTCGCACGGCTTTCCCTCGCGCTTTTCACGTATCACCTTCACAAGTTGCACTAGCTCATTCATTTATAACGGTTTTCCGTTTTATGTCTGACATGAAGGAGTGGCGCTAAGTCCTTGTTCTAACAAACAAAATTCGTCCGAAAAGCGTGTTTCTCCCTTGACCCCTGTTTAGCGTTCCTCTAAAGTGGGAGACAGTGTGAGAAAGTGTATTTTTGTGTGATCTCACGGGTGGTTTAGGGTAGATTTTCACGAAACGGGCAGCCGGCGCAAAAGCGCCGCAAGACGGGAGAGCGAAGTGTTCCAAGGGGCGTCGGCGCTGACACTCGATGCGAAAGGGCGGATGTCGATCCCCTCTCGCTATCGGGATGCGCTGCAGACACAGGCAGAGGGCCGGGTGACGATCACCAAGCACCCGGATGGCTGCCTGTTGCTCTTTCCGCGCCCTGAATGGGAGATCTTCCGCGAGAAGGTCGGCAATCTGCCCATGAACGCGACCTGGTGGCGCCGCATTTTTCTCGGCAATGCAATGGACGTCGATATGGACGGCGCGGGCCGCGTGCTCGTGTCGCCGGAATTGCGCATGGCCGGCTCGCTGGAAAAGGAAGTGACGCTGCTCGGCATGGGCCGGCACTTCGAGCTGTGGGACGCACAAACCTACGCCGCGAAGGAACAGGCGGCGATCGCCGAGGGCATGCCCGAAGCGTTAAAGAATTTCACGTTCTGATCGCGGCATACATATATGGCACCTGCGATGGGAAACGAATTGCAGCATCGCACGGTGCTGCTGGAGGAAGCGGTCAATGCGCTGGTCACGCGCGCGGACGGCGTGTATGTGGACGGCACCTTCGGGCGCGGCGGTCATAGCCGGCTGGTGCTGGAGAGGTTTGGGGAGGCCGGGCGTCTGATCGCGTTCGACAAAGACCCGCTCGCCATCGCCACCGCGCAGCAGATCGAGGATCCGCGCTTTGAGATCGTGCACGAGAGTTTTGCTTCACTGCGCAGCGCAATCGCGGAGCGCGGAGTAGGGCGGGTGTCGGGTGTTTTACTGGATCTGGGCGTGTCGTCGCCGCAAGTCGACGACCCGGAGCGGGGCTTCAGCTTTCGCGCCGATGGCCCGCTCGACATGCGCATGGACCCGACGCGCGGCGAGTCTGCCGCTGACTGGCTGGCGCGGGCCACGGTGCAGGAATTGACGGAGGTGATACGAGATTATGGGGAAGAACGGTTTGCTTTTCAGATTGCAAAGGCGCTTGTTGCTCGCCGGGCAGAGTCCGACCGTCTTGGGCCTCTCGTCAGCACGGGCGAGCTTGCCCAAATCGTGGCTAACGTCGTCAAAACCCGTGAGAAGGGCAAGGATCCGGCAACCCGCACCTTTCAGGCTATACGGATTCACATCAATCAAGAGCTTGCGGAGCTGCAAGTCGTTTTAGAAGCAGCGTTGTTGCTGTTGGAGCAAGGGGGGCGGCTGGTGGTCATCAGCTTTCATTCGCTCGAGGACCGGATCGTCAAGCGATTCATGCAGGCGCACGCCAGTACGCCGGCGGTGGATCGCCGCCTGCCGATTCGCGCCGTCGATCTGCCGAGCCCTCCGCTCAAAATCATCGGCCGCGTGTTCCCGAGCGACGCTGAAGTCGCCGCGAATCCGCGCGCCCGTTCTGCCGTGATGCGGGTGGCGGAGCGGATCGCACCATGAATCGCCTCAATATCTTCCTGCTGATGATCGTGATGGGCTGCGCCTTGTCGGTCGTCAACGCCACCAATCAGCAGCGTCAGATCTTCATTCAGTTGCAGCGCGCGCAATCGCAGGAGCGTCAACTGCAGCAGGATTATTCGCAGCTTCAATATCAGCAGAGCGCGCTGTCGAAAACGTCGCGTATCGAGCAGCTCGCCACGGCCTCGCTGAAAATGCAGGCGGTCAGCACCGGCCGCACGCAATATCTGACGCTCGACCCGCACGCCGCCAAGGCCGAAGACGCGCCCATCCCGACTTCCGGTCCGGCGTCGGCGCCGTCCGCGACCGCCCGCGGAGGCGTGCGATGAAAAAATCGTCGGCTCGCAAAAGCGTGGCTTTCTCGGCGAACCCGATCCTCTCGGTGCGTCTGCCGATGTGGCGCTCCAAGCTCGTCGTGTTCCTGCTGTTCATGGCGTTTGTCGCGCTGGCCGGGCGCGCGTTCTGGATCCAGGGGCCGGGCAACGCGTTCTATCAGAAGCAGGGCGAAATCCGCTATCAGCGCCGCCTCGAACTGCCGGCCACGCGCGGCAAGATTCTCGACCGCAACGGTCTCGTGCTCGCCACGAGTCTGCCGGTGCGCGCCATCTGGGCGATTCCCGAATCCGTGCCGGACGATCTCGGCGCCGACAAGCTCACCGCGCTCGGCAAGCTGCTCGACATGACGAGCAAGGAGTTGCGCACCAAGCTGTCGGAAGACAAGACGTTCGTCTACGTGAAGCGCCAGGTGCCGGTCGACGTCGCCGCGAAGGTCGCCGCGCTCGGGATTCCCGGCATTTACGCGCGCGACGAGTACAAGCGTTTCTATCCGGAAGGCGAGATCACGGCGCACCTGATCGGCTTCACCAATGTGGAAGACGAAGGTCAGGAAGGCGTCGAACTCGGCGACCAGAAGCTGCTCGCCGGCGTGTCGGGCAGCCGCCGCGTGATCAAGGACCGCATCGGCCACATCATCGAGGACGTGGACGAGCAGGTCGTGCCCCATAACGGCAAGGACGTGGATCTGTCGATCGACAGCAAGATCCAGTACATCGCGTACACGAACCTGAAAGCGGCCGTGCAGAAATTCAAGGCGAAGGCCGGCGCCGCGATGGTGATCGACGTGCGCACCGGCGAAGTGCTGGCGCTCGTCAATTACCCCACGTACAACCCGAACGACCGTTCACACCTCACCGGCGATCAGTTGCGCAACCGCATCCTGACCGACACCTTCGAGCCCGGCTCGATCATGAAGCCGTTCACCGTGTCGCTCGCGCTGGATCTGCACCGCGTGACGCCGACTACACTGGTGGATACGGGTTCGGGCCGCTTCGTGCTCGACGGTGCGCCGATTACCGACGACAGCGCCTTCGGCGTGCTGACCGTGGGCGGCGTGATCCAGAAATCGAGCAACATCGGCGCAACGAAGATCGCCATGCAGCTCAAGCCCGAAGAGATGTGGAATATGTACACCAGCATCGGTCTCGGCCAGGCGCCGAAGGTCGGCTTCCCCGGCGCGGCGGCTGGCCGTCTGCGTTCGTGGAAGAACTGGCGCCGCATCGAACAGGCGACCATGTCGTACGGCTACGGCCTGTCCGTGTCGCTGTTCCAGTTGGGCCGCGCATACACCGCGATCGCGCACGACGGCGAGATCATGCCGGTGTCGATTTTCCGCGCGCCGGGCGACCAGCCGGCTGCGGGCCCGCAAATCTTCTCGCCGACCACTGCTCGCCAGGTGCGCGCGATGCTCGAAACGGTGACGGCGCCGGGCGGCACCTCGCCGGACGCCGCCGTGCCGGGTTATCGCGTCGGCGGCAAGAGCGGCACCGCGTACAAGCACGGCCCACACGGCTACGACCACTCGAAGTACCGCGCATCGTTCGTCGGCATGGCGCCGATGCCGAATCCGCGCATCGTGGTGGCCGTGTCGGTCGACGAACCCACGGCGGGCAGCCACTTCGGCGGCCAGGTCTCGGGACCGGTGTTCTCCGGCATCGTCGGCGATACGCTGCGCTCGCTGAACGTGCCGCCCGACATGCCCGTCAAGCAGATGGTGGTGTCGGACGACGCGGCGCCCGCCGCGCCGAACACGCCGGCCACGCCCGCAACGGCCAGGAAGCTCTCCACTAACGCCGGCGCGAAGAAGATGACGATCTCCGCCAGCGCGAAAAACCATCCCGGAGTCGTGCGATGAGCGTGCTCCGTAACAGACATCCGGCGCACCGGCAGATCGCCGACGCCTTGGCCTGGCTGCACGCGCGCGTGCAGCCAGGCGCGCATCTGCATGCGGACACACGCTCGCTCGCGGCGGGCGACGCGTTTTTCGCCTATGCGGTCGACGGCGCGGACAACCGCCCGTTCATCGACGGCGCGCTCGAACGCGGCGCGGCCGCGGTGCTGGTTCAGCCGGAAGGCTACGACGGCATCGTCGATCCGGCCACGACACTGGCCGTGCCGGCGCTGAACGAGCTCGCCGGCTCGATCGCGAGCGCCTGGTATGGCGATCCGAGCGACACGATGCTCGCGATCGGCATCACCGGTACGAACGGCAAGACTTCCTGCAGCCAGTGGATCTCGGCGGCGTTGACCGCGCTCGGCACGCGCTGCGCGATCATCGGCACGCTCGGCACCGGGTTGCCGGGCCAGCTCGTGCACACCGGTTTCACCACGCCCGACGCGTCGCAACTGCAACGCAGCCTCGCGCGATTGCGCGACGCGGGCGCGCAGGCGGTCGCGATGGAAGTGTCGTCGCATGCATTGCATCAGGGTCGCGTGAACGGCACGGCGTTCGACATCGCCGTGTTCACGAATCTCACGCAAGACCATCTCGACTACCACGGCACCTTCGAAGCCTACGAAGCGGCCAAGGCGCGTCTTTTCGCGTGGCCCGAACTGCGCGCGGCGGTGATCAACCGCGACGACCCCGCTGGCCGGCGCCTGCTGGCAAGCACGCAAGGGCACGCGCGCACGATTGCCTACGGGCTCGATGAAACCGGCACGTCCCAACAAGACGCGCCGCAAGCCGATGCCTGGCTCCTTGCATCGAAGGTTCGCGCCACCGCCACGGGCACCGCGTTTCATCTGGCTACGTCCGACTGGGGCAACGCCGAAGCCGAAGTGCAAACGCTCGGCGGATTCAACGTTGCGAATCTGCTTGGCGTGTTGGGCGCGTTGCTCGCTGCGGACGTGCCGTTCGACGCCGCGCTTGCCGAACTGGCGAAGCTCCAGCCGGTGAACGGCCGCATGCAGCGCCTCGGCGGCCGCTTGCAGAACGACGAACCGCTCGTCGTGATCGACTATGCGCACACGCCCGACGCGCTGGAAAAAACCCTCGAAGCACTGCGCCCGATGGCGGCGGCTCGCGGCGGTCAACTGATTTGCATGTTCGGCTGCGGCGGCGACCGCGACGCCACCAAGCGTCCGCTGATGGGCGCGATTGCCGAGAAAACCGCCGACGGCGTGGTGGTGACCAGCGACAATCCGCGCGGCGAAGATCCGCAATCGATCATCGAGCAGATCGTCGCGGGAATGAAAGACGCGTCCAAAGCGCGCCGCATCGAGGACCGCGCGAGCGCGATTCTGCAAGCGATCCGCGGCGCCGCGCGCGAAGACGTCATCGTGCTGGCCGGCAAGGGGCACGAGGCAACCCAGGAAATCATGGGCAAGAAGCGCGCTTTCTCCGATCAGGATCACGCTCGTCTCGCACTCGCCGCGCGGGCGACGCATGCACGCGGAGGTGGCGAATGACGATGTTCTCGCTGCGTGAAGCCGCCGCGCTGATTCCCGGCGCCACCGTGGTCGGCGACGACAGCGTCGCGTTCGAACGCGTGTCGACCGACAGCCGCAGCGCCGGTCCGGGCGATCTGTTCGTCGCGATCAAGGGCGAGCGCTTCGACGCGCACGACTTTCTCGCGGAAGTCGCGTCGCGCAACGTCACGGCGGTCCTGGTCGCGCATACACCCGACGACTGGCGCGTGCCCGCCTTGCGCGTGGCCGATACGCGCGTGGCGCTCGGCGCGCTCGCGCGCGGCTGGCGCCGCCGGTTCGGCATGCCGCTCGTCGCGGTGACGGGCAGCAACGGCAAGACCACGGTCAAGGAAATGATCGCGTCGATCTTCGCCGCCGCGGTGGGCGCGGATGCCCGCCTTGCGACCGCCGGCAATTTCAACAACGACATTGGTTTGCCGCTCACGCTGTTCCGCCTGCACGCCGCGCATCAACTGGCGGTGGTCGAGCTCGGCATGAATCATCCGGGCGAAACCTCGCTGCTCGCGAAGATCGCCGAGCCCACGGTGGCCGTGGTGAACAACGCGCAGCGCGAGCACCAGGAATTCATGGCGACCGTCGAAGCGGTCGCGCTCGAACATGCGAGCGTGATTCACGCGCTCGCCCCGGACGGCGTCGCGGTGTTTCCGGCCAATGACGCCTACGCGAGCATCTGGCGCGTCGCGGCAACCGGCAACCGCATCGTCGACTTCGCTTTGAACGACGCCGAGCATGTCACCGAAGCGGCCGTGAAAGGCAGCTTCGTGGGCAACGCGCTGAGCATCGACACGCCGCAAGGCCACGTCGAAGTCACGCTGCAAGTGCTCGGCAACCACAACGCGCACAACGCGCTGGCCGCGACGGCCGCCGCCTTGGCCGCGGGCGTGTCGCTCGACGCGATCAAGCGCGGTCTCGAAGCGTTCGGCGCGGTGAAGGGCCGCTTGCAGGTGAAGCGTGCCGCGCTCGGCGCCCTCGCCGGCGCCACCGTGATCGACGACACCTACAACGCGAACCCCGATTCGATGCGCGCCGCGATCGACGTGCTCGCCTCGTGTGCCGCGCCGCGCGTGCTGGTGATGGGCGACATGGGCGAAGTCGGCGACAACGGTCCGGCGTTTCACCGCGAAATCGGTGCGTACGCCAGGGAACGCGGCATCGACGCGCTGTACGCAATGGGCGACGCCTCGCGCGACGCCTGCGCCGCGTATGGCGCCGACGCGCATCACGTCGCCGATATCGGCACGCTGGTCGCGCAATTGCAGCAGGCCGGTTTCGGCGCTGCCGCAACGTTTCTCGTGAAAGGCTCGCGCTTCATGCAAATGGAGCGCGTGGTGGACGCCGTAACGAGTCCACAACCCAACCCGGCGGGCAATGCGCCCGCCGCACATTGAAATAGAAGGACCGAAGCATGCTACTGGCGCTGGCGCAATGGCTGCAGAATGACGCAAGCTTCTTGCGCGTGTTCAGTTATCTGACATTCCGTGCGGTGGCGGCAACCATCACCGCGCTGCTGATCGGGCTCGTCTGCGGCCCGGCGGTGATCCGCAAGCTGACCGCGATGAAGGTCGGCCAGGCCGTCCGCAAGGACGGTCCGCAAACGCACCTCGTCAAATCCGGCACGCCGACCATGGGCGGCGTGCTGATCCTGCTCGGCATCGCCGTGGCCACGCTGCTGTGGGCCGATCTGACCAACCGCTTCATCTGGATCGTGATGCTCGTCACGTTCGGCTTCGGCGTGATCGGCTGGGTCGACGATTACCGCAAGGTGGTCTACAAGGACCCGCGCGGCATGTCGTCGCGCGAGAAGTATTTCTGGCAATCGGTGATCGGTCTGTTCGCGGCCGTGTATCTCGCGTTCAGCGTGTCGGAAGCGAACAACGTGCGCGTGTTCGACCTGTTCATGGCATGGGTGCGAAGCGGCTTGTCGATGGGCTTGCCGGCGCGCGCCGACCTGATGCTGCCGTTCGTCAAGTCGATCAGCTATCCGCTCGGCGTGTGGGGCTTCATCGTGCTGACGTATCTGGTGATCGTCGGCTCCAGCAACGCGGTGAATCTCACCGACGGTCTCGATGGTCTCGTGATCATGCCCGTCGTGCTGGTCGGCGCGTCGCTCGGCGTGTTCGCCTACGTGATGGGCAGCTCGGTCTTCTCGAAATATCTGCTGTTTCCGCATATCCCCGGCGCGGGCGAACTGCTGATCTTCTGTTCTGCGATGGGCGGGGCGGGGCTCGCGTTCCTCTGGTTCAACACGCACCCCGCGCAGATGTTCATGGGCGACGTCGGCGCGCTCGCGCTCGGCGGCGCGCTCGGCACGGTGGCGGTGATCGTGCGCCAGGAAATCGTGCTCTTCATCATGGGCGGCATTTTTGTCGCGGAGACGCTCTCCGTGATGTTGCAGGTTGCGTGGTTCAAATTCACCAAGCGTCGTTTCGGCGAAGGCCGGCGTCTCTTCAAGATGGCGCCGCTGCATCACCATTTCGAGCTGTCGGGGTGGAAGGAAACGCAAGTGGTGGTGCGTTTCTGGATCATCACGCTCATGTTGTGTCTGTTCGGTTTGTCCACGCTCAAACTGCGTTAAGCAGCAGGTATTAGGGGAAGCAGGCGATGTTCGGCGAGAAGTTTCGGGATCGGCAAAAGCCGATGGTGCTCGTGCTGGGACTGGGTGAATCCGGTCTCGCGATGGCGCGCTGGTGCGCGCGGCACGGCTGTCGGCTGCGTGTGGCCGATACGCGCGAGGTGCCGCCGAACCTGTCCGCCCTGGAAGCGCATGCCGTCGACGCCGAATTCGTCGGCGGGCCGTTTTCTCCCGTGCTGCTCGAAGGCGTCGAACTCGTGGCGATCAGCCCCGGCTTGTCGCCGCTCGCGGCCGACCTGCTGCCGTTGATCACGGCGGCGCGCGAGCAGGACATTCCGGTGTGGGGCGAACTCGAATTCTTCTCGCAGGCGCTGCGGACGCTCGGCGAAAGCGGCTACGCGCCGAAGGTCGTCGCGATCACCGGCACCAACGGCAAGACCACGACCACGAGCCTCACGGGCCTCTTGTGCGAACGCGCCGGCAAGAAGGTCGCGGTCGCGGGCAACATCAGTCCGGCTCTGCTCGACAAGCTCACCGAGGCGATCGACAACACCGCGCTGCCCGACGTGTGGGTACTGGAACTATCGAGCTTCCAGCTTGAAACCGCGCACACGTTCAGCCCTGACGCGGCGGTGGTGCTGAACATCACGCAAGACCACCTGGACTGGCACGGCGGCCTCGATGCCTACGCCGCCGCGAAGGGCCGCATCTTCGGTACACAGACCGTGCGCGTGCTGAACCGCGACGACTCGCGCGTCATGGCGCTCGCGCCCTCCGAAGAGAGCGACGCGGCGATCATCACCTTCGGCGTCACCGAGCCGAAGAACGACGGCGATTACGGCTTGCTGCGCGATAACGGCATGGTCTGGCTGGTTCAGGCGCACGATCTCGACGCGAGCGACGAGTCCGCCGCGCCGAAGCGTCGCCGCAAGAACGAAGTGGTCGCGCCGCCGAACATCGCGCTCAAGCGCCTCATGCCCGCGGACGCCTTGCGCATCCGCGGCCTGCACAATGCCGCGAATGCGCTCGCCGCCTATGCGCTCGCGCGCGCGATCGGCTTGCCCGGCGCGCCGCTGCTGCACGGTCTGCGTGAATATCGCGGCGAGCCGCATCGCGTGGAACTGATCGCGTCGATCGACGGCATCGATTACGTCGACGACAGCAAGGGCACCAACGTCGGCGCGACGGTCGCCGCGCTCGACGGCCTCGCGCAGCGCGTCGTGCTGGTCGCCGGCGGCGACGGCAAGGGCCAGGATTTCGAACCGCTCGCCGAGCCGGTGACGCGCTGGTGCCGCGCCGTGATGCTGATCGGCCGCGATGCGCCGCTGATCCGCGCCGCGCTGGAACACACCGGCATCGCGCTGACCGATCAGGCCACGCTCGAGGAAGCGACGCGCGCGGCCACCGCGCTGGCGCAGCCCGGCGACGCCGTGCTGCTGTCGCCGGCGTGCGCGAGCTTCGACATGTTCAAGAGTTACGCGCACCGCGCCGCGGTGTTCCGCGGCACCGTGGAAGACATCGCTGCCGAACGGGGGACGATGATATGAGCTGGTCCGAACGATTCGGCTCGCGCACTGGCGGCTCGCGCGAAAGCGCCGGCGCCGTAGGCGGCGCGGCTCGCGCAGCCGGCCGCGCGGACGGCAGCGGCCTTGCGAGCGCCGTCAACGGCGTGCGTCCGCTGCGCTCGCGCATGCTCGACTACGACCACTCGCTGCTGTGGGTGGTCGTTGCGCTGCTGGGTCTTGGCGTCGTGATGGTGTATTCGGCGTCAATCGCGATGCCCGATTCGCCGAAATACGCGTCGTATCGCGACTATGCGTTCCTCGTGCGCCAGATCATTTTCGTGGTGATGGGCTCGGTGATCGGCATCGTGTCGTTCCGCATTCCGATTTCGACGTGGGACAAGTACGCGCCCAAACTCTTCCTGCTCGCGTTGCTTGCGCTCGTGATCGTGCTGATTCCGCACGTCGGCAAGGGCGTGAACGGCGCGCGGCGCTGGATTCCGCTCGGCATCACGAACATGCAGCCGTCGGAAATCATGAAGCTCGCGGTGACGATTTACGCGGCGAACTACACGGTGCGCAAGCAGGAATACATGCACAGCTTCGCCAAGGGCTTCTTGCCGATGGCGGTGGCGGTCGGGCTCGTCGGCGCGTTGCTGCTGCTCGAACCGGACATGGGCGCGTTCATGGTGATCGCGGCGATCGCGATGGGCGTGCTGTTTCTCGGCGGCGTGAACGGCAAACTGTTCGGCGGCCTCGTGGCCACCGCGGTCGGCACGTTCAGCTTGCTGGTGTGGGCGTCGCCGTGGCGTCGCGAGCGGATCTTCGCGTACCTCGATCCGTGGGACGACCGCTACGCGCAAGGCAAGGCTTATCAATTGACGCACTCGCTGATCGCGTTCGGGCGCGGCGAGTGGTTCGGCGTGGGCCTCGGCGGCAGCGTGGAGAAGCTCAACTATCTGCCGGAAGCGCATACCGACTTCATCCTCGCGGTGATCGGCGAGGAACTCGGGTTTATCGGCGTGCTGATGGTGATCCTGATGTTCTACTGGATCGTGCGCCGCTCGTTCGAGATCGGCCGTCAGGCGCTCGCGCTCGACCGCACGTTCGCGGGCCTGGTGGCGAAGGGCGTGGGCATCTGGTTCGGCGCGCAGACGTTCATCAACATGGGCGTGAACCTCGGCTTGCTGCCGACCAAGGGGCTCACGCTGCCGCTCGTGAGCTACGGCGGTTCGGGCATCGTACTGAACTGCGTGGCGGTGGCGGTGCTGATGCGGGTGGATTACGAAAATCGTGTGCTGATGCGCGGGGGGAAGGTATGACCCCCGCGCAGCAGTACACGATTTCGGCGAAGGCTAACTTCGTGCGCAAGGCGCGCGAAGTTAAGCGCAGCGGCCGTAGCCAAAACGAATTCGCACTTTGTGCTGATGCGCGGGGGGAAGGTATGACCCCCGCGCAGCAGTACACGATTTCGGCGAAGGCTAACTTCGTGCGCGAGGCGCGCGAAGTTAAGCGCAGCGGCCGTAGCCAAAACGAATTCCCCTTCTTTCTGATGCGCGGAGGGAAGGTATGACCTCCCTGCCGCAACGCACGCTGATGGTGATGGCTGGCGGCACCGGGGGACACGTGTTCCCTGGTCTCGCGGTCGCTCATCTGATGCAAACGTGGGGCTGGAAGGTCGTCTGGCTCGGCAACCCTGCCGGCATGGAAGCGACGCTGGTGCCGAAGCACGGCATCGCGATGGAATACGTGCGCTTTGGCGGCCTGCGCGGCAAGGGCCTCAAAACCAAGCTGATGCTGCCCGTGAATCTGCTGCGCGCCTGCGCGCAAAGCCTGAGCGTGCTGCGTCGCGTGAAGCCGGATGTCGTGCTGGGCATGGGCGGGTACATCACGTTCCCGGCCGGCTTGATGACAGTATTGAGCGGCCGTCCGCTGGTCTTGCATGAACAGAATTCGATCGCGGGCCTCGCGAACAAAGTGCTCGCGAAGCTCGCGAAACGTGTGCTGGTCGCGTTCCCGAATACGCTGCCGCACGGCGAATGGACCGGCAACCCGATCCGCGCGGAACTTGCACGCGCAATCGCACCCAAAGCACGCTACGCGCAACGCAATGGCCCGTTGAATGTGCTCGTGGTGGGCGGCAGTCTCGGCGCGGCCGCGTTGAACGAAGTGGTGCCGCGCGCGGTCGCGCTGCTGGCGCCGAACGAACGTCCGCGCATCGTGCATCAGGCGGGCGCGAAGCATATCGACGCGCTGCGCGAGAACTACGCGGAAGCGGGATTGCAAACCGCCGACGGCGAGCAAGCCGGCGTCGAACTCGTCGCCTTCATCGACGACATGACGAGCGCCTACGCGAACGCGGACCTCGTGATTTGCCGCGCGGGCGCGATGACGGTCGCGGAGATTTCAGCGGTCGGCGTGGCGGCGTTTTTCGTGCCGTTCCCGTATGCGGTGGACGATCACCAGACAACCAATGCAGCGTTCCTCGCCGACAACGGCGCGGCGCTTGTCGTGCAGCAACGCGACCTGTCGGCGGAAACGCTCGCCGAATGGTTGCGCAGCCAGACGCGCGAGACCCTCGCGGAGATGGCGGAGCGTTCGCGCTCGCTCGCGAAACCCGACGCCACGGAACAGGTCGCGCAGATTTGCGCGACCGTGGCGGGTTCGATTTCGGGCGCGAGCCCAGAAGGAAAGCAATGAAACACATCGTCAAACACATTCATTTTGTCGGCATCGGCGGTGTCGGCATGAGCGGCATCGCGGAGGTGCTGCTCAATCTCGGCTATCAGGTGAGCGGCTCGGATCTGTCGAAGAACGCCGTGACCGATCGGCTGGCGGCGCTCGGCGCGCGCATCGCGATCGGCCACGCGGCGGAGAACATCGAGGACGCGAACGCGGTGGTCGTCTCCACGGCGGTGCGCAGCGACAACCCCGAAGTACTGGCCGCGCGCCATCGCCGTATTCCGATCGTGCCGCGCGCGGTGATGCTCGCGGAGTTGATGCGCCTGAAGCAGGGCATCGCGATTGCCGGCACGCACGGCAAGACCACCACCACGTCGCTGGTGGCGAGCGTGCTGGCCGCGGGCGGGCTCGATCCGACCTTCGTGATCGGCGGACGGCTGATCAGCGCGGGCGCGAATGCGCGGCTGGGCACGGGCGACTTCATCGTCGCCGAAGCGGACGAATCGGACGCGTCGTTCCTGAACCTGTTCCCGGTGATCGAGGTCATCACGAACATCGACGCGGATCACATGGACACCTACGGCCACGACTTCGCGCGGCTCAAGCAGGCGTTCATCGAGTTCACGCATCGTCTGCCGTTTTACGGCATTGCCGTGCTGTGCGTCGACGATCCGAGCGTGAAGGAAATCCTGCCGTTCGTGTCGAAGCCGATCATCCGCTACGGCCTGGCGCCCGATGCGCAAGTGCGCGCGGTCAACGTCGAAGCGCGCGGCGGCAAGATGCATTTCACCGCGATGCGCGAAGACGCGCCGCCGCTCGACATCGTGTTGAACCTGCCGGGCGAGCACAACGTGCAGAACGCGTTGGCCGCGATTGCGATTGCGACTGAACTCGAAGTGAAAGATGCCGATATCCAGCGAGCGCTGGCGGATTTCAACGGCGTGGGCCGGCGCTTTCAGCGCTACGGCGAGGTGCCGGTCGTGGCCGACGGTAAAGCCGGCGCGTACACGCTGGTCGACGACTACGGGCATCACCCGGTTGAAATGGCGGCCACGGTGGCGGCGGCGCGCGGTGCGTTCCCCGGCCGGCGTCTGGTGCTGGCGTTTCAGCCGCACCGCTTCACGCGCACGCGCGATTGCTTCGAGGACTTCGTGAAGGTGCTGTCGACCGTCGACGCGTTGGTGCTCACCGAAGTCTATGCGGCCGGCGAAGCGCCGATCGTCGCCGCGGACGGCCGCGCGTTGGCGCGGGCGCTGCGGGTGGCGGGCAAGGTCGAGCCGGTGTTCGTCGATACGGTGGATGAAGTGCCGGACGCGCTCGCTGCATTGGTGCGCGACGGCGATGTGGTGATCACGATGGGCGCGGGTTCGATCGGCGGTGTGCCGGGTCGCCTCGCGCAGGAAACGAAGGTGTGAGATGAGCAGTATCGACCCTAAACAATTCGGCAAGGTGGCAGTGCTGCTCGGTGGCAATTCCGCCGAGCGCGAGGTGTCGCTCAATTCCGGCCGCCTCGTGCTGCAAGGTCTGCGCGACGCCGGTATCGACGCGCATCCGTTCGATCCGGCCGAGCGTCCGCTCGCCGCGTTGAAGGATGAAGGCTTCGTGCGCGCGTTCAACGCGCTGCACGGCGGCTACGGCGAGAACGGCCAGATCCAGGGCGCACTCGATTTTTACGGCATCCGCTACACGGGAAGCGGCGTGCTCGGCTCGGCGCTCGGTCTCGACAAGTTCCGCACCAAGCTCGTGTGGCAGCAACTCGGCATTCCGACGCCGCCGTTCGAAGCCGTGCTGCGCGGCGACGACTACGAAGCGCGCTCGCACGAGATCGTCGCGAAGCTCGGCTTGCCGCTCTTCGTGAAGCCGGCGAGCGAAGGGTCGAGCGTCGCGGTGATCAAGGTGAAGAGCGCCGACGCATTGCCGGCGGCGCTGATCGAAGCGGTCAAGTACGACAGGATCGTGGTGGTCGAAAAGAGCATCGAGGGCGGCGGCGAGTACACCGCGTGCATCGCCGGCGATCTCGACCTGCCGGTGATCCGCATCGTGCCGGCCGGCGAGTTCTACGACTATCACGCGAAGTACATCGCCAACGACACGCAATACCTGATTCCGTGCGGCCTGACGGCGGATGAGGAAGCGCGTCTGAAAGTGCTGGCGCGCCGCGCGTTCGACGTGCTCGGCTGCACCGATTGGGGCCGCGCCGATTTCATGCTCGACGCCGACGGCAACCCGTACTTCCTGGAAGTGAACACGGCGCCCGGCATGACCGATCACTCGCTGCCGCCGAAAGCGGCGCGCGCGGTGGGCATCAGCTATCAGGAACTGGTCGTCGGCGTGTTGGCGCTGACCTTGAAGGACTGAGAAGGACTAAACGGGGCAACTCGAAAGCAACACCATGTGGAACAACGTTCGCCAGCTCAATCTCGCCGCCAACGCATTGCATGCGTTGCTGGTGCTCGTGCTGCTGGCGGCAGGCGGTTACTGGCTGATCCAGCGCCCGAACTTCGCGCTGCACGAGATTCAGATCGACGGCGATACCGAGCACATCAATTCGCCGACGGTGCGCGCCGGTGTGGTCGGGCGTCTGAAGGGCAACTTTTTCACGGTCGATCTCGACGTCGCGCGTCAGGCGTTCGAGCAGATGCCGTGGGTGCGTCACGCGAGCGTGCGGCGCGTCTGGCCGAATGCGCTGGCTGTCACGCTCGAAGAGTACAAACCGCTGGGGACGTGGGGCAGCGATCAACTGGTGAGCGTGGACGGCGAACTGTTCACCGCGAACCAGGGCGAACTCGAAGAGGAACTGCCTGCATTCGACGGCCCGGACGGAACGGCGAAGGAAGTCGTCGCGCGGTATCACGACTTCCAGAAATGGTTTGCGCCGTTAGGCGCGACGCCCGAGGAAGTGACGCTGTCGCCGCGCTACGCGTGGACGGTGAAGCTGTCGAACGGCATGCAGGTGGAACTTGGACGCGAACGCAATCAGGACACGCTGCTCGATCGCAGCAAGCGCCTGACCGCGGCCTGGAACGCGGTGACGCAACGTTGGGGGAAGGACATTGAGTATGCGGACTTGCGCTATCCGAACGGTTTCGCGATTCGTGCCGCTGGCATGCGCTTCATCAGCGAACCCGACAAGGGCAAGAAGTAAACGGACATCACACGCAATGAGCACGCTATGAGTAAAGACTATAAAGATCTGCTGGTCGCCCTCGACATCGGGACGTCGAAGGTGGTGGCCATCGTCGCCGAGTTGAAGGGCGAGGGTCACTACGAGGTGATCGGTCTCGGCCAGAGCGAATCGAAGGGGCTCAAAAAGGGCGTGGTGGTGAACATTGAGGCCACCGTGCAGTCCATTCAACGTGCGCTCGAAGAAGCGGAGTTGATGGCCGACTGCAAGATCACCAACGTATTCACCGGCATCGCCGGCAGCCATATCCGCAGCTTCAATTCGAGCGGCATGGTGGCGATCAAGGAAAAGGAAGTCACGCAGACGGATGTGGCGCGCGTGATCGAGACGGCGAAGGCGATCAACATCCCGACCGATCAGCAGGTGCTGCACATCCTCACGCAGGAATTCATCATCGACGGCCAGGAAGATGTGCGCGAGCCGATCGGCATGAGCGGCATTCGTCTCGAAGTGAAGGTGCATATCGTCACCGGCGCGGTGAGCGCGGCGCAGAACATCGTCAAGTGCGTGCGCCGTTGCGGGCTCGAAGTGAACGATCTGATCTTGCAGCCGCTGGCGTCGTCGCTGGCGGTGCTGACCGAGGACGAAAAGGAACTCGGCGTGGTGCTGGTCGATATCGGCGGCGGCACGACGGATATCGCGATTTTCAGCGAAGGCGCGATCCGCCATACGGCGGTGATTCCGATCGCCGGCGACCAGATCACGAGCGATATCGCGATGGCCTTGCGCACGCCGACGCCGGACGCGGAAGACATCAAGGTGGATTACGGCATCGCCAAGCAGGCGCTGGCCGATCCCGACGAAATGATCGAAGTGCCGGGTCTCGGCGAGCGCGGTCCGCGCACGCTGTCGCGCCAGGCGCTGGCGGCGGTGGTCGAGCCGCGTGTCGAGGAACTATTTTCGCTCGTGCAGCAGGTGGTGCGCGAGTCGGGTTACGAGGAACTGCTGAGCTCCGGCGTGGTGCTGACCGGCGGCGCGTCGATGATGCTCGGCATGGTCGAACTGGGCGAGGACATTTTCCTGAAGCCGGTGCGCATCGGCGTGCCGGAATACGCGGGCGGTCTCGCCGACGTGGTGCGCAACCCGCGTTATTCGACGGCGATGGGCCTGCTCGTCGAAGGACGCTCGCAACGCATGCGCGGCCGCAAGGTCGCGGTGCAGTCGGGGTCGATGGGGCAGGTGTTCACGCGAATGAAGGACTGGTTCCTCGGCAACTTCTAACGAATTGGCTTTAAAGAACGGGCTTTAAAAAATACGCGCTGGTGCCGGCGGCCGGCGCGCGACAGGGGGTTGCCCGATCTCCTGCCGAATAACGGCCGAGTGGCTGCAATTTTTTATCTTGACGGAGGCAACATGGAATTCCAGATGCTGGAAACCGAAACGAACGGCACCATCATCAAGGTGATCGGAGTCGGTGGCGCTGGCGGCAATGCCGTTCAGCACATGATCAACAAAGGCGTGCAAGGCGTCGACTTCATCGTGATGAACACGGACGCGCAGGCGCTGTCGCGCTCGCGCGCCACCGCGGTGATCCAGCTCGGCAATACGGGGCTTGGCGCTGGCGCCAAGCCGGAAATGGGCCGCGCGGCAGCGGAAGAAGCGCGTGAACGCATCGCGGATTCGCTGCGCGGCGCGCACATGGTGTTCATCACCGCCGGCATGGGCGGCGGCACGGGCACGGGCGCGGCGCCGGTAGTCGCGCAGATCGCCAAGGAAATGGGCATCTTGACCGTCGGCGTGGTCAGCAAGCCGTTCGAATTCGAAGGCGGCAAGCGGATGCGCGTCGCGGAAGCCGGTTCGCAGCAACTGGAGGATCACGTCGACTCGCTGATCGTCGTTCTGAACGACAAGCTGTTCGAGGTGATGGGCGATGACGCCGAGATGGACAAGTGCTTCCAGTGCGCAGACGACGTTCTGAACAACGCGGTTGCCGGCATCGCGGAAATCATCAACGTCGACGGTCTGGTGAACGTCGACTTCGAGGACGTGAAGACGGTGATGGGCGAGCAGGGCAAGGCGATGATGGGCACGGCGACGGTCGCCGGCGTCGATCGCGCGCGTTTGGCCGCCGAGCAGGCGGTCGCCAGCCCGCTGCTGGAAGGCGTGGATCTGTCGGGCGCGCGTGGCGTGCTGGTGAACATCACGTCGAGCCGTTCGCTGCGTCTGTCGGAAACGCGCGAAGTGATGAACACCATCAAGAGCTATGCGGCGGAAGACGCCACGGTGATCTTCGGCGCGGTGTACGACGATGCAATGGGCGACGCGCTGCGCGTGACGGTCGTGGCAACGGGCTTGGGTCGCGCGGCGAAGAAGCAGCAATCGGCACCGATGACGCTGCTGCGCACCGGCACCGACAACCAGCCGGTCAACGCGCACCACGCCGGCTATACGCCGTCGCACGCGAGCACCGCCGATTACGGCGCGCTGGATACGCCGGCTGTATGGCGCACGTCGCGCGATACGGCGGCCTCGCATGTGCAGGCGTTGCAGGAAAAGGGCGTCGACACGTACGACATTCCGGCGTTCCTGCGCAAGCAGGCGGACTGAGCGCACGAGCAGGCTTTCGTCGCCGCGCTGTTTTAAAAGCGTTGGCGGACGACTGCACGAGCGTGGCGGGTGAACGGCGATCAGGCCGCGTATCGTCGGATTCGCGGCAAGGACAAGTGCCCTCTTCGGATTTGTGAAGCGGATGGGGCGACTGTCGCCGGACGGCGCAGCCTGCGATTGGGCTGACGCTGAAATCACTGCGACACGACGACGTGCGAGCATGCTCCGCATCGATGCAAAGGACTGAGCATGATTCAGGCAGGTGACAAGCTGCCCGACGCGACACTCTTCGAATTCGTCGAAGACGAGCGGGCGGGCTGCACGATCGGGCCTAACAGCTTCGACGTGCGCGAGCAGACGGCGGGCAAGCGCGTGGTGATCTTCGGATTGCCGGGCGCGTTCACGCCGACCTGTTCGGCCAAACATGTACCGGGTTATGTCGAGCATGCCGAGCAGCTGCGCGCGCTTGGCGTCGACGAGATCTGGTGCGTGTCCGTCAACGACGCGTTCGTAATGGGCGCGTGGGGACGCGATCAGCACGCCTCGGGCAAGGTGCGCATGATGGCGGACGGCAGCGCGGCTTTCACGCGGGCACTCGGTTTGGAGCAGGATTTGTCGGCGCGCGGCATGGGAATCCGTTCCCAGCGCTACGCAATGGTGGTCGACGACGGCGTGGTCAAGACGTTGAACGTCGAGGCTGCCGGCAAATTCGAAGTCAGCGATGCAGGGAGTATTCTGGCTACGTTGAGCTAGTCACTCGATGTCGAATCCTTCGCCCCCGGTCACACAGCGGTACGTCGCGAGCGTGTTGTGCAGGGGCAACGACGGATAAGACGCTTTTGTGACATGCCGTTACGCGGGCCGATGACCGGAAACGCCTCCGTTCCGGACATCGGCCCGTCACGCTTTCCCTGGCAGCCGCCCAGCGGGTAATGGAGCGAAACAGATTGATACGTTCCATGCGACGACGCTCCTTAGGGTAATGGAGTATAATTCGTGCTATGGAACAAAAAGTCCCGATTGGGATTTTCAATCGAATAGAAGATCACCATGTTGAAGCAGCGCACTATCAAATCGATCGTCAAGACAGTCGGCATCGGCCTGCATTCCGGCCGTAAAGTCGACTTGACGCTCCGTCCGGCGGCGCCGGATACCGGCATCGTGTTTTCGCGCGTGGATTTGCCCACGCCGGTGGATATTCCCGCATCGGCAATGTCGATTGGCGATACGCGCCTCGCTTCGGTGCTGCAGAAAGACGGCGCGCGCGTGTCGACGGTCGAGCATTTGATGTCCGCCTGCGCCGGTCTCGGCATCGACAATCTTTATGTCGACGTCACCGCCGAGGAAATCCCGATCATGGACGGCAGCGCGGGTTCTTTCGTATTTCTGATTCAATCGGCCGGTATTGAAGAACAGAACGCGGCGAAGAAATTTATCAAGGTCACCAAGCCAGTCGAAATTCGCGACGGCGATAAATTCGCGCGTCTCGATCCGTATTTCGGTTTCAAGCTCAAATTCACGATCGATTTTCGTCATCCGGCTGTGGATAAAACCGGTCAGGCGCTGGAAGTGGATTTCGCCAATACGTCATACGTGCGGGAAATCGCCCGTGCCCGTACTTTCGGGTTCGCGCATGAAGTCGAAATGATGCGCGAACTGGGCCTGGCGCGCGGCGGCAGCATGGACAACGCGATCGTGCTCGACGAATACCGCATTCTGAACAACGACGGCCTGCGTTACGACGACGAATTCGTGAAGCACAAGATGCTCGACGCGATCGGCGACCTGTATGTGATCGGTCATCCGCTGCTGGCTTCGTACAACGCGTACAAGTCGGGTCACGGCCTGAACAATGCGCTGCTGCGCGAACTGCTGGCGCATGAAGATGCGTACGAAATCGTCACCTTCGACGACCAGCAAAAAGCGCCGCGCGGCTTCGCCTACGAGACGCAGACGGCTTTTGCATAAGCTCTGCGGTTGAAAACCTCGAAGCGAACGGATGATAAACAAGCGGCCCAAATGGGCCGCTTTTTTTTGCTCAGCGATTTCTCCGATGCCGTGCCGCCATTTTCGCCAGCGCTTCCTGTAACGGCGACGGCGCGAGCGATTCGCTCAACGCGTGCAGCGCGTCGGCGCCGACCGGCGTCATGCGCGCCTGCTTGGCCGGCGGCGGTTCCTTGACAGGCTGCGGCCGCACGCGGATTCGCAGCGCATTCACCGGCCAGCCGCGCTGCTGCAAATCGGATAGCAAGCGCGGCTCGATGTGCCGCAAACGCGCCGCCAAAGCGTTGTGCGCGGCAAACAGCGCCAGCACGCCTTCCTTGATGAAGCTGGGCTCCACGCTGGTTGCCAGATAGTCGGGCAGCAATTCCCGCAAATCCTTCTCCAGCGCGGCGATCTGCTCGACGCCCGCGCGCAGGGCCGCGAACGCGTCGGTGCGCTTGAGCACCTCGGCGACGGGCTGCGGGCGGCGCGCGTTGAACTGCTTGGGCGGCGGCCTTGAAAAGGACGGAGAACGGCTCATGTTCGATCGTGACGGCGTGTTCGCGCCCCATGCGCGTTCACGCCGCGATTGTACCGCGCGAGACACGTCGCGGTCCGCCTCGAGCGGCGCCGCCGGAGCTCGCTGCGGCGGGCTTCGGACGCCTTGCCGCCGTCGCACCGCTGACACAGGCGCGGGCTGGGGCGCGTGCTAAAATGCGCGATTCGAATTCACTCTTGGACTAAGCCGCCGAGGCCCTTCCGACCCGGGAGCGCACGTGCATGAACCGCACGCCGCGAACCAGCCGAAGCCGCGACGCAGACACCGATCCGATGACCACCGGCTTTCTACAGAAGATTTTTGGCAGCCGCAATCAGCGGTTAGTCAAGCAATACCAAAAGACCGTCGCGGCGATCAATGCGCTCGAGCCGCAGATCGAGCAATTGGCGGACGATCAACTGCGCGCCAAAACGGGTGAATTCCGCCAGCGCGTCGCGAGCGGCGAATCGCTCGACAAGCTCCTGCCGGAAGCCTTCGCGGTGTGTCGCGAGGCGAGCAAGCGGACGCTGAAAATGCGCCACTTCGACGTGCAGCTGATCGGCGGCATGGTCCTGCACTACGGCAAGATCGGCGAAATGCGCACCGGCGAAGGCAAGACGCTCGTCGCCACGCTGCCGGTTTACCTGAACGCGCTGTCGGGCCGCGGCGTGCACGTCGTCACGGTCAACGACTATCTCGCGCAGCGCGACGCCGAATGGATGGCGCGGCTGTACAACTTCCTCGGCATGTCGGTCGGCATCAATCTGTCGCAGATGGATCACGCGGCCAAGCAACAGGCCTACGCCGCCGACATTACCTACGGCACCAACAACGAATTCGGCTTCGACTACCTGCGCGACAACATGGTCTACGAGACCGACGCGCGCGTGCAGCGAGCCCTCAACTTCGCGGTGGTCGACGAAGTCGACTCGATCCTGATCGACGAAGCCCGTACGCCGCTGATCATCTCCGGCCAGGCCGAGGATCACACCGAACTCTACGTGCGCATGAACGCGCTGCCGCCGCTGCTGGAACGCCAGATCGGCGAGGAGAAGGCGGACGGCACCGGCGTCGAGAAGCCGGGCGACTACACGCTGGACGAGAAAGGCCGTCAGGTGTTCCTGACGGAATCGGGCCACGAAAAGGCGGAGCGCCTGCTCGCCGAGTGGGGCTTGATCGGCGAAGGCGAAAGCCTGTATGCGCCGCAGAACATCACGCTGATGCACCACGTGTACGCGGCGCTGCGCGCGCACACGCTGTTCTTCAAGGATCAGCACTACGTGGTGCAGAACGGCGAGGTGGTCATCGTCGACGAATTCACCGGCCGTCTGATGTCGGGCCGCCGCTGGTCGGACGGCTTGCACCAGGCCGTCGAGGCGAAGGAACACGTCAAGATCCAGAGCGAGAACCAGACGCTCGCGTCGATTACGTTCCAGAACTACTTCCGCATGTACGCGAAGCTGGCCGGCATGACCGGCACGGCCGATACCGAAGCGTACGAATTCAACGAGATCTACGGGCTCGAGACGGTCGTGATCCCGACCAACCGTCCGCCCAAGCGGATCGACAAGCAGGATCAGATCTATAAGACCGCGAAGGAACGCTACGACGCGGTGATCCGCGACATCCGCGATTGCTATGAGCGCGGGCAGCCGGTGCTGGTCGGCACGACGTCGATCGAAAACTCGGAACTGCTGTCGCATCTGTTGAAGCAGGCCGGCTTGTCGCACGAGGTGCTGAACGCGAAGCAGCACGCGCGTGAAGCGGAGATCGTCGCCGAAGCGGGCCGTCCGAAGCGCATCACGATCGCCACCAACATGGCCGGCCGCGGCACCGACATCGTGCTCGGCGGCAACGCGGAAAAGCAGGCGTCGTTCATCGAACAGGACGAAACGATTCCGGCCGACGAAAAGCAGCGCCGCATCCAGAAGCTGCACGACGAATGGCAGGCGCTGCACGATCAGGTGAAGGCCGCGGGCGGTCTGCACATCATCGGCACCGAGCGTCACGAGTCGCGCCGGATCGACAATCAGTTGCGCGGCCGTGCGGGCCGTCAGGGCGACCCCGGTTCGTCGCGCTTCTATCTGTCGCTGGAAGATCCGCTGCTGCGCATTTTCGCGGGCGACCGCGTGCGCGCGATCATGGATCGCCTGAAGATGCCGGAAGGCGAAGCGATCGAGGCGGGCATCGTGTCGCGCTCGATCGAATCGGCGCAACGCAAGGTGGAAGCGCGCAACTTCGACATTCGCAAGCAATTGCTCGAATACGACGACGTGTCGAACGATCAGCGTAAGGTGATCTACCAGCAACGCAATGAATTGCTCGAAGCGAACGACATCACGGAAACCATCGGCGCCATGCGCCATGGCGTGATCGCCGACATCGTTCATCAGTTCGTGCCGGCCGGCAGCATCGAGGAGCAGTGGGACGTGCCTGAACTGGAGGAAGTGCTGCGCAACGAATGGCAGCTCGACCTCGCGATCCAGGAAATGATCAACGAGTCGAACTCGATCAGCGTGGACGAGATTCTCGAAGCGGTCGAAGGCGCCGCGGACGAAGCGTACGAAGCCAAGGTCGAACTGGTCGGCCGCGAATCGTTCAGCGCGTTCGAACGCTCCATCATGTTGCAAACGCTGGATCGCAGCTGGCGCGAACATCTGGCCGCGCTCGATCATCTGCGCCAGGGCATTCACCTGCGCGGCTATGCGCAGAAGAATCCGAAGCAGGAATACAAGCGCGAGGCGTTCGAACTGTTCGCCGCCATGCTCGACGCCGTCAAGCTCGAAGTCACCCGCGTGGTGATGAACGTGCAGATCCAGTCGCCGGAGCAACTGGAACAGGCGGCCGAGCAGTTCGAGGAGCAGGGCAGCCACCTCGAAAACGTCGAGTTCCGTCATGCCGAATTCGCCGAGGCCGCCGCCGCGGCACCCGTTGCCGCCGAGGCGGCCACCGCCGCCATGATCGGCGAGGCGATGAGCCACGGCTCGTCGTCGCACGCGGCGGGCTCGCGTGTCAGCGCGGACGAGGTGCCGAAGGTCGGCCGCAACGACCCATGCCCGTGCGGCAGCGGCAAGAAGTACAAGCAGTGCCACGGCAAGATCGCGTAATGCCGAAGGCGGCGCGCTTCCGAGCGCGCCGCGTCGTTTTGTACGCTGCTTGCTGTTGATTTCGCGGTGGTTCGGCAACACACCCGAGCCATCAGTTTCCGATCCCTCGATGCCGGCGTCCGCCGGCATTTTCTTCGACAGGTCGCGACCATGGCTGTCAATTTCCCCTCGATCGATCCCGCTCAACTCCATCCCGTCGCCGGCGTCACGCTCGGCTGGGCGGAGGCGAATATCCGCAAGCCGAACCGCAAGGACGTGCTCGTCATTTCCGTCGACGAAGGCGCGACGGTAGGCGGCGTATTCACGCGGAACCGTTTTTGCGCCGCGCCCGTTACGGTGTGCCGCGAAAACCTGGAGCGCGTGCGCGCGGGCGGCAAGCCGATTCGCGCGCTGGTGATCAACACCGGCAACGCCAATGCGGGTACGGGCGAACCGGGTCTCGCGCATGCGCGCGAAACCTGTGCCGAACTCGCGCGTTTGGCCGACATTGCGCCGGAACAGGTGCTGCCGTTTTCGACGGGCGTGATTCTGGAGCCGCTGCCGGTCGATCGTTTGAAGGCGGGCCTGCCGGCCGCGCTGGCGAACCGCAAGGAAGCGAACTGGTATGACGCGGCGCAGGCGATCATGACCACGGACACGCTGCCGAAGGCCACGTCGCGCCAGGTCACGATCGAAGGCCACACGGTCACGCTAACCGGCATCAGCAAGGGCGCCGGCATGATCAAGCCGAACATGGCGACCATGCTCGGCTTCCTCGCTTTCGACGCCGCCGTTGCTCAGCCGGTGCTCGACGCGCTGGTCAAGCACGTGGCGGACCGCTCGTTCAACTGCATCACGATCGACGGCGACACGTCGACCAACGATTCCTTCATCCTGATCGCGTCGGGCAAATCGAGCCTGCCGGCGATCACCTCCACCGATTCGCCCGCCTACGCAGCGCTGCGCGACGCGGTGACCGAAGTCGCACAAACGCTTGCGCAACTGATCGTGCGCGACGGCGAAGGCGCGACCAAATTCATGACGGTGCATGTCGAAGGCGGTTCGAGCGTCGGCGAATGCCGCCAGATCGCGTACGCGATCGGCCATTCGCCGCTCGTGAAAACGGCTTTTTACGCATCGGATCCGAATCTCGGCCGCATTCTCGCGGCCATCGGCTATGCCGGCGTGGACGATCTCGACGTCGGCAAGATCGATCTGTATCTGGACGACGTGCTCGTCGCGACTGCCGGCGGCCGCAATCCGGCCTACCGCGAGGAAGACGGCCAGCGCGTCATGAAAAAGAGCGAGATCGGCATTCGTGTCGTGCTCGGTCGCGGCAACGCGCAAGCCACGATCTGGACTTGCGATCTGTCGCACGACTACGTGAGCATCAACGCCGACTATCGTTCGTAACCAGGTTCATCACGCGGCTGACGGCCGCTCACTCACAGCCATGGACAAACTCGAACAGTTTCTGACCCGAGCCGAAGCCGTGCTCGTTCGCCTCGAAGCAATGCTTCCGCCCGCCGCACCGCAGATCGACTGGTCGTCGGCGGTCGCTTTTCGCTGGCGCAAGCGCCAGGGGCGCGGCTACTTGCAGCCGGTGCCGGCGATCTCGACCATCACGCTCGACGACCTGCAAAACATCGATCGCCAGAAAGGCTTGATCGAGCAGAACACGCGTCAATTCGTACACAAGCAGCCGGCCAACAACGTGCTGCTAACGGGCGCGCGCGGCACGGGCAAGTCGTCGCTGATCAAGGCCTGCCTGAACGCGTATGCGAAAGACGGTTTGCGTCTGATCGAAGTGGACAAGGACGACTTGCACGATCTCGGCGATATCGTCGAGCTGATCGCGCAGCGGCCGGAGCGCTTCGTGGTGTTCTGCGACGATCTCTCGTTCGAGGACGGCGAGTCGGGCTATAAGGCGCTGAAGGTCGCGCTGGACGGCTCGATCGCCGCGCAATCGGACAACGTGCTGATCTACGCGACCTCGAACCGCCGCCATTTGCTGCCCGAGTACATGAGCGACAACGAGACGTACAAGCACACGTCCGACGGCGAAATCCATCCCGGCGAACTGGTCGAGGAAAAGATCTCGCTGTCCGAGCGTTTCGGGCTGTGGGTCAGCTTCTATCCGTTCAAGCAGGACGACTACCTGTCGATCATCGGCCACTGGCTGCGCCATTTCGGCTGCGACGACGCGGAAGTCGAGGCGGCGCGCGGCGATGCGCTGGTGTGGGCGCTCGAACGCGGGTCGCGCTCGGGGCGCGTTGCATGGCAATTCGCGCGTGACTGGTCCGGCCGGAAGAACGAGGCATGAGCGGCGCGCGGAACAACGCCGCGGGCCGTCCGGTGACGGAAGTCGCCGTCGGCGTGCTGATTCAGCCGGACGGCCGGTATCTGCTGGCGCAGCGTCCGGCCGGCAAGCCGTACGAGGGTTATTGGGAGTTTCCGGGCGGCAAGCTGGAGGCGGGCGAGTCGGTCGAAGCGGCGCTGGCTCGCGAACTGCACGAAGAATTGGGCATCGACGTCAAGGCGAGCCACCTTTGGCATACGCTCGAACACGATTACCCGCATGCGTATGTGCGGCTGTTCTTCTGCAAGGTGACGGACTGGGCCGGCGAGCCGCACGGGCGCGAGGGTCAGGCGTTTGTCTGGCAGGCACTGCCCGCGGACGTCTCGCCTCTGTTGCCGGCGACGATTCCCGTGTTGGAATGGCTCGCGGCTGAGAAAAACTAGCGGAACGACGTGAGGTCGCGAGCGCTGTGCGACGCAGCGTCCGCGTGCGTGGAACAGTGCGCGCGGCGCTGCATTCAGTGCGGGTTGTAGTCCCCGCCCGGCGACTCGTCGGACTGCGCGTCCTGGTCCGACGCGCCGATCTTGTACTTCTCGGCGGCCCAGGCGCCGAGGTCGATCTGCTTGCAACGATCGGAGCAGAACGGGCGAAAGCGGTTTTCAGGGGTCCAGCGGACATCCTTTCCGCAAGTAGGGCATTTGACGACAGTGGGCATACGGTCAGGCAGTCAATCGCGAATGGAATATCGGTCGAATATAGGGTGTTTCCCGCCGCTTTAAAGGCGCGACCCCGCGATCCGGTTTTACGGGGCGAACGTTACAGGCTGCACAAGGTGAGCTGGAACGGCACGTCGATATCGACGGCGCGCGGACGCAGATCGCCGTCCTGCACGGTGAAACGCACCCACAACATGTACTTGTTGGCGCTTGCCTCTGGGATCACACGCAATTCAGGTGCCACGCGTACCTGCATCAATTGATAGGAACGGCCGGACAGCATTTGCTGATAGCTGCCCTGCATCGCCATGACCTTGGACGCCTGGCCGGATTCGCGCGCGAGACGCAAGACGATCGTGGCGGCATCGCGCAGCGGCAGCAAGGGCGTCACCCATTTGGCAATGTCTTGCCGGCGCTGATCCGGATGAGTTTGCTGCCAGGCGTAGTACGAAGGCAGATCGAACTTGCACGTGCCGCCAGGGATGATTGCGCGGCTGCGGATGCTGGCGAGCCACTCGTTGTCTGCAAGATGCTGGCCGGTTTTCCCTTGCATTTGCGAAAGGCCCGACAAGGTTTGCTCGATTTCGCCGAGCACCGCTTCGAGCGCGTTCTGCTCGATTCCCGGATTCCCCCGAAACGGCGCGAGCGTTTGCCGTTGACGCTCGAGTTCCTTCATCAGATCCGACTTCAGATCCGCGCGACCCGCTACCTCTGAGATTTCGAACAGCGTTGTCAGTGCAACGTGATGTTCCCTGGCGTCTTCCTGCGTCAGAAAGAACGTGAAGCGCTCGAACAGATCTTCGAGGCGCAATAGCGTCCGGATTCGCTCGTTGAAGGGATACTCGTAAAGGATCAAGCGGGCTCGCCTCGGGCGTGGTCGGTGACGGGAATGCAGGACATTCTAATGCCGTGGGACTACCCTAGCAATCACGCACTTTCCTGGCACGTTTTCGCAACTTCCTTCACGTGTTTCGGGCAGTTTTCTGCGTGCTTCGGCTCGCGTGACGCGGCAAAGTTCAACGCAGGAGCGGGAGATGTGGGCGCGTGCCGCTCACGAGCCCGTGAGCGACAGGTACACGCAATGCTGAGCGTCGACTTGCGCCTTCAGTGCATCGAACGGCACGTTGTCGTTATCGATCACGTCGTCGGCTGCGGCGAGGCGCGCTTCGCGCGTCGCCTGGCGGCCGATGATGGCCAGCACCTGTTCGCGGCTGAAACCATTGCGAAGCATCACGCGCGAGATTTGCGTGTCGACGCTGCAATCCACAGTCAAAACGCGGTTCACGCGCGTTTTCCAGTTGCCGGACTCCACGAGCAGCGGCACGACTACGATGACGTACGGTCCCTGTGCGTCCCGCTGCTCCCGTTCGGTTTCCGCGCGAATCAACGGATGCGTGATGGCTTCGAGCCGCTTGCGCGCGCCTTCGTCGCTGAACACGAGAGCGCGCATGCGGGCGCGGTCGAGCGAGCCATCCGCGGCGACGAACACATTGCCGAACTCGGCGGCGATTTGCGGCATCGCCATGCCATGCGGCGCGGTGATGCGGTGCGCGATCCGATCCGTGTCGACAAGCGGTACGCCATGCGCGGCGAATAGATCGGCCACGGTGGATTTGCCGCTGCCGATGCCGCCGGTCAGTCCCACAACGAACATGCTTCAGCCTCCCAGAACCATGAAAAGCGGTGTGCCGACGAACAGCGTAACAGCGCCGCCCGCCGCGAGAAAAGGCCCGAACGGCAATGGTTCCGCGAAGCGCATGCGGCCGCGCCATGTGGCCGCGAGACCGACCACCGCGCCGGTCAGCGCGGCGATCAGCACGATCTGCAGCAGCGCGGCCCAGCCGAGCCACGCACCGAGCGCCGCCAGCAGTTTGAAATCGCCATAACCCATGCCTTCGACGCCGCGCACCAGCCGGAATAACCAATGCACGGCCCACAGCACCAGGTAGCCGAAAATCGCGCCGAGCACCGCGTCATGGAGGCTCGCGAACATGCCGTTGAAGTTGACGATGAGGCCCGCCCACAAGAGCGGCAGCGTCATCGAGTCAGGCAGTAGATGCGTGTCGATGTCGATCGCGCTCATCGCGAGCAGCGCCGCGCAGAGTCCGAATGCGGCGAGCGCCGTGCCGGTCGGGCCGAACAGCGCGAGCGCGCCTGCCGCGAGCGCGGCGCTGGCGATTTCGATGGCCGGATAGCGCAGGCTCACGCGCGCCTTGCATGCCGAGCAGCGCCCGCGCAGCAGCACGTAGCTCAGCACCGGCAGGTTCTCCCATGCGCTGAGGACATGACCGCAGTGTGGGCACGCGCTGCGCGGCACCCACAAGTTGTAGCGCGCCGGCAGGCCGTCTTGTTCTACCGGCTTATCGGTGGCCTCGCTGATTTCCTCGCGCCATGCGCGTTCGAGCATGATCGGCACCCGATGCACGACGACGTTCAGGAAGCTGCCGATCACGAGGCCGAACACGATCGCGAACGTGAACTGAACGCCGGCCGGCAAGCTGCCGAACGCGAGGCCGAGACCCGTTGCGACATGACCGGGTAGTAGACTCGAAAGCAGGCTGGAAGAGGTTTCTGGCACGAGTGGAAGAGTCGCCTGCATGGGTAAAGGGGTGGGTTCGGCTGCGATGCTACACCACGTTGCCGAGTTGAATAATGGGAAGATACATCGCAATCACGAGGCCGCCGACCAGCGCACCCAGCACGATGATCACAAGCGGCTCGCACAGGCTTGCCAGTGTGCCGATCTTTTCGTCTACCTGACGATCGGCGAGCGCGGCCACGTCGAGCAGCATGGTGTCGAGGGCGCCGGATTCCTCGGCAACCGCAACCGGCTGCACGATCTCCGGCGGAAAGCAATGCGCCGCGCGCATTGCCGCTGCGAGCCGTTCGCCGCGCCGCAGCCGCGCGGCGATTTCGACGGTGGCGCGGTCGAAGAACGCGTTGCCGGTGGCGTGCGTCAGGGAGTCGAACGCGTCGGCGAGCGGCGTGCCGGCCGACAGCAAGGTGCCGAGCGCGCGGCTCCAGCGCGCCGCGCACAACGTGCCGAGCAACGGACCGGCGACCGGTATTTTCAGCGACGAGCGCGCGAAGCGCAGGCGCGCCGCTTCGGAGGTTCGTAGCAGAAAGGTCATAGCCGAGCTTGCCGCAAAGAGCATGACGATCACCGGTATGCTCCAGCGCGCCGCGCCGGCCGATAGCGCCAGCACGAACTGCGTCGGCGCGGGCAGTTTGGCGCCGAAGCCGTCGAAGATCTGCTTGAAGGTCGGCACGACCCATATCAGCAACGCCGCGGTAATCGCCAACGCCAGCAATAGAATCGCAAGCGGATAGGTCAGGGCGGCGCGCACCTTCGCGCGTTGCGCGGCGGCGCGTTCCCGGTCATCGGCGATGCGGGCGAGGACGGCGGCTAGCGCGCCCGCTGCTTCGCCCACTTCGACGAGCTGACAGTACAACGCATTGAATTGCGCCGGATGCCGCTGCAATGCCGCCGAGAAACGCAAGCCGCCGGTGATGTCGCGCGCCAGTGCGCCGATGATGCGCGGCATGCCTTGCCGCCGCGAAGTCTGCGCTTGCGCCAGCAGGTCCAGCGCGGGCGCGAGCGGCAGACCGGCGCGCAGCAGGCTGGCGAGCTGCCGGGTGAAGAGCGTGACGTCCGCGGCGCGGGCTTTCGCGCGCGGCGCAGGCCCCTGCGCCGTGAGTTCGACGACGAAGAGGTTGTCGCGCTTGAGCATCGCGCGCGCCGAACCGGCGTCCGGCGCGATGAGCGCGCCGTTTTTCCTTGCGCCGTTGCCGTCGACGCCGCGCCATTTGAAGCGCACGTCGGCCGCTAGCGGCGGACGGGGCGTGACGGCGCTCATGCAACCTCGGTGGCCGCGAGCGCTTCGGCGAGACTCGTGGTGCCGTCGCGTACACGGGCCAGCGCCGCGTCGCGCAAGGTGGCCACCTGCTCGGTTTGCGCGAGCCGAGCGAGTTCATGCGTGCCCGCGCTCGCCACGATCATTTCACGCATCGCATCGGAGACGGGCATCACCTGATGCACGCCGACACGGCCGCGGTAGCCGATACCGTGGCATGCCGCGCATCCCGTGGCGGCGTAGGGTTCCCAGCCGTCGAGTTGGTCGTCGGTGAAGCCGGCTGCCCGAAGCGCCGCTGCCGATTGCGGCGCGGGCGCGCGGCAGGCAGCGCAGAGTCGCCGCACCAGCCGCTGCGCGGTCACCAGCCGCAGCGCCGCTGCCAGGTTGTACGGCTCGACGCCGATGTCGATCAGGCGCGCGATGGCGGCGGGCGCGTCGTTCGTATGCAAGGTGGACAGGACCAGGTGGCCGGTCTGCGCCGCTTTTACCGCGACGTCGGCCGTTTCCTCGTCGCGGATCTCGCCGACCATGATCACGTCCGGGTCCTGCCGAAGAAACGCGCGCAACGCCACCGCGAAAGTCAGCCCGGCTTTTTCGCGCACGCTGACCTGATTGATGCCGGCCAATTGAATCTCCGCCGGGTCTTCCACTGAACAGAGATTGCGTGCCTCGCCGTTGAGCAGATTCAGGAAGCAATACAGCGACAGCGTTTTGCCGCTGCCGGTGGGCCCGGTGACGAGCACGAGGCCGTGCGGCGCGCGAATCGCGGCATCGACGGTTTCACGTTGCCGCGGATCGAGGCCGAGCGAGTCGAGGGAAAGATCGGCGGGCAGCGCGTCGAGCCGACGCAATACCAGCTTTTCGCCGAACAGGGTCGGCAGCGAGTTGACGCGATAGTCCTCGACCCGTCCCGGCGACGTGGCGATGCGTAGTCGGCCGTCTTGCGGCACCCGGCGCTCGGCGATGTCCATGCGCGCTAGCACCTTCACGCGCGTGATAAAGGCGTCGCGCAGATGCGCGGGCGGCTGTGGTATTGCATGCAGCACGCCGTCGATTCGCAGGCGCATGCGCCAGCCGTGTTCGGCCGGCTCGATGTGCAGGTCCGACGCGTTGCGGCGGGTGGCTTCCTGCAGTGTGTCGGTCAACAGACGCACGGCGGGGGCGTTGTCCGGATCGGTGAGATTGGCGCTGGCGTCGGGCGTGAAGGCCTTGGGCTTCGCCTTGGCCGCGCTTTCGCTATTGAACGCGACGGGGCGCAACGATGCCGCTGCGGGTTGAAAAGAAGCTTGCATGAGAATTCGGTGATGAGCCGCCTGTGGAACGTGACGGCTTCATCATCCGGTATGGCGGCGGCTGCCGCCATTCAGCCAATCGGCTAATGGCGCGCGCTGCGTTCGTGTGCGATGCTGGCGTGCGCCGGGTCAGCCACGCGACGCTTTGCCGGTTTTGGCGCGTACCGGCGGTTTGAACAGCTTGACGGTGCGGATCGCCTGATCGTCGCTGCGCAATACCTCGAGTTTGAGTTCGCCAATCTGCACGCAGACGTCGCCATCGGGAATGTCCTCGAGGATTTCGAGGATCAGTCCATTGAGCGTTTTGGGTCCGTCGGTGGGCAGCGTGAGATGCAGCCAGCGGTTCAGTTCGCGCAGCGGCATACTGCCCGCCACGATGCATTCGCCATTTTCGTTCCAGCCGCCGCGCGAACTGGCGCTACGCGGAATCGACGTGGTGAACTCACCGATCAGCTCTTCGATGATGTCTTCCGGCGTCACGAGTCCTTGCAGTTCGCCGTATTCGTTGACCACCAGCGCCGTGCGGTGACGGCTCTCCTGGAAGTATTGCAGTTGCTGGAACACCGGCGTACCGGTCGGCACGAAATACGGCTCGGCCAGCAGCTCGCGCAGCGTCTCACGCTCCAGTTCCTGGTTGTGCAGCGCGGCGAGCGTCTTGCGAACATGCAGCACGCCGAGCACGCGGTCGATGTCGCCTTGATAGACGATCAGCTTGTTGTGGTAACAGGTTTCCAGTTGATGCAGGATCTGTTCGAACGGCGCGTCGAAATCGAGCGATTCGATGCGGCGGCGCGGGATCATCACGTCGTCCACGGAAATATTCTCGAGGTCGAACAGGTTCAGCAGAATGCTGCGGTGCTTGGTCGGCATGAAGCTGCCGGATTCGAGCACGATGGTGCGCAGTTCCTCGGTGGACAGGCGTTGGTCGCGCACGTCTTTCGTATTGATGTGCAGCACGCGCAAGATGCCGTTTGCGAACAGATTGACGAACCAGAGGAGCGGCTTGGCGACGCGCATCATCGGCGCGATTAGCAGACTGGCCGGCAACGCGATTTTTTCGGGAAACGTGGCGCCGACGATTTTCGGTGTGATTTCCGCGAACACGATGATCAGGAACGCGACGATGCCGGTCGCGATCGACAGCACCACGTTGTTGCGGCCGAACGTGTGCAGTGCAATCGACGTGGTGAGCACCGGGATGATCGTGTTGAACAGATTGTTGCCGATCAGGATCACGCTCAACAATTGATCGGTGTGTCCGAGCAGGCCTTGCGTGGTCTTCGCGCCGAACGCGTTCTGATTGGCAAGATGTTTCAGTCGATGGCGGTTGAGCGCCATCATCGCCGTTTCAGAGATCGAAAAGAAGCTGGAGCAGATGAGCAGCAGAAAGACGGCGCCGATCTGCGCCCATAAGGGAAGTTGTTCCACGCGTAGTGACGGATAGGGACAGGATGGAGTGAATATAGCAGAGGGGATTATGCGAGCCGCCCGTTCGGATGGGCCGGGACGATCGGCACATCGGCGCAGGTCACGCATGGGAAGCGAAAAGCGAGACGCAAACAAAAAAACCGCCGAGCAAGCTGGGCGGTTTTTCGAACCTTGAATTAACAAGGAAAATCTGGTCGGGGTGAGAGGATTCGAACCTCCGGCCTCTACGTCCCGAACGTAGCGCTCTACCAGGCTAAGCTACACCCCGAATTTGGTACTGCAGACTCAATTCAGACAAACCCGGCGTTTCAGTCTCATTCAAGACTGTCTCGCCGTCGAGTAAGAACATAATTCTAGCAGGCTTTCTTTGTAAATGGAATCAGGGAACGACGAAATTGCTGCGGCTGCGGCCTGTGCTTCCTGTTTCGCGCATTCGAGCGTGTGATCCAGCGCGCCCGAACGCGTGATCGCCTCGAAAATCGTGTCGAAGCGATCGGTGCCGCCTTGCTCGATCGCTTCACGCGCGAGCGCCGACTGCTCAGGCGTGCCGCGCTCGATCAGATAGATTAGCGGCAGCGTGGGTTTGCCTTCGCGCAGATCGTCGCCGGCATTCTTGCCCATGGACTGCGCCGTGCCCGTGTAGTCGAGCCAGTCGTCCATGATCTGGAACGCCGTGCCGATGCGCCGGCCGAACTCCGCCGCGGCGGCTTCCGTTTTCGCGTCCGCGCCGGCCAGCACCGCGCCCAGTTGGGCGGCGGCTTCGAACAGTTTGGCGGTCTTGTAGCGGATCACCTGCATGTAGCGCGACTGGTCTACGTCGGCGTCGTGCATGTTGAGCAGTTGCAGCACTTCACCTTCGGAGATGATGTTGGTCGCCTCCGACAGGATTTCCATCACGCGCATCTTGCCCACGCCGACCATCATCTGGAACGAGCGCGAGTACAGAAAGTCGCCCACCAGCACGCTCGCGGCGTTGCCGAAGAGCGCATTGGCGGTCTGACGGCCGCGCCGCAAGTCCGATTCGTCGACTACGTCGTCGTGCAGCAGCGTCGCCGTGTGGATGAACTCGACGACCGCCGCCAGTACGTGCCGGTGCCCCGTGGTCTCGCCCAGTGCGCCCGCCACCAGCAGCAGCAGCGCGGGCCGCAGCCGCTTGCCGCCGGCGCTGATGATGTACTCGGAGATCTGGTTGATCAGCATCACGTCGGACGCGAGGCGGTGCCGGATGACGCGATTGACCTGCTCCATGTCTTCGGCGATCGGGGCGAGCAGGCTGGCGGCGTTGGGGGAGGGGGTGGCGGTCGACGACATGATGGCTGAATTGGGTAGTGCCGCGAATTATAAGGCGAATCGCGGCAGTTCCGGGCCGCAGGCTACGGCGCGGGGGCGATCTGCGCCACGGCGGGCGGCGCGGCTACGCTGGGCGGGCAAGGCGCCGGACGGTGCGCATGGCGGCTCTCAACGAGTTTTGACCGAGCAGCTAACTCTATGTATAATCACGGGTTTCCGCGCGCGGTGCGTGGGAAAAATGAACACAGAGTGAGGTTCTCAATGTACGCGGTCATAAAAACCGGTGGCAAGCAGTATAAAGTTGCCGTCGGCGAAAAACTTAAAGTAGAACAGATACCGGCAGACATTGACGCTGAAATCACGCTCGACCAGGTTCTCGCAGTGGGCGAAGGCGAATCGATTAAGTTCGGTACGCCGCTGGTCAGTGGGGCTTCCGTCAAGGCTACCGTCGTGTCGCAAGGTCGTCACGCAAAAGTGACCATCTTCAAGATGCGTCGCCGGAAGCACTACCAGAAGCATGGCGGCCACCGCCAGAACTATACCGAACTGCGCATCGACGCGATCAACGCGTAAGCGCGCCGGTTAAGGAGCAAATCAAATGGCACACAAAAAGGCAGGCGGATCGTCACGAAACGGCCGCGACTCCGAGTCGAAGCGTCTCGGCGTGAAGGTGTACGGCGGTCAAGCCATCAACGCGGGCGGCATCATCGTGCGTCAACGTGGCACGCGCATGCACCCGGGCGAAAACGTCGGTATCGGCAAGGATCACACCTTGTTCGCGCTGACAGACGGCCACGTCACGTTTTCGACCAAAGGCGCAGCGAAGAAGCACATGGTCAACGTCGTCCCGGCAGCAGTCTGAGTTTTACCCAGGCACGGGCTTCAGGACCGGAAAAGGCCCCGCGAAGTTAGCGGGGCTTTTTTTATTTGCGGTGTTTTCCGCCGCAGGCATGGGCGGGATGAATCCCTCATGCCGGCATGCCTATGTCGTTCGGCCGATTGATCATCGCGCGGCGAGCGCGGCAAAATAGAAGTATGCGGCAGCATCAAATCTGGCAGCACCATTGAGCAGTACACCACGGGACGGAGTTACGCATGAAGTTCATTGACGAAGCGAGGATTGAAGTCATCGCCGGCGACGGAGGGGATGGCAGCGCGTCGATGCGCCGCGAGAAATTCGTTCCGTTCGGCGGCCCGGATGGCGGCGACGGCGGCCGGGGCGGCAGCGTGATCGCGGTCGCGGACCGCAACATCAACACGCTGATCGACTACCGCTACGCGAAAAAACACATGGCGCGCAACGGCGAAAACGGCCGCGGCGCGGACTGCTACGGCAAGGGCGGCGACGATATCACGCTGCGCATGCCGGTGGGCACCACCATCACCGATATGGAGACCGGCGAGTTGATCGCCGATCTGACCGAGCACAACCAGACCGTGCAGATCGCGCAAGGCGGCGCGGGCGGTCTCGGCAACCTGCATTTCAAGTCCAGCACGAACCGCGCGCCGCGTCAGAAAACCGACGGCAAGCCTGGCGAGCGCCGCATGGTGCGCCTCGAACTGAAGGTGCTGGCGGACGTCGGTTTGCTCGGCATGCCGAATGCGGGCAAGTCGACCTTCATCTCGTCGGTGTCGAACGCACGACCGAAAATTGCCGACTATCCGTTCACGACGCTCGCGCCGAATCTCGGCGTCGTGCGTGTGGGGCCGAGCCGCAGCTTCGTGATCGCTGATATTCCCGGCTTGATCGAGGGCGCGGCCGAAGGCGCCGGCCTCGGTCACCAGTTCCTGCGTCACTTGCAGCGCACGGGACTGTTGCTGCACATCGTCGACCTCGCACCGTTCGACGACGCGGTCGATCCTGTGGCGGAAGCCAAGGCGATCGTCAACGAACTGCGCAAGTACGACGAGTTGCTGTATGAAAAGCCGCGCTGGCTGGTGCTCAATAAGCTCGACATGGTGCCGGAAGACGAGCGCAAAGCGCGTGTTTCGGCGTTCATCGAGGGCTTTGGCTGGGACGGCCCGGTATTCGAAATCTCGGCGCTGACCGGCCAGGGTTGCGAGAACCTCTGCTATGCGGTGTTCGATTACATCGCCGCGCATTCGGACGCGCAACGCGCGGCCGAAGCCGAAGATCTTGCCGCCGACGTGCGCTTTCGCGAGAAACCGCAAGCACCGGCCGCCGCGGACGGATCCAGCGCCGATCCGCAGGAATAACAAGCGCGAGCGTCGGCGCCCTCGCGGGCTGCCGGCATGCATCAAGCGTCATCTTGGAGACCGCGCACAATGCGTTCCGTCATCGCAGACTCACGGCGATTGGTAGTGAAAGTCGGTTCGAGCCTCGTCACCAACGACGGCCGCGGCCTCGATCATGCTGCGATCGGCCGCTGGGCCGCGCAGATTGCGGCGCTGCGAGCGCAAGGCAAGGAAGTGGTGCTCGTGAGTTCGGGCGCCATTGCCGAAGGCATGCAACGGCTCGGCTGGACTAAGAGGCCACGCGAAATCGACGAATTGCAGGCGGCTGCGGCCGTCGGGCAAATGGGCCTTGCGCAGGTGTATGAAAGCCGTTTTGCCGAGCATTCGATCCAGACCGCGCAAATTCTGTTGACCCACGCCGATCTGGCCGACCGCGAACGCTATCTGAACGCGCGCTCCACGCTGCTGACGCTGCTGCGCCTGGGCGTGGTGCCGATCATCAACGAGAACGACACGGTCGTCACCGACGAAATCAAGTTCGGCGACAACGACACCCTCGGCGCGCTGGTCGCCAACCTGATCGAAGGCGATGCGCTTGTCATCCTCACCGATCAACAAGGGCTTTTCACCGCCGACCCTCGCAAGGACCCGAATGCCACGCTTGTCCAGCAGGCCGACGCCGGTGCCCCGGACCTCGAAGCGATGGCGGGCGGTGCGGGTTCGAGCCTGGGGCGCGGCGGCATGCTGACCAAGATTCTTGCCGCCAAGCGCGCGGCTCACAGCGGCGCCAACACGGTGATCGCTAGTGGGCGCGAGGCGGACGTGTTGTCGCGACTGGCCTCGGGCGAGGCGATCGGCACGCAGTTGATCGCGCGCACGGCGCGCATGGCGGCGCGCAAACAGTGGATGGCCGATCATCTGCAGGTGCGCGGCCATGTGGTGATCGACGACGGCGCAGTCGAGAAGCTCACCGAAGGCGGCAAGAGCTTGCTGCCGATCGGCATCGTCGGCGTGCAAGGCGCGTTTGCGCGCGGTGAAGTAATCGCTTGTCTGAGCGCCGCAGGGCGCGAAGTGGCGCGTGGACTGACGAATTACAGCAGCGCGGAAACCAAGTTGATTCAACGGCGTCCGAGCGGTGAAATCGAATCGGTGCTCGGCTATATGCTGGAGCCGGAGCTGATTCATCGCGACAACCTGGTGTTGGTCTGATTCACTGCCAGGCGCAACGAGACAGAAAAAAAGCCGTTCCAGCGAAAGCTGGAACGGCTTTTTCACATCCGCCGACGCCTACAGACCCGAAGTACGTTCGCGAACAGCGCTTTAGCGGACCATGGAAGCCGCGGTGCGCTTGTAGCGAATATTCTCGACAATCTGCTTCGCGTTACCCGTGGGTATCTTGTTCGCGCACAGATAATCCTGGTACAACGCGGCGTGATACGCGTTCAGCGCGCCATTCTCGATACGGGTGAAATCGTTCGCCACCGTCCGGTCCCAACCGTCGTGATCCGCGTTCAGGCCCGCATACAGGCGCCATTCATACGTATCGCAGCGAATCCCTTCGTAGTTCACGTTGCGCGCGCCGGCTGGGCTCGTCACGACCACGGTATAGCGCACCACACCGTCGGAGCCGACGCTGAGCGAATTCCGGTCGATCGAAAAGTGCAGCGGCGTATTGCCGGAGACTTCGAAGGGCAGCAGATTCGATTCTTGCGGTAGCGGCGGCAAGGTGTCCACCTTGTTCTCAACCCAGGTGCCTTGTCGGTCCAGCAGATAGGTAAATGCGCTGTCGTCCTTGTTGGTGGGTTTGCCGGCGCTCGAACAGCCAGCCAGCAGGGCGCCGGTGGCGACGCACGCCACGACGAGAGCAAGTGCTTTCAATATGGTTTCCTCGAAACACTGGCGCGACTCGAGGAGCCGCGCCAGAGAGAGACGGCATGGACAGCCGCACTGCGTTGTTAATTGCGCACGCCCGGGCGGAACAGCGAGCCGGCGGTTTCACGAGCCGATTCGTCTTCGCGTTCGGGAGCAGCGCCAACCTCGTCCGCCGATCTGGCGCCCGAACCGCAATCGGACTCGGCCGCCGTGCGAATCGATGTTTCGATGCTGACAGTGGTCACCGTCATCACCGTGGAATCCGGCGGACTTTCCATTGACGACGCTATCCGGGGATAACGCGGTCCGTGGTGCCCGCCAGGTTTTTCCGCACGCGGCGCAGCCCGGCGCATGAAACGGGATAGCTCCGTCAGCGCCAACTGATACACATCCCGCTTGAACTCGATCACACAGTCGAGCGGCACCCAGTACTCGTTCCAGCGCCACGCATCGAACTCAGGATGGTCGGTGGCGCGCAAGCAGATATCGCAATCGCGTCCAACCATTCTGAGCAAAAACCAGATTTGCTTCTGGCCGCGGTAATGACCGCGTACTTCGCGCTTGATGAACTTGTCAGGCACCTCGTAACGCAACCAGTCGCGTGTGCGACCGATCACCTTGACGTGCTCAGGAAGCAGCCCGGTTTCTTCGTGTAACTCCCGATACATCGCTTGCACGGGGGTCTCTCCGTACTTGATGCCCCCTTGCGGAAACTGCCAGGAATGTTCACGGAGCCGTTTGCCCCAAAACACCTCGTTGTGCGCGTTCAAGAGGATGATGCCGACGTTCGGGCGAAAGCCTTCACGATCCAGCATACAACCACCTTCGAATCCTTTAAAATTGCTTTGATTATAAACAGATAACGGTCCCGCCGCACCGATTCGCACCAGAATGGAACGATTCGCCGCAAAAGGGCCTGTTTGCGGTAGCCTGTCAGTCTTTCCGCGCCTTATCCCACGTGTAAAGGCTTTGCGCGGCGGCTTCTGCGCCGGGATCGGCCAGCGCGTGCCGATATCGGGCGAATCCGTACCGGCCAGGCGCCGGATCAGTGTCGATTTCCCACCGTTTTCACCTTTCGGGCGGTCCCTCCGGAGCCGCCGCTTTTGGATAATCTGAATGAAAGCTTCCCGTTTCTTTATCGGCACCCTGAAAGAAGCGCCTGCCGACGCCGAAATCGTCAGCCATAAGCTCATGGTGCGCGCCGGCATGATCCGCCGCGTCGCCGGCGGCATCTATAACTACCTGCCGGTCGGCCTGCGTTCGATCCGCAAGGTGGAAGCCATCGTGCGCGAAGAAATGAACCGGGCGGACGCGATCGAATTGCTGATGCCTTCGGTGCAGCCGGCCGAACTCTGGCAGGAATCGGGCCGCTGGGAAAAGTACGGCCCCGAGCTGCTGCGCTTCAAGGACCGCAAGCAATCCGATTTCGTGCTCGGACCGACGCACGAGGAAGTGATCACCGACATCGCGCGCAATCAGATCAAGAGCTATCGCCAGTTGCCGGTGAATTTTTATCAGATCCAAACGAAGTTCCGCGACGAAATCCGTCCGCGTTTCGGCGTGATGCGCGGCCGCGAATTCATCATGAAAGACGCGTACTCCTTCGACAAGGACGCGGCAGGTCTGCGTGAGACGTATCGCAAGATGTACGACGCGTACGTGCGCATCTTCACGCGCCTCGGTCTGGATTTCCGCGCGGTGGCGGCGGACAACGGTTCGATCGGCGGCAGCGGCTCGCATGAATTCCACGTGATCGCGGAAACCGGCGAAGACGCGATCGCCTATTGCCCGACCTCCGAGTTCGCCGCGAACGTCGAAGCGGCCGAAGCATTGCCGCTCTACGCCGAACGCGCGGCGCCCGCCGAGGCGATGAAAAAGACCGCGACGCCGGGCAAAGCCAAGTGCGAAGCCGTCGCCGAACTGCTGGACATTCCGCTCGAACGCACGATCAAGTCGATCGTCCTCGCTACCGAAAACGAAGGCGCCGAGCCGACCATCTGGTTGCTGATGCTGCGCGGCGATCACGATCTGAACGAGATCAAGGTGGGCAACCTGCCGGGTCTGTCCGAGTTCCGCATGGCGACCGAAGCCGAGATCATCGCGACCTTCGGCACGCCGCCGGGTTACCTCGGTCCGATCAATCCGAAGAAGCCGGTCAAGGTCGTCGCGGATCGCACCGTGGCGAACATGAGCGACTTCGTGGTCGGCGCGAACGAGGTGGACTACCACATCACCGGCGTGAACTGGGGCCGCGATCTGCCGGAACCGGTCGTCGCCGACATTCGCAACGTCAAGAAGGGCGACCCGTCGCCGGACGGCAAGGGCGTGCTCGACATTTGCCGCGGCATCGAAGTCGGCCACGTGTTCCAGCTCGGCACGAAGTATTCGGAAGCGATGAACGCAAACTGCCTCGACGAAACCGGCAAGCCGCAGCCGATGGAAATGGGCTGCTACGGTATCGGCATCACGCGTATCCTGGGCGCCGCGATCGAGCAGAATTTCGACGACAAGGGCATCATCTGGCCGGAATCGATCGCGCCGTTCGAAGTCGTGCTGTGCCCGATGGGCTACGACCGCAGCGAAGCCGTGCGCGAGCAAGCCGACAAGCTGTACGCAACGCTGGTGGAAGCGGGCGTCGACGTGATCCTCGACGATCGCGGCGAGCGGCCCGGCGTGATGTTCGCCGACTGGGAATTGATCGGCGTGCCGCATCGTCTGGTGATCGGCGACCGTGGCCTGAAGGACGGCAAGCTCGAATACCAGGGCCGCCGCGACGCCGAAGCGACGCTGTTGCCGCTCGAAGATGCCGCGCAAACGGTGATCGCGAAGGTCCGCGCGGCCCTGGCGCGCTAAGCGGAGCGGACAGTGGAGTACACCTTCCTGTCCGCCACCGTCCTGCTCATTCTGATTACCGATCCGCTCGGCAACATTCCGATCTTCATCAGTTGCCTGCGCGGTGTGGCGCCCAGGCGGCGCGCGATCGTCGTTCTCCGTGAAGTGGCGATCGCCTTCGCGATCCTGCTGGTGTTCATGGTGCTCGGCGATCGCTTCCTGCGCATGATGAGTCTGACCGACCAGTCGCTGCGCATCGGCGGCGGCATCGTATTGTTCCTGATCGCGCTGAGAATGGTGTTTCCGCATCCGGACGGCCCATTCGGCGGCGACGTGCGCGGCGGCGAGCCGCTGATCGTGCCGCTTGCCATTCCGGCGCTGGCGGGCCCCTCGGCGCTGGCGACCGTGATGCTGCTGACGTCGCAGGCGCCCGGCAAGATGTTCGAGTGGATCGGTGCGCTGACTGTCACGATGATCGTCTGCGCGATCGTGCTGATGCTCTCCGAGCGTATCGAGGCATGGCTTGGGGAGCGCGCGATGATGGCTTTCGAACGCCTGATGGGCCTGGTGCTGGTGGCGATCTCGGTCGAGATGATGCTCGGCGGCATCCGGTCTTTCGTGAATCACTTATGAGTCGGGCCCGGCGCGGAGACTGGCCGCACGCAGCGGAACGGCGCTTCGGCCAATCACGGCAAAGAAAAAGCGGCCAGTCGGCCGCTTTTTCACATCGCTTCGCACCCGCGCTCAAAGGCGGTTCAACGGCTCAAGCCCCGTCGGTCAGCGCTCGAATCGTCGGCAGGTTGCGCCAGTAACCTCTCGCGTCCATCCCGCAGCCGAACACATAGCGGTCCGGCACTTCGAAACCGCAGTAATCCGGTCGCAGCGGCTTCGCCTTCGGAATGATCTTCTCGCACAGCACCGCGCTCAGGAAGCGCTTCGCGCCCATCTCGAGGATGCGGTCGCGGATCGCGGCCATCGTCTCGCCTTCGTCGAGGATGTCGTCGAGCACCAGCACCACGCGATCCTTCACCGACTCGGCCGGCGCCACGCGCCACTGCATCTCGCTGCCGCCCTTGGTGGTATTGCGGTAGCGGGTGAGGTGGATGTAGTCGAACTCGAGCGGGAAATCGAGGTGCGGCAGCAGCATGCCGGTGAACACCGCCGCGCCGCCCATCACCGACAGCACGAGCGGAAAGTCCTCGCTCATCTCGTCGCGGATGGCGGCCGCCATGCCGCTGATCGACGCGTTGACGTCGTCGGCCGAAACGATTTCTTCGGAGTGGCTGAAAATATGGAGAGCTTCTTCGCGGTTCATGACGTCTGACAGGCGGTAACTGTATACATAGTGTGGGTGAGAACGCCCCGAAGGATGTCCCCTTGGGCGACGGCGGCGTGCGGCACGGAATAAACCCGCAAGGACCGGAGTCGGCCGCGCATGCCCTTGTTCATGCGCCGAGCCACGCGCGCCCGCCGTCTTGCTAAAGCTTAGCGCATGCCGGGCAACATGCCCTTCATGCCGCGCATCATCTTCTGCATGTTGCCGCCCTTCAGCTTTTTCATCATCGTGCGCATCTGGTCGTACTGATTCAGCATGCGGTTGACTTCCTGCACCTGCACGCCCGCGCCGGCGGCAATGCGGCGCTTGCGGGTGGCCTTGATCAGATCGGGTTTGGCGCGCTCCAACGGCGTCATGGAATTGATGATGCCTTCCATGCGGCGCATCTGCTTTTCGGCCTGGCTCATGTCGGCGCCGGCGGCGGCTTGCTGGAACTGCGCGGGCAGTTTGTCCATCAGCGACGACAGGCCGCCCATGCCCTTCATTTGCGTGAGCTGCGCGCGGAAGTCGTTGAGGTCGAAGTCGCCGCCTTTCTTGACCTTGTCCGCGAGCTTTTGCGCGGCCTGCACGTCCACGCCGCGTTGCGCTTCCTCGACGAGGGCGAGAATGTCGCCCATGCCGAGAATGCGGTTTGCCATGCGGTCCGGGTAGAAGATTTCGAGGCCGTCGAGCTTCTCCGCGACGCCGACGAACTTGATCGGCTTGCCCGTGACGTGACGCACCGAGAGCGCCGCGCCGCCGCGCGAGTCGCCGTCGAGCTTGGTGAGCACGACGCCGGTGAGCGGCAGCGCATCGCTGAAGGCCTTGGCGGTGTTCACCGCATCCTGACCCAGCATCGCGTCGACCACGAACAGTGTTTCCGCGGGTTTCAGCGTGCTGTGCAGCGCGGTGATTTCCTGCATCATCGCTTCGTCGATACCGAGACGGCCGGCCGTGTCGACCAGCAGCACGTCGTGATAGTGGCGCTTGGCCCAGTCCACTGCGGCGCGCGCGATATCGACCGGTTTCTGATCCGGTTCGGACGGGAAGAAGTCCGCACCGACCTGCTCGGTCACCGTCTTCAACTGCGCGATAGCAGCGGGACGGTAGACGTCGCACGAAACCGTCAGCACCTTCTTTTTGTACTTTTCGCGCAGCAGTTTGGCGAGCTTGCCGACCGTGGTCGTCTTGCCGGCGCCTTGCAAACCCGCCATCAAAATGACGGCCGGCGGCGTGACGGCGAGATTCAGTTCGACCGCCTTGCCTTCATAGTCGCCGCCGATGATCGCGGTGAGTTCGCGCTGCACGACGCCGACGAGCGCCTGGCCCGGCGACAGACTGCTGATGACTTCCTCGCCGAGCGCCTTCTCCTTCACCTTGGCGATGAATTCGCGCACGACGGGTAGCGCGACGTCCGCCTCGAGAAGCGCGAGGCGCACTTCGCGCAGCATTTCCTGGGTGTTCGCCTCAGTGAGCCGGGCTTCGCCGCGCAGCGTCTTGACGACGCGCGCCATCCGTTGTGTCAGATTGTCGAGCATGGGGAGCGATGAGCAGTGCGGCCCGCGCAGCGCGCGAAGTGGAAGACGTCGCGGAGTAGGGGCCTAGTGTAAACTTCGAATATGGATATTGTACTGTATGCCCTCACTGCGCTTCTCTACGGCGGCCTTGCCGTGGCCGGCTGGCGCTCGCACCGGCACGCCGCCGTGCGCCCCCTGCTCGAGAGCGTGCCGCCCGTGCCACGCGCGCCGGCTGCCGCGGGCGTGTCGGCCGCTTCGGGCATGAGCACGCCGGGCCGTGCGCTGCTTTTCGTCGCGCTGCTCGCGCACGGCGTATTGCTGCATACCACCATCTTTCCCCAGAACGCGATGGTGTTCGGTTTCGCGTTCGCGCTCTCGGCGATGTTCTGGCTCGGCGCCGGCATCTACTGGATCGAGAGTTTCTTTTTTCCGCTCGACGGCTTGCGCCTGCTGGTGTTGCCGCTCGCCTGCGTGGCGTCGTTGTTGCCGCTGGCGTTCAACGGCGTGCGCGTGCTGCCGTATTCCGCGGCGCCCATGTTCAAGCTGCACTTTCTGATCGCGAACATCGCGTACGGATTGTTCGTGATCGCGGCGCTGCACGCGATTCTGATGCTGCTGGTGGAGCGGCGTTTGCACGCCATGCGCGGCGGCGTATCGCAACGGCATGGGGCCGCGGCCGGCAACGGCTGGCTGTCGAGCTGGCTCGATACCTTGCCGCCGCTGCTCACGCTGGAAAAGCTGCTGTTCCGCCTGATCGGCGCCGGCTTCGTGCTGCTCACACTCACGCTGATTTCGGGCATCGTGTTCAGCGAGCAACTGATCGACCGCGCGTTGAGCCTCGATCATAAAACCGTGTTCGCGATTCTTTCCTGGGTGATGTTCGGCGCGCTGCTGACCGCGCGCAAGGTATCCGGCTGGCGCGGCCGTGCGGCATTGCGCTGGGTGCTGGCTTCGTTCGTCGCGCTGCTGCTGGCGTACGTCGGCAGCCGTTTTGTTTTCGAGGTGCTGTTGCACCGAGCCGTAGTGTGAGCGTGTGCCATGCGACAAATATTTCTGCTGATCATGTTGTTCATCGTCGGCCAGTGGCTGGTGAAGGCGCTGCGCCGTCATGACGCGCAGACATCGCAACGCGCGGGCGCGAACGGCGCCGCGGGCGCCAAGGGTCCGCATGGCGGCGCGCGCTCGGCCGGCTCCGCGCAAGCGCAAGCTCAGCCCCAACTCGCCGAGCCGATGATCCGCTGTGTCGAGTGCGGCGTGCATGCGCCGAAGAGCGATTCCGTGGTGGTGGCGGGGCAGCCGTTCTGCAGCGCCGCCCATGCGCGGCGCCACCGCGCGCGACCCACGGGCCGCGACGCTCGATGAGCGTCGGGTTCACCGTCGACGCCGACGGTTGGGTCGCCGCCGCACGCAAACTCCCCTCGCCGAATTTCGAAGCGCGGCCCGAAGGCGCGTTGCCGACGCTGATCGTCGTCCACAACATCAGCCTGCCGCCTAATGAGTTCGGCGGCACGGCGATCGCCGAACTGTTCCAGAACACGCTCGACTGCGATGCCCATCCGTACTACGACACGCACCTGCGCGGCGTGCGGGTGTCGGCGCATTTCGTGATTCATCGCGACGGGGTGCTGGAGCAATACGTTTCTTGCAATGAGCGTGCATGGCACGCGGGGCCGTCGAATTTTTTCGGCCGCGAGCGTTGCAATGATTTCTCGATCGGCATCGAGCTCGAGGGCAGCGACACCACTGCTTTCGAAGCGGCGCAATACCGCACGCTCGGCGCCCTCGTGAAGGCGCTCAAGGCGCGCTATCCGGTCGAGGCGCTTGCCGGTCACTCGGATATCGCCCCCGGCCGCAAGACGGATCCAGGTCCTCATTTCGACTGGCGGCGTCTGCAACGCGACACCTCGCTTCCCGCTCAGTATTTCCCCTATCTCAAGTTTTCCAAAACGCCGTAACGGCCCTTCGCGCGACACCGCGTGATGCGACGAGAGCAAGGCGCCGCCTTGCTCTCCGGGGAGACGGCTTTGCGCCGGGCGAGGCGAAAGTCAACCCTTCGAGAGCAAATAAATCGATTTGACCTGTCCCGAAACTCCACTATACTTGGTGCCAGAAATTCGGTTTTGCACTATATCTTGTGCTTTCTTGTGCATAACCATGTGAATAACCGAGTGCACAACGGGTGCACAACTGGTGGATAAGTCAGCGGCGCCCCGCTCTTCGAGCATGGCGCCGCAAGCATTCCAGGCAGCGATAAAAATTCCTGCGGCGCGGCCGGAAGAGACCACCGGCGGCATCCAGAAGCACTCAGGAAAGGGGCGTGGCAAGTGATCGCGACACACATGATGAAGACCGTTACGAATTCGAACCAGGCTTCATCGCTGTCGCATCCCGCCACCCGGCCCAGCCGGCCTTTTTCCTGCACCCCATCGCTTGCGCACGCGGCGGCGCAGCGTTCGTTTTAATCCGCGGCATTCGCCGCAACATTTCCAGGACCAGGAGCTTTGCACATGCAAACCACCGACAACGTGACGACCCGGTACGAGGGTTCACCGACTGGCCAGGCGTTCGGCCAGGCACAAGGCGCCCAGGGGCTCGCGCCGCAAGCGACCTACGCCGACTACAAGGTGATCCGCCGCAATGGCAGCGTGGTGTCGTTCGAGCCGTCGAAAATCGCCATCGCCGTGACGAAGGCATTTCTGGCTGTCAACGGTGGTCAAGGCGCCGCGTCGGCGCGTGTGCGCGAACTGGTCGAGCAGCTCACGCAGAACGTCGTGCGCGCCTTGCTGCGCAGCCGCCCGAACGGCGGCACCTTCCATATCGAGGACATCCAGGATCAGGTCGAACTCGCGCTGATGCGCGGCGGCGAACACAACGTCGCGCGTGCTTACGTGCTGTATCGCGAGAAGCGCACCCAGGCGCGCGGTCATGACGAACAGGTGGCCGGCGGCGCGCCGGGTCTGAACGTCACCGATAACGGCGTGACGCATCCGCTCGACATGGCTGCGCTGCGCGGCATCATCGAATCGGCTTGCGCGAATCTGGGCGACGCCGTGAGCGCCGAGCCGATCGTCGCGGAGACGGTCAAGAATCTGTACGACGGCGTGCCGATGAGCCAGGTCTACGACTCGGCGATCCTGGCCGCGCGCACGATGATCGAAAAAGATCCGGCTTACAGCCAGGTCACCGCTCGCATCCTGCTGCACACCATCCGCCGCGAGATCCTCGAGGAAGAAGTCACGCAAGCCGAAATGGGCGAGCGCTACGCCGAGTACTTCCCGCAGTTCATCAAGCGCGGCGTGCAAGCCGAGTTGCTCGACGACAAGCTGCTGCAGTTCGATCTGAAGCGCCTCGGCGCCGCGCTCGACAACAACCGCGACCTGCAATTCGGCTACCTCGGTCTGCAGACGCTGTACGACCGCTACTTCCTGCATCACGACGGCGTGCGGATCGAAATGCCCCAGGCATTCTTTATGCGTGTCGCGATGGGTCTGTCGCTGAACGAGATCGACCGCGAAGCGCGCGCGATCGAGTTTTACAACGTGCTGTCGAGCTTCGACTTCATGTCGTCCACGCCGACCTTGTTCAACTCGGGCACCCGCCGCTCGCAACTGTCGTCGTGCTATCTCACCACGGTGGACGACGACCTCGACGGCATCTACGAAGCGCTGAAGGAAAACGCGCTGCTCTCGAAGTTCGCCGGCGGCCTCGGCAACGACTGGACGCGCGTGCGTGCGCTCGGCTCGCACATCAAGGGCACCAACGGCAAGTCGCAAGGCGTGGTTCCCTTCCTGAAGGTGGTCAACGACACGGCGGTGGCCGTGAACCAGGGCGGCAAGCGCAAGGGGGCGGTGTGCGCGTACCTGGAAACGTGGCACCTGGACATCGAGGAATTCCTCGAACTGCGCAAGAACACCGGCGACGACCGCCGCCGCACCCACGACATGAACACGGCGAACTGGATTCCCGACCTGTTCATGAAGCGCGTGATGGAAGGCGGCGACTGGACGCTGTTCTCGCCGTCCACCTGCCCGGACCTGCACGACAAGTTCGGCGCCGAATTCGAAACGGCTTACACGGCTTACGAAGACAAGGTCGCACGCGGCGAAATCAAGCTGTTCAAGAAGCTGCCGGCGGCGCAACTGTGGCGCAAGATGCTGGGCATGCTGTTCGAAACCGGCCACCCGTGGATCACGTTCAAGGATCCGTGCAATGTGCGCTCGCCGCAACAGCACGTCGGCGTCGTCCACTCGTCGAACCTGTGCACGGAAATCACGCTCAACACCAGCGACGCCGAAATCGCCGTCTGCAACCTGGGCTCGGTGAACCTCGTCGCTCACCTGAAGGAGCAGGCCGACGGCACGCTCGCGCTCGACCACGACAAGCTCAAGCGCACCGTCAGCGTGGCGATGCGCATGCTCGACAACGTGATCGACATCAATTACTACGCGGTCGCCAAGGCGCGTAACTCGAACCTGAAGCACCGTCCGGTCGGCCTCGGCATCATGGGCTTCCAGGACTGCCTGCACCTGCTGCGCACGCCGTACGCGTCGGACGAGGCGGTCAAGTTCGCCGACACGTCGATGGAAGCGGTCTGCTACTACGCTTACTACGCGTCGACCGAACTGGCGCAGGAGCGCGGCCGTTACTCCAGCTACCGCGGCTCGCTGTGGGATCGAGGCATCCTCCCGCAAGACTCGCTCAAGCTGCTGGCCGAAGCGCGCGGCGGCTACGTCGAAGTCGATTCGAGCGAGTCGATGGACTGGACCGAACTGCGCCAGCGCATCGCCACCTACGGCATGCGCAATTCGAACTGCGTCGCGATCGCCCCGACGGCGACGATCTCGAACATCATCGGCGTGTCGGCTTGCATTGAGCCGACTTTCCAGAACCTGTATGTGAAGTCGAATCTGTCAGGCGAATTCACGGTGGTCAACGACTACCTGGTGCGCGACCTGAAGGCACGCGGCCTGTGGGACGAAGTGATGGTCGCCGACCTGAAGTATTTCGACGGCACGCTCTCGCGCATCGACCGTATCCCGGCCGACCTGCGCGCGATCTACGCGACCGCGTTCGAGCTCGATCCGGTGTGGCTGGTCGAAGCGGCCTCGCGTCGTCAGAAGTGGATCGACCAGGCGCAGTCGCTGAACATCTACATGGGTGGCGCGTCGGGTAAGAAGCTCGACGAGATCTACAAGCTCGCCTGGGTGCGCGGTCTCAAGACCACCTACTACCTCCGCACGATGGCGGCGACGCACGTCGAGAAATCGACGGTGGCGCACGGCGCGCTGAACGCGGTGTCCTCGGGTGGCGGTGAAGGCACGGGCGGTATCGGCGGCGGCGCGGCGGGTGGCTTCGGCGTGAGCGGCGGCGTTGCTGGCGGCGGCATCCAGGCGGCGGCGGCAGCGGCCGCGCCCGCAGTGCCGGCCGTCGCGGTTGAAGCCGCGCCGGAAGCGGATGGTCCGGTGTGCATGATGCGTCCGGGCGACCCTGGCTTCGACGAGTGCGAGGCTTGCCAGTAACAACCCGGCAAGCACGAAGCGGATAGCAGGATCGTTGTTTGCTGACGGGTGTAGGTAATGACCCGCATGCAGACCCGCATGCAGCGAGCAGCGAACCTGGTGGAAGTGAAGCAGAAGCGAATGAGATGAGCGGCGCGGTGGTTGAGATCGAAGCCGCGTCGTTCATCGAAAGCAGCGAAGCACGGCAAGCGACTGAGGCCGTGAAGCGGTAGATCGGCAGTCGGCAGTCGGCGGCACCAACGAAGCGCGCGGCACAGTGCGCTCGGCAAACGCTTCGATCGATGAGGCCAAGGCAACGCAGCCGGCCAGATGCATCGCTCGACCTTGCATTGAACTTCACCTCGCCGCCACTGACGAAATGGCAAACGCGGGTAAATGCAGAAGCCGCGAGCGAGGCAGCAGTCAGCAACGCAACATGCTCCACGCACACTCCGCGATACAGATAGATAGAGCAGCGAAACGAGGCTTCGATACGTTGCTCTTCGAGCTCGCGAAGCACCTCGACGACACACGTTCAACACGCTTCACATGAGGCGACGCACACACAGTGTCGAACAAAGTGTTGTATGAACGTAGCAACGCGAATCGAAAACAGGATTTTTCATCGGCGAAGGCTTTTATCGCTCGTGAAAAGATGGTACAAACCGTTCTAAATTGATGGTGACATTTATGCTCAACTGGGATGACGAGATCACTGCCGTAACTCCCTCGAGCGCTACGCAACAGAACGTGTTGCGCAACGCTGCGGGATCGGCTGTCGGTTCGCAAGTCGGAACGCGTTCCGCTCCTCACGCTCCCTCGGCTCAAGACATCTTCGCGAACGACATCGCTGTCGCTCCCGTTGCTTCCGCTCCTTGCGCTGCCGGAACGGCTGCCGCTTCCGAAGCGCGGGTCAATGTCGCCGACAAGCGCATCATCAACGGCCAGACCGACGTCAATCAGTTGGTGCCGTTCAAATACAAGTGGGCCTGGGAAAAGTATCTGGCTGGTTGCGCCAACCACTGGATGCCGCAAGAAGTGAACATGTCGCGCGACATCGCCCTCTGGAAAGACCCGAACGGGCTGACCGAAGACGAGCGCCGCATCGTCAAGCGCAACCTGGGCTTCTTCGTGACGGCGGATTCCCTCGCCGCCAACAACATCGTGCTGGGCACCTACCGCCACATCACGGCGCCCGAATGCCGCCAGTTCCTGCTGCGCCAGGCGTTCGAAGAGGCGATCCACACGCACGCTTACCAGTACATCGTCGAATCGCTGGGCCTCGACGAGGGCGAAATCTTCAACGCGTATCACGAGGTTGCCTCGATCCGCGCGAAAGACGAATTCCTGATTCCGTTCATCCACACGCTGACCGACCCGGCCTTCAAGACCGGCACGCTCGAAGCGGACCAGACGCTGCTGCGCTCGCTGATCGTGTTCGCCTGTGTGATGGAAGGTCTGTTCTTCTACGTCGGCTTTACGCAAATCCTGGCGCTCGGCCGCCAGAACAAGATGACCGGCGCGGCGGAACAGTACCAATACATCCTGCGCGACGAGTCGATGCACTGCAACTTCGGCATCGACCTGATCAACCAGATCAAACTCGAAAACCCGCAACTCTGGACGGCTGCGTTCCGCGCGGAAATCCGCGAGATCTTCCAGCAAGCGGTCGAACTTGAATATCGTTACGCGGAAGACACGATGCCGCGCGGGGTGCTCGGCCTCAATGCGTCGATGTTCAAGAGCTATCTTCGCTTCATCTGCAACCGTCGTTGCCAGCAGATCGGTCTCGATCCGCTGTATCCGAACGAGGAAAACCCGTTCCCGTGGATGAGCGAGATGATCGACCTGAAGAAGGAACGCAACTTCTTCGAGACGCGAGTGATCGAATATCAAACAGGCGGCGCGCTGACCTGGGAGTGATCCGGGTTCGAGCCGCAGATGTATTCATCGATGGGGATGCCGTGGGCCCAAGGCCGCGGCACTTATGTTTAGGAGCTTAATCGCCTGATGCAAAGCGTGCCCAGTGCGCCGCGTGCCTTCGCGGCCCACGAACATGACCGGCACTTTGCGAACCCTTCAGTGGGATGGGCAAACTTCCCCCCGGAAAAAGCCGTTGGCGTGATCGCCGGCGGCTCGATCAAGCAATTGCCGGCGCTGGAATCCAGTGCCGACCAGATTTGGCGCGCGGTGCCCAAGGGCACGGCGCGCCTTACCGCATTCATTAGCGTAAGCGCGCAGCACCTGCGTACGCCGATGAATAGCCCGCTTCGTAGCGCGCGCCTTGAGAAGCGTCCGCGGGAAGCGGGTTTTGACGAAGGGTGTAGTTTGAACTGACTCTCATCTGAAAACCTGAAGGAGAAAATGATGGCAACTGCAAAAAAAGCCGCAGCTAAGAAGCCCGCAGCGAAGAAGGTTGCAGCAAAGAAAGCTGCTCCGGCTAAGAAGGCCGCACCGGCAAAGAAAGTAGCGGCGAAGAAAGTCGCTGTGAAGAAGGTTGCAGCGAAGAAGGCACCGGCTAAGAAGGTTGCAGCGAAGAAAGCTGCTCCGGCCAAGAAGGTTGCCGCCAAGAAAGCCGCTGTGAAGAAGGTTGCAGCGAAGAAGGCGCCGGCCAAGAAGGCAGCGCCGGCGAAGAAGGCCGCTGTGAAGAAGGTTGCAGCAAAGAAGGTTGCGGCAAAGAAGGCGCCGGCGAAGAAGGCTGCGGCAAAGAAGGCCGCACCGGCTAAGAAGGCTGCTGCCAAGAAGGCTGCGCCCGCCAAGAAGGCTGCTGCCAAGAAGGCCGCGCCTGCTAAAAAGGCTGCGCCTGCCAAGAAGGCTGCCGCGAAGAAGGCCGCTGCTCCTGCCAAGAAGGCCGCGCCTGCGAAGAAGGCTGTCGCCAAGAAGGCTGCGCCTGCACCCGCTGCGACTACTGTCTCGAGCGCACCGGCGGCGACGGTGAAGACCGCGCTGAACCCGGCAGCGGCATGGCCGTTCCCGACGGGCAGCCGTCCGTAAGCGGTAGAAGCAGAAGCACTTCGACACGTCGCATGATGTGTCCGATGATCGAGTAGCGCTTAACGCAGTGTGATCGAGCGCTACTCGGTCAGGGTCCCGTTGCCGGGTTTCCGGCGACGGGATTTTTTTTGCGCCGCGTGCGAGCAATGCCAGGATTCGCTCGCGGATCTCATGCCGCATGCAATCGACAGGCGAAAAAAAACGCATGCACAGGGGAGGGCATGCGTGTGAGGTCGCCGCGGTGGCGCGTAAAGCGCTGCCGCGCGAGAGGGGAAACTAGTGCGTGACGCGCGTGACGCCGCCGCTGGAGAGGAGCCGCACGCGGTCGCCGGCGCGGAAGATCTCGCCGGTGGCGCTTTGCGTGATCGCGCGCATGTCGCCGTTATCGAGCCGCACGGTGATCTCGAGACCGTCGCGCACGGCAACGCCGTTCTCGACCGAATTGCCCGCCACCGCACCGGCCAGCCCGCCGATGATGCCCGTCACGATCGAGCCGCGGCCGCCGCCGAGCGCGCTGCCGGCCACCGCGCCCAAGGCACCGCCGCCGATCGCGCCCAAGCCGCTCGGCTGGCCGTTGTTCGAGCTGATCTTCACCGCGCGGACGCTGTCGACCGTACCCATGCGAACCGTTTCCTCACGCTGCGCTTGCGACGCGGTGTAGACGTCGGCGGAACTGCTGTTGTATGCGCACCCCGACATGGCCAGTGAACCGGCGATCAAGGCGACCACCACCAGGCGACTCATTGTTTTCATTCCCTAACTCCAATAGCTCTCGGTATTACCGCAGGCCGTATCCGAACGCCTGCTCGAACCGTTCGTTGATCTCCGCCCGAGTGGGCGCGTAGTTTTGCGGGCCCTGGTGTTCGATCTTCAGCGCGCCCATCAGGCTCGCGAGACGGCCGGTGGTGGCCCAGCCAAGCTTGTTCTCGATGCCGTACAGCAAACCGCCGCGGAATGCGTCTCCGCACCCTGTGGGATCGAGCACTTGCCGTGCCTTGACCGCCGGAATATCTTCGACGCCGCCGGCGTGATGAATCTGCGCACCGTGTTCGCCGAGCGTGACGATCAGCGCCTCGACCTTGCCGGCCATTTCTTCGATCGACCAGCCCGTCTTGTTGCTCACCAGTTTGGCTTCGTAATCGTTGACAGCTACATAAGTAGCAAGTTCAATCATGCGCCGCAGCGACGGGCCGTCGAACAGCGGCAAACCTTGGCCCGGATCGAAGATGAACGGCACGCCGGCCGCGGCCAGATGCTCCGAGTGCTGGACCATGCCGTCGTAGCCATCGGGCGCGACGATGGCGAGCGTGATGCCCGGCGCTTCGCCGGCGCGATTCAGATGCGACTGCATCATCGCGCCGGGATGGAACGCGGTGATCTGATTGTTTTCCAGGTCGGTGGTGATCATCGCCTGCGCCGAATAGGTGTCGGGCACCATCAGCACGTGTTCCGTCGACAGGCCGAGTTGCGTGAAACGGTCCATGTAGAGTTGCCCATCCACCGAGCCGAGCGTGCCCATGATGCGCGCGTCGCCGCCCAGCAGATTCAGCGAGTAGGCGATGTTGCCCGCGCAGCCGCCGAACTCGCGGCGCATCGTCGGCACGAGAAAACTCACGTTCAGGATGTGGACCTGCTCCGGCAGGATGTGCTCCCGGAAACGGCCCTCGAAGGTCATGATGTTGTCGTAGGCGAGCGAGCCGCAAATCAGCGTAGCCAAGGCGAGCGTTCCTGTAAAAATCAACGAAGAGAAAGGCGCGACGATGTGACAGCGCCGCGCACGAAGCGCGGCGCCGGAGTTCGTGCGCGAAGGTTTTTACTTCAGCGCGGCGAGTGCTGCATCGTAGTTCGGTTCGTTCTTGATCTCGCCGACCAGTTCGGCGTGCACGACCTTGTCGTTCTCGTCGATCACCACCACGGCGCGCGCCGTCAGACCCGCGAGCGGGCCGCTCGTCACGTCGACACCGTAGGCTTGCGCGAACTCATGGCCGCGGAACGTGGAGGCCGTGACGACGTTCTCGATGCCTTCCGTCGTGCAGAAGCGCGATGCGGCGAACGGCAGGTCGCCCGACACCACGATCACCGCCGTGTTGCTCAGCTTGGCGGCCGCTTCGTTGAACTTGCGGGTGGAGGTGGCGCAGGTCGGCGTGTCGAGACTCGGCACGATGTTCAGCACCTTGCGCTTGCCGGCGAAATCGGCGAGCGAGACCGGCTTCAGATCCTTGCCGACCAGCGAGAAGGCGGGGGCGTTCTGGCCCACCGACGGAAAGGTACCGGCCACTTCGATCGGGTTGCCGCCCAGCGTAACTTGACTCATGTTGTCGTGCTCCGAAAAGTCGTCAGGAATGACGGTGAACGCGCCCGGTCGAAGCCGGGCGCGCGAGGATGCGTTACGGATAAAAAATCTGTACGCGGAAATTGGAAGCGACCGCATTGCCCGTGTCGAGGCGCACGATCATGGTTTGCGTGGTGTGCGCGGGCAGACCGGCCGCGATCGGCGTGCCGGGCGCGACGTAGTCTTGCGGCCACAGTACGCGGCGCATGGCCACGTTGTTCTGATCGTCGAGCAGCGTGAGTTCGATGGCCGGGTAGGCCAACGCGACATTGAAGCGGTTGCGCAGCGGCATCTTCAGTTCGAGCTTGTGCGGACCGTCGATCTGCCGCAGATCGGACGGCTCGACCTGCAAGCCGTCGATGTCGTGCGGCGGCGTCACCTGGCAGCCGAGTTGCGCGCAGGCCTTCACGTAGAGCGCTTGCGAACTCGGGAAATAGACCTGCACGGTTTCGCGCTGCCACCAGGCGAGTTGCGCGAGGAGCGCGACGATCAACAGCACAGCCAGCACCGACCCGACGATGATCCAGCCGACACGGCGCGGTTCGGCGGGACGCGTTTCACGCACCACGGGGAACGGATCGACGCCGTCGTTCACCGGATGGACGGAGAACGGTTCGCCGCTGGCAGCAGCGGCGGGCCCCCTCGGCGCTGAACCGGCCGTGCCGAAGCCGCTCGCCGCTCCGGGATCGGCGGCACCGAAGCCGGCCGCGCCGGCACCGCTCGCGCCGAAACGCGGCTCGTTGTCGGGGATGCCGCGAAAGAAAGCCGGCTCTCCGGCAAGCGGTTCTTCGACGGGAGGTTCAGGCGCGCGCTCGGTCTTGTGCCAGACGCGCGGCGCATCTGCCGCCGGCGGCTCGGCCGGGTAGGCGAAGGGGTCGAGTGGCGCGTCGGCGAGGATAGGTTCGTCGTCGGCGGCCGTCGGCGCGGTGAAAGCGCCGGCCGGAAATTCCGGTTCATCCGTGACGTGATGATGCGGCGCGGCCGCGCCGGCGAGAGCCGCCATACGCGGCACGTTGCCCCCGTCATACGGCAGGCCGTTGTTGACCTTGGCGTCCAGAAAGGGCGCGTGAGGGTCCCAGTTGCTCGCGCGGAAATCGAGCCGCTCGGGGCGCACGCCGGAGAGCGCCTCGATCGCCGCGGCGGCGGCGACCGGCTTGGCAGAGGAAAAGTCTCCGCCTTCGGTGATGTCGAACAGGCTGCTGGACGCGTCGAAGACTTCATTGCAATTGCCGCAACGCACGAGGCCGCGACGCAGCGCGAGCTGCGCCGGTTGCAGGCGGAAAACGGTTTCGCAGAAGGGACAGCGCGTTGCCAGGAGCATATTGGGCCGATAAGCCGGGGAGGCCGGTGGTTGGACAATACCCCTTATTCTAAAGGCTTTCGCGGCGCGTTCCCGTTAGGCATACCCAGCCTTCGTGCTCGCGCCATACGCCGATGTCGATCCATCGCGCGTAGACCTGCGCCACTTCGTCCGCTTGCCGCGCGAGGATGCCCGACAGCGCGATCCGGCCACCCGGCTTCACCTTCGACGAGAGCATCGAGGCCATCAGCTTGAGCGGATTCGACAGGATATTGGCGACCACGATATCGAACTCGCCGGTGGGACATTCGTCAGGCAGGCCGTAGGTGACGTCCGCGCGGTTGCGTTCGCTGTTGTGACGGGCCGACTCGACCGCTTGCGGATCGATGTCGATGCCGTACACCGGATCGGCGCCGCACTTCTTCGCGAGAATCGCGAGGATGCCCGAGCCGCAGCCGTAGTCGAGCACGGACTGCCCCGGCTCGACCGACTGCTCCAGCCATTCCATGCACAGACGCGTGGTGGGATGGCTGCCCGTGCCGAACGCGAGGCCCGGATCGAGTTCCAGCACGAGTGCTTCGGGGTCCGGCGCGTCGTGCCACGACGGCACGACCCAGATACGTTGGCCGATCGGAATCGGATCGAATTGCGACTGCGTGAGCCGCACCCAATCCTGTTCCTCGACCTCGCGCACGGTGAACGCCGGCGCCGGGGACAAACCCAACTGGTTCGCCGCGGCCGTGAGCAGCACCGCCGGCTCGTGTTCCGGCGCGAGCAGCGCGATCACGCGCGAACGCTGCCATGCCGAGCGATCCGGCGTGAGACCGGGTTCGCCGAACAGCGGCTGTTCGTCGGGCGTGTCGGCGTCCGCATCCTCGACCGATACGGACAGCGCGCCCAACTCGAGCAGCGCGTCGGAGAATTCCTCCGCTTGCTCGCGTGGCAGCTCGGCGATCAGTTCCCGGTAGCTCATGGCTTATGCTTCTTCCGGCGCGGCTTGCAGCTTCGCGGCCAGGCGGTTTTCGAGGTAATGGATGCTGGTGCCGCCCTCGACGAACTTCGCATCCAGCATCAACTCGCGGTGCAGGGGGATGTTGGTCTGAATGCCTTCCACCACCATTTCCGACAACGCGATGCGCATCCGCTTGATCGCCTGCTCGCGCGTCGCGCCGTAAGCGATCAGCTTGCCGATCATCGAATCATAGTTCGGCGGCACGAAATAGCCGTTGTACGCATGCGAATCGACGCGGATGCCGGGACCGCCCGGCATGTGCCACGACGTCAAACGTCCCGGCGACGGAATGAACTTGAACGGATCTTCCGCGTTGATCCGGCATTCGATCGCGTGACCCTTGAACACGATGTCGCGCTGACGGAACGCGAGTTTTTCGCCGGCCGCGATACGGATCTGTTCCTGCACGATGTCCACGCCGGTGATCAGTTCGGTCACCGGATGCTCGACCTGCACCCGCGTGTTCATTTCGATGAAGTAGAACTCGCCGTTTTCGTACAGGAACTCGAACGTACCCGCGCCAAGATAGCCCATCTTCTTGCAGGCGTCCGCGCAACGATCGCCGATGCGGTCGATCAGGCGCCGCGCGATGCCCGGCGCCGGCGCTTCCTCGATCACCTTCTGGTGACGGCGCTGCATCGAGCAATCGCGCTCGCCTAGCCATACGGCGTTCTTGAACGAATCCGACAGCACCTGGATTTCGATGTGCCGCGGGTTCTCCAGGAATTTCTCCATGTAGACCTGCGGGTTGCCGAACGCACGGCCGGCTTCCTCGCGCGTCATGTTGACCGCGTTGACGAGCGCCGCTTCCGTGTGGACCACGCGCATGCCGCGGCCACCGCCGCCGCCGGCGGCCTTGATGATGACCGGATAGCCGACCTGGCGGGCAATTTTCACGATCTCTTTCGGATCTTCCGGCAACGCGCCTTCAGAACCCGGCACGCAGGGCACGCCGGTCTTGATCATGGTTTGCTTCGCCGTGACCTTGTCGCCCATCATGCGGATGGTTTCGGGGCGCGGGCCGATGAAGGTGAAACCGGACTGCTCGACACGCTCGGCGAAGTCGGCGTTCTCCGACAGGAAGCCGTAGCCGGGGTGAATCGCTTCGGCGTCGGTGACTTCGGCTGCGCTGATCAGCGCCGGCATGTTCAGGTAGCTGAGATTCGAAGGCGCCGGGCCGATACAGACCGCCTCGTCGGCGAGCTTCACGTACTTGGCTTCCTTGTCGGCTTCCGAATAGACGACGACCGTCTTGACGCCGAGTTCGCGACAGGCGCGCTGGATACGAAGCGCGATCTCGCCACGGTTGGCAATGAGGATTTTTTCAAACATAGCGGGTTTTCGACTCATCAATGGGCGCCCGGTCGTTCACGACACAGGCTGCCTCAGAGGATCGGTCGCGCGCCTCGAACAGCGGGCGCGCGGGCGGCGAGCGCAGTGCGTGCCGCGTCAGCCGACCACGAACAGCGGTTGGCCGTATTCGACCGCCTGGCCGTTTTCGACGAGGATTTCCTTGACCACGCCGGACGCGTCCGACTCGATTTCGTTGAGCAGCTTCATCGCTTCGATGATGCAGATCGTCTGGCCTTCCTTGACCGTATCGCCCACCTGGACGAACGGATCGGCGCCCGGCGACGGCGCGCGGTAGAACGTGCCGACCATCGGCGAGGTCACCACGTGGCCTTGCGGCGCGGCCGCTGCGGGAATGGCCGGAGCCGCCGCGGCGGGCGCTTCGCCGGCGGGCGGCGCGGGCTGCGCGTATTGCGGTGCGTACGAGGCGGACGGCTGCACGTAAACCGGCGGCGCATTCTTGACGATGCGCACCTTGCCTTCGCCCTCGGTCACTTCGAGTTCGGAGATACCGGACTCCGAGACGAGGTCGATCAGAGTTTTTAGTTTACGTAGATCCATCAGGAGCCCCTTTTAATACGTGAAGTGCCGGGCGCGTGTGCGGCCGGCGCAAATTAGATGTGTTTGGAAATCAGCCGCGCGATGAACCGGCGGCGAGCCGGTCGAGCGCGAATTCGAGCCCGTATAGGTATCCCTTCCAGCCGAGGCCGCAAATCACGCCCTCAGCCTGGTCGGAGAAATACGAGTGATGCCGGAACGGTTCGCGGCGATGCACGTTCGACAGGTGAATCTCGACGAACGGGATGCCGACCCCCGCCAGTGCGTCCCGAATGGCCACGCTCGTGTGCGTGTACGCGGCGGGATTGATCAGGATGAAATCGGTGTGTTCAGTCCGGGCGGATTGGATGCGGTCGACCAGCGCGCCTTCGTGGTTGCTCTGGAACGAGGCCAGTTCGACGCCGGCGTCCGCTGCGCGGTCCGCCAGCGCCTGATCGATCTGCGGCAAGGTCACGCGACCATAGACCTCGGGTTCCCGGGTGCCGAGAAGGTTGAGGTTCGGTCCGTGCAGTACCAGCAGTCGCGTCATGGTCGCTTCTTTTTCCGTGGAATTGGGCGCACTTTAGCGCTGATTAGAGAAACTTGTCTAGTTTCGCCGATATACGCCCCGGTCCCCAAGCGGCCGTATCATCGCGCGGGCCTGCCAACTTCCGCCAAAAATGCGCGATTTTCGGCGAAATGAGCGCCTTCAGCGATTATCCGAGTGTTAAAGGAATGTAAGTTTTAGAGGGCGTCAAGCGTCTGTTTCAGCGCCTGCGGGTCGATTTGTCCTAATTTTGACGACCGCACGTTGCCCTGCGCGTCGATGACGACGGTGAAGGGCAGGCCTCCCGCCGTGTTGCCGAACGCGCGAGCGAGATCGGCGCCGCCGAACCCCGTCACATAGACGGGGTAGGCGACCTGGACCTTCTGCAAGAAGGCCTGGACGTTCTTCTCCGAATCCACGCCAAGTCCGACGAAGCGGATCCCTTTCTCCGCATATTCGCGCTGAAGCTGCGAAAGAGCCGGCATTTCCTCGACGCAGGGTCCGCACCAGGAAGCCCAGAAGTTGACGACGATCGGCTGCCCTTTGAACAAGGCCAGCGATTGCGGCTTGCCCGTCGCGTCGGTCACGGGCGCGCTCCATAACTGAGTGACGGCGCTCTCGCCGGGTTTCGACTGCGCAGACTGCGAAAGTTGGGCATCGTTGCCGTTCAGCCAATGATTGGCGAGCACGCCGCCTCCGGCCGCCACGATAGCGACTAGCGCGCCGGCCACGATACGTCTTATGTTCATGTTGCGTCTGTCTTGGGTCAGGAAGGGATGTCGCTACTCTGGAGCAGTGTCTGGACCGCTTGAAGATTGGCGCGGGCAGTGCGGCCGCGCGCGTCGGCGCGCACGGCGCCGCGCAGATCGTCGGTTTCGTATAAGGCGACGTGGATGCCGACCGGCTCATCGCGCCCTTCATCGGGTGGGCGCCACATGAAGCTCAATGTTTCGACGTAGCCGCGTCCGGCGAAATGCCGCGTTTCCGAGACGTCGTACTGAATATTGGTGTTTAGAAAGTAGATCGCGACTTCCTTCGGGTTGTCGCAGAACACCTGAAGGTGGATATCCGAGTGTTCGCCGGCCGTGCCGCCGAGCACGGCGCCAGTCAGGTAGGGGTTGAACGGCGCTAGCCGCTCCATCCAGTCCACCGCGATATGGCGCAGCCGCCTCAGCAGGGCCGGCTGGCTGTCGCCCTGGAAGAGCGCCTGGTATTCGCGGATTTCTTCCTCGATCTGGTCGTTATCCGGCAGCCATTCGCCGGCAACACGGCTCTCTCCGACTACCTGGCGCGCCGCCTTACGCTTGGCCGTGGCGTAGTCGAGACCGTCTTCGGCGATCAGCCGGGCAGCCGCGATGGCGATTTCCTCGCGCACGCGCTGCGGATCGAAGTGTGATTTGCGGGCCATCTCTGAATCATACTAGAGATTGATGACAGGCCTTTCCGGCTAGCCGCCGCCGGCCTTTCGACGGCCGGCGCGGGCGCGCGCCCGTGGGGCGGAGGGAAGCGGTCGGTTACAATAGCGTCCTTTGCGGACGGTCGTTCCGGCCGCTTCGCTGCATCCCATCCCTCGCAAAAACGCCCGCGCGGCACGACAGGCTTATGCACATCCACATCCTCGGCATCTGCGGCACGTTCATGGGCGGTCTCGCGGTTCTCGCGCGCGGCGCGGGTCACACCGTGACGGGCTGCGACGCCGGCGTCTATCCGCCCATGAGCACGCAGCTCGAGGCGCAAGGCATTCGGCTGATCGAAGGTTACGACGCGGACCAATTGAACGGCCTGAACGCCGATCTGTTCGTGATCGGCAATGTGGTCTCGCGCGGCAACCCGCTGATGGAAGCGATCCTCGACCGCGGCCTGCCGTATGTGTCCGGTCCGCAGTGGCTCGGCGAGCACGTGCTGAACGGCAAGTGGGTGCTGGCGGTGGCCGGCACGCATGGCAAGACCACCACCAGCTCGATGCTGACCTGGCTGCTCGAAGACGCGGGCCTCAATCCCGGTTTCCTGATCGGCGGCGTGCCGCTCAACTTCGGCGTGTCGGCGCGCTTGACCGATTCGAGCTTCTTCGTGATCGAAGCCGACGAGTACGACACCGCGTTCTTCGACAAACGCTCGAAGTTTGTTCACTACCGGCCGAAAACCGCGATCCTGAACAACCTCGAATTCGATCATGCCGACATCTTCCCGGATCTGGCGGCGATCGAAACGCAGTTCCACCACCTGATCCGCACGGTGCCGGGCATCGGCCGCGTCGTGACGAACGGTCGCGAGGACGCGCTCGAACGGGTGCTGACCCGCGGTTGCTGGAGCGAGGTGGAGCGTTTCGGCGTGCAGGGCGGCTGGGAAACCCTGCCTGCGGAAGACGGCGTGCCCGTCGACGAGCGTTTCGCCGTGTATCACAACGGCGAGCGCGTCGGCGTGGTCGAGTGGCAGGTGCAGGGCGAGCACAACCGCATGAACGCGCTGGCCGCGATCGCCGCCGCGCGCCATGTCGGCGTGCCGCCGGCGCAAGCCGCGAAATCGCTGGCGAGTTTTCGGAATGTGAAGCGCCGCATGGAAGTGCGCGGCAGCGTCGACGGCGTGACCGTCTACGACGACTTCGCGCATCACCCCACCGCGATCGACACCACGGTGGCCGGTCTGCGCGCCCGCGTCGGCCGCGACAACACGCGGATTCTCGCGGTGCTGGAGCCGCGCTCGAACACCATGAAGCTCGGCGTGATGAAAGCGCAGTTGCCGGCCAGTCTTGCCGACGCCGACCTCGTATTCGGCTACGGCGCGCCGTCCGGTCGCGACGCGCTCGGCTGGAACCTCGGCGAAGCGCTCGCGCCGCTCGGCGGCAAGGCGCAGGCCTTCGACAATCTCGACGCGCTGGTGAAAGCGGTGGTCCACGCGGCGCGCCCCGGCGACCAGATTCTGGTGATGAGCAACGGCGGCTTCGGCGGCGTGCATCAGAAGCTGCTCGACGCACTTTCAGCGCGAGGCGCTTCGTGATCCTTTATCTGCACGGTTTCCGCTCGTCGCCCAATTCGTTCAAGGCGCGCGTGCTGGCGGCGCGTCTCGTCGAACTGGGCCGCGGCGACGAATGGTGCTGCCCCATGCTGCCGGTCTCGCCGCTCGAGACGGTCGCGCTCGCCGAATCGCTGGTGGCTGCCGCGAAACCCGACCATGTCACGCTGATCGGCAGTTCGCTCGGCGGCTATTTCGCCACGTATCTCGCGGAGAAACACGGCTGGCCCGCCGTCTTGCTGAACCCCGCGGTCGTGCCGCAGCGCGATCTGAGCGCCTATCTCGGCGAGCAGCCGTTGTGGCACGGCGGCGGCAGCATCGTTGTCGAGCCGCATCACTTGGATGAGTTGCGCGCGCTCGGCGTGGCGTCGATCACGCGGCCCGAACGCTATTATTTGCTGGCCGCCACCGGCGACGAGGTGCTCGATTACCGCGAAATGCTCGCGCACTATCCCGGCGCACGCACTACGCTGATCGAAGGAAGCGACCACGCGATCAGCGAGTTTGCGCAATATGTCGACGACGTGCTGGCCTTTTGCGACGCCGAAGACGTCGAGCCGCCGGCACCGCGCGAAGCGGCCTGAAGTCACGCAAATCCGGCGGTCCGGTGATCATCGGGCCGCCGAATATCGGATTCAACCCGCCGGCGCGCGCGTATCGCGCCGCGGATCCACTACCACGAACACGTTGCCGCGCCGCGCACGCAGTCGACCGATCGCTGAAATCAGATCGGATGCGCCGGCAGATGCAAGTCAGAACGAGAGTATTGAGTGAACGTTTTCTTCGAGGAATCGGGCAGTTTCAAGGCGGGCAGCGTGCTGTCGCGCCAGGGCGATGCGTTTCAGGTCGAGTTGCCGGGCGGCCGGCGCGCCAAGGTGCGCGCGAAAGACGTGTTGATCGAATTCGACAAGCCGAGCGCGGCCGAACTGATGCAGCAGGCCGACGCCGCCGCGCAGGACATCGATCTGGATTTCCTGTGGGAATGCGCGCCTGACGACGAATTCCCGTTCGCCGCGCTCGGCGCGGAGTATTTCGGCGAAAGCTTCGGCCCGATCGAGCGCGCGGCGCTGGTGCTGCGCATGCACGGCGCGCCCGTGTACTTCCGCCGCAAGGGCCGTGGCATGTATCAGCGCGCGCCCGAGGAGCAACTGAAAATGGCGCTCGCCGGCCTTGAGCGCAAGCGTCAGCAGGCGCTCGTGCAGGCGGGCTACGAGGAAGAGCTGAAGGCCGGCCGTCTGCCCGAAGCGTTCACCGGCAGCAAGGCGCTCGCGTTGCTTACGCGGCCCGACAAGAACACGATCGAATACAAGGCGCTCGAGGGCGCCGCGGCGGCGCGCGGTATTTCGCAGGCGCGCCTGATGCTCGAATGCGGCGGCATTGCGTCGGCGCGCGCGCTGCACGAGGCCAAATTTCTGTCGGAGTTTTTCCCGCACGGCACCGGTTTCCCGCCGGTCCAGGTCGGCGCGTTGCCGGAGGATTTGCCGGAAGCCGACGTCGAGGCGTTCTCGATCGACGACATCACCACCACGGAAATCGACGACGCATTCTCCGTCGAGCATCTGGCGGACGGCCGCGTGCGGATCGGCGTGCACATCGCCGCGCCGGCGCTCGGCATTCAGCGCGGCGACGAGGTCGATGCGATCGCGCGCACGCGCTTGTCCACCGTCTACATGCCGGGCGACAAGATCACGATGCTGCCCGACAGCGTCGTCGAAGCGTTTACGCTCGCCGAAGGCGGCTTGCGGCCGGCGCTTTCGCTGTATGTGATTGTCAATCGCGAGACGCAGGAAATCGTCGCGAGCGAAACGCGCGCCGAGCGCGTGTTCGTGAAGAACAACTTGCGTCACAACACGCTCGACGAACTCGTCACCGAAGAGGCGCTTGCCGCCGGCACCGGCGACTATCCGCACAAGGAAGACATCGCCGTGCTGTGGCCGTTCGCGCAGGCGCTGTTCGAGAAACGACAGACCGCGCGCGCCGGTTACGGCCTGCGCCGCGAAGTGCAGCGCAATACCGACTTCAACTTCTACGTGGAAGGCGAGCACATCACGATCACGCCGCGCCGGCGCGGTTCGCCGCTCGACACGATCGTCGCGGAACTGGCGATTCTCGCCAACTCGTCATGGGGCGCGTTTTTGCACGATCACGGCGTGCCCGGCATCTATCGCACGCAGCGCGCATTCGGCGCGCCGACCGGCCCCAAGCGCACCCGCATGCAGACCTCGGCCGCGCCGCACGAGGGCCTCGGCGTCACGCAATACGCGTGGAGCACCTCGCCGCTGCGCCGCTACGTCGACCTGGTGAATCAGTGGCAACTGATCGCCTGCGTGCAGCATGGCGTGACCGCGAAGCTGGCCGCGCCGTTCAAGCCGAAAGACGCCGATCTGTTCGCGGTCGTGCAAGGTTTCGACGACACCTACACCGCGTACGCCGATCACCAGCGCCGCATGGAGTACTTCTGGTGCCTGCGCTGGCTGAAGCAGGAGAACAGGAAGCAGGTAGTGGCGTCGGTGGTGAAGGGCGATCTGGTGCGCCTCGAGGAAATTCCGTTGCTGCTGCACGTGCCGGGCCTCGGCGTGCACGCACGCGGCACGCGCTTGCTGATGGAAGTGATGTCGCTCGACGAACTGACCGTCGAAGCGTCCGTGCGTCTGCTGCATGTGCTCGACGCGCCGACCGTGACGAGCGGTGGCGAGGTCGAGGAAGCGGATGACGGCGAGGACGAAATCATCGACGCCGCCGATGCAAGCGCCGAAGGCGAAGCCGAGGCGCAAGCCGAAGCCAACCTCGACGGCGACGCGGCCACACAGAGCGACGCCGGGAACGGCGATGGCGCAAACGACGCGTCAGCCGACCAGCAGCACGTGACGGAGCCGGGACGATGAACGCCAACCCGTCGCGCGACCGTTATGCGGTGATCGGCAATCCGGTCGCTCACAGCAAATCGCCGTTCATTCATGGCCGGTTTGCCGCGCAGACCGGCGAGCCGATCGAATACAGCCATTTGCTCGCGCCGGTGGATGCCTTCGTGCCGCATGTGCGCGCGTTTATCGACGCAGGCGGACGCGGCCTGAACGTGACCGTGCCATTCAAGCTCGACGCGCATGCGTTCGCCGATGTGTTGTCGCCGCGCGCGGCGGCGGCGGGCGCGGTGAACACCTTGCGCGTCGATTCGAGCGGTATTTACGGCGACAACACGGACGGTTTTGGACTGGTGCGCGACATCGAGGTGAATCTCGGCGTGCCGTTGAAGGGCGCGCGCATCCTGTTGCTGGGCGCGGGCGGCGCCGCGCGCGGCGTAGTGCTGCCGATGCTGGAGCGCGCGCCGCACACGCTGACCATTGTCAATCGCACGGCGGAGAAGGCCGAGGCGCTCGTCGATCAGTTCGCGCAAGCCGCGCGCGACGCCGCGTGCCGTTTGAGCGGCGGCAGCGCGCGGGCGATCGAAGCCGGCGCGTACGACGTGATCGTCAACGCGACGGCGGGCAGTCTGGAGGCGTCGTTGCCCGAGTGCGACGACCGCGCGTTCGGCAGCGGCACGCTCGCCTACGACATGATGTACGGCGCGCATCCGACGGTGTTCATCGAACACGCGCGCAAACTTGGCGCTCGCGGCGCCGACGGTCTCGGCATGCTGGTCGAGCAGGCTGCCGAATCGTTTTACGTATGGCGCGGCGTGCGGCCCGACGGCGCGCCGGTGCTGGCCGAATTGCGTGCGCTGTTGACGGCGCCGTCGCACGCGTAGAGCGGCGCTTCATCTCGCGGCATTCACCGACTCCAGGACCGAGACCCCGATGACAGCAACGCGGCGCGCGAGCCGGCCAGGTCCGGTGCGATGGATGTTTTATCTGGGCGCCGTGCTGGCGATTGCGTGGTTCGTGACGCAGGCGTTTTACTTCGCGCAGATCGCGGTGTGGAATTACGTGAATCCGCGCTCGACGGCTTTCATGCGCTCGGACGCGTGGCGGTTGTCGCGGGAACGGCCGGATCTTTCGATGCAGCATACGTGGGTGCCGTATGACCAGATTTCGCGCAATCTGAAGCGCGCGATCATCGCTTCGGAGGACGCGAATTTCGCCAGCAACAACGGCTATGAGACGGACGCCATCTTGCAGGCTTGGGAGCGGAATAAGGCCAAGGGCAAGATCGTTCGCGGCGGGTCGACTATCACGCAGCAATTGGCGCGGAATCTGTTTTTGTCTCGGGAGAAGAGTTATATCCGCAAGGGACAGGAGTTGATCATTACGTGGATGCTCGAGAGCCTGATGGACAAGGAGCGCATCTTTGAGATCTATCTCAACTCCGTTGAATGGGGGAATGGGGTTTATGGGGCTGAGGCGGCGGCACGCTATTACTACAAGACGTCCGCTAGCAAGTTGAGCGCGGGGCAGTCGGCGCGGTTGGCGGTGATGCTGCCGCAGCCCAGGTATTTTGATGAGCATCGCGGGTCAGGGTATTTGGCGCAGCGCGCGAGGGTCATTGCTCGGAGGATGGGGGCGGCGGAATTGCCCAATTGAGGTTTTTTTTGCCTGGTCGGCGGGTTTGGTTTTTGGTTTTTGAAGTTGGTTTGTTGGCCTTTGCTTGATTTGTTAGTGGTCTATTGGGGTTGCCCCTGTGCGGGGCGGCACCTACTTTCTTTGCCGCCGCAAAGAAAGTAGGCAAAGAAAGCGGCTCAAACCGCCAGCTTTGAAGCGGGTCTCCTGGCTTGGAGGGGGCAGTGGTGCATCTGGAATCGGTGTTCTCGCGCACTCCGCGCTCGTGACACAGCAGTCATTCTTCCGGCGACGCTGCGCGCGCCGTCGCGGTACTTCATCAAACCGCAGGCGGCTTCTGCGCCCAGCAGTACATCTCCACGCGTTTAGCACTGCACGCGCCACGCGCCACTTCACCGCTCACTGGCTTGCCGAGCGTCGGTAGCTCACCAGACTGTTAGCGGCCCGGCCCGCCGGGTGGGGCCACGCCCCGAGCCCCCGAGCCCCCGAGCCCCGAGCCCCGAACCCCGAACCCCGAACCCCGAACCCCGAACCCCGAACCCCGAACCCCGAACCCCGAACCCCGAACCCGGAACCTCGAACCCCGAACCCGGAACCTCGAGCCGCGCGCCCCACGGTCCACGGTCCACGGTCCACGGCCCACGGCCCACGGCCCACGGCTTACGGCCCACGGCCACGGCCACGGCCACGGCCTAGGCCTACGCCCACGCCTACGCCCACGCCCACGCCTACGCCGAACGCCCGGCACCCGGCACCCGGCACCCGGCATCCGGCACCCCAACCGGCATCTTGGTCGGCACTTGGCGCGTTGCCTCCAGCGGCATCCTTCAAAACAACCGCGCGTTTTCGGCGTCTCGCCGAGGCGAAGCCGATGGCCCCAACCGCGCCCAATGAAACCGCTGGTTTCCGTGCGCGCCGTTTCCGGCGAGCGCGCAGCGCGAGGCGGGAAGTATGACTGCCTTGTCACGAACGCGGAGTGCGCGAGAACACGGATTCCAGATGCACCACTGCGCCCTCCAAGCCAGGGGACCCGCTTCAAAGCTGGCGGTGTGAGCCGCTTTCTTTGCCTACTTTCTTTGCGGCGGCAAAGAAAGTAGGTGCCGCCCCGCACAGGGGCAACGCTAATAGACCACTAAGCCAGCAAGGAAAGGCCACCAAACCCAAAAGCCCACGGCAACCAAAAATCCCATTATCTGAATCCAACACTCACATATTGGAGCTTTCTCAAAAACCGCCCTACAATCCACCCCAAGACGCACCGCAGGTCAGAAAAGCCGCACCGCAGGTCAGAAAAAACCACGAACCTGACCGCAGGAAACAGCGACAGCAAAAGAAAACCGGAGACAAAGCCAAACCATGCCTAAGACTCAAAGGCAGCACCCCCGCGCCCGCCGCACGGCGAGCACAGAAGGCCGTCTCTCCGGCCCCGCGCTGTAAGCGCAAAAAACCACCGAAAAGCGAATCGCCATGAACAAAGCGATGCCCACTCACGCCGCGAGCGCGTCCGAAGCCGATCTGGCTCCGCAAGCCGACCACGCGAGCAGCGCTGCGCCGCAGCCGCAATCACAGCCGCAGCCGACCGCCGCCGCGCCGCAGCCGCAATCACGGCCGCAGCCGACCGCCGCCGCGCCGCAGCCGCAATCACAGCCGCAGCCGACCGCCGCCGCGAAAGCCCCGCGCCCCGTCGCGCAACCGGCCGTCGTCAACGAAATCGGGTTGCCCAGCACGCTGCTGGACATCACCCCGCAGCAAGCCGGCACCCAAACGCTCCTGCGCGGCTTGGCGATTCTGGAAGCGGCCGCCGCCGGCGTGCGCGATCTGCGCACCTTCGGCGCCGCGCTCGGCACGACCCGCAGCACCACGCATCGGCTGGTGAGCAGCCTCGTGCAGGCGCGCTATCTGCGGCAGGTGCAAGGCGGGTATCTGCTCGGCCCGAAGCTGATCGAACTCGGCACCATCGCACTCGAACAGATGCCGCTCACCGCGGTCGCGCGACCGCATCTCGAATCGCTCGCGGAGCAGACGCTTGACACGATTCACCTCGGCGTGCGCGATGGCGACGACGTCCTGTACATCGACAAGATTCCCGGCACCCGTGGTCTGGAAATGCGCTCGCGCGTCGGTCACCGCATGCCGCTCGCGTCGACGGGAATCGGCAAGGCGATGATGCTCGACCTCGGGCCGGAGCTCTGGCAGTCGCTGTTCGAGGCATCGCGGCGCGCGCTCGCCGGCGTCAGCTTCAAGCCGGACAACCGGCCCGACGCGCAGACCTTCATGCAGCGCATGACCAACTACGCGGCCGGCGGCTACACCTTCGACCTCGAGGAAAACGAGGCGTCGATCCGCTGCGTGGCGGCGCCCGTGCGCGATGCGTCGGGCGCGGTGGTGGCGGCGCTGTCGGTGGCGAGCACCATTCCGTATATGTCGCTCGAACGCATGGACGAGCTGATTCCGGTCGTGCAGCGCGAAGCGCGCGCGATCTCGGAGGAACTCGGTTGGCGCGCACCTCAACCGGCAACCCGCAGGATCAAACGATGAAGCAAGCGGGTTCTCCCACGCCGGCAGCCAACCACGTCGCGGCAGGCGCCGCCGAGGCCAACGCCAACGGCCGCGCCGCCCTGATCGCGCTCGACTGGGGCACGACCTCGCTGCGCGCGTATCTGTTCGACGCGGCGGGCAAGGTGCTGGCGACGCGCGCGTCGACGGCCGGCATCATGAATCTGCCGCGCAGCGCCGAGCAAGGCGGCTTCGACGCGGCATTCGACGACACCTGTGGCCCCTGGCTCGAACACGCATCGGCGCTGCCGGTGATCGCGGCGGGCATGGTCGGCAGCGCGCAAGGCTGGATGGAAGCGCCCTATGTCGATGCGCCGGCGAGCGCCGACGCGCTGGTGGCCGGCATCGTCCGCGTGAAGGCGGCGTGCGGCGCGACGCTGCATATCGTGCCGGGCGTCCTGCAACGCGGCGAGCTGCCCAACGTGATGCGCGGCGAGGAAACGCAGATCTTCGGCGCGCTCGGCGACGACGGCGATGACGGTGATTCCGCCGGGACCCGCAGGCGCGCGCTGATCGGCCTGCCCGGCACGCACGCCAAATGGGCGGTGGTGCAGGCGGGCCGCATCGAACGTTTTCAAACCTTCATGACCGGCGAAGTGTTCGCGGCATTGCGCGAGCACACGATCCTCGGCCGCACGATGGTCACGCCGGACCGTCCCGATACCGAGGCGTTCCTGCACGGCGTGAGCATCGCCCGCGAAAAAGGTCAGGCAGGCGTGCTCGCGACGATCTTCAGCGCCCGCACGCTCGGTCTCACCGGACAACTGACGCGCGAGCAGCAGCCCGACTATCTGTCGGGGTTGCTGATCGGGCACGAGCTGGCCGGCCTCGAGGCCGTGCTCAGGCAACAGCACAACTCGCTCGCCGGGGAGAGCCTGCGTCTGATCGGCAATGAGGCGCTGTGCGAGCGCTATCGGCTCGCGCTGGCGCTCTACGGCTGCACGCAGGCGGAACTGGTGAAGCACGCCACCGAGCGCGGCCTGTGGCGCGTCGCCTCGCAGGCGGGGCTCGTCAATCCGGCGCCTCAGGCGGCGCGAGCCGGATAACCGGCAGCGCCGCCGTCCACGAAACAAGGAACCGACATGCAACCTCACATCAATCTGCCCGCTCCCTACATGCCGCACGCGGGTCTGATCGCGGCGTTCGAGGTGTGTCCGCTGATCGCGATCATGCGCGGCGTGACGCCCGCCGATGCGGCCGACCACGGCCAGGCGCTGTACGAGGCGGGCTTTCGCATCGTCGAGGTGCCGTTGAATTCGCCGCAGCCGTTCGACAGCATCGCCGCGATCCGCAAGGCGTTGCCGGCCGACGCGATCGTCGGCGCGGGCACGGTGCTGCATCCGAGTTTCGTCAACGACGTGAAGTCGGCGGGCGGCGAACTGATCGTCATGCCGCACAGCGATCCCGATGTGGTCATCGCCGCGAAGGCGCAAGGTCTCGCATGCGCGCCGGGCGTCGCCACGCCGAACGAAGCCTTCATCGCGCTGAAGAACGGCGCGGACGTGCTGAAGATGTTCCCCGCCGAACAGCTCGGCTGCCAGGTGGTGAAGGCCTGGCGCGCGGTGATCGCGGCGCAGGTGCCGCTGGTGCCGGTCGGCGGCATCACGCCGGACAACATGGGACCGTTTCTCAGCGCGGGCGCGAACGGCTTCGGCCTCGGCTCGGCGCTGTACAAGCCGGGTCAGAGCGCGGCCGTGACCGCTTCGCACGCGAAGGCGTTCGTCAACGGTTTGCGCATCGCCCGCGCAGGCGCGAAGAAATGAATCGGCTCGCCGGAAAGGTCGCGTTGATCACGGGCGCCGGGCGCGGCATCGGCGCGGCGATCGCGCTCGCCTTCGCGCGCGAGGGCGCGGCGGTCGTGCTGGCGGAACTGAATCTGGAAACCGCGCGGCAGACGGCGCAGCGGATCGAGTCGGAAACCGGCTCGCGCGTGCTGGCGGTCGAGACCGACGTCACGCAAGCGGCTTCGGTGCGGCAGGCGGTGAGCGAGGCCGAACAGGCGTTCGGCGCGCCCGACGTGCTGGTGAACAACGCCGGCATCAACGTGTTCTGCGACCCGCTGACCATGACGGAAGACGACTGGCGCCGCTGCTTCGCGGTCGACCTCGACGGCGTGTGGAACGGCTGCCGCGCGGTGTTGCCGGGCATGGTGGAGCGCGGCTCGGGCAGCATCGTGAACATCGCCTCGACGCATGCGTTCAAGATCATCCCCGGCTGTTTTCCGTATCCGGTGGCGAAGCACGGTGTGATCGGTCTGACGCGCGCGCTGGGTATCGAGTACGCGCCGCGCAACGTGCGCGTCAACGCGATCGCGCCGGGCTACATCGAAACGCAACTGACGCACGACTGGTGGAACGAACAAGCCGATCCGGCCGCGGCGCAACAGGCGACGCTCGCGCTGCAGCCGATGAAACGCATCGGCCGCCCGGAAGAAGTGGCGATGACGGCGGTGTTTCTCGCCTCCGACGAAGCGCCGTTCATCAACGCCACGTGCATCACCGTGGATGGCGGCCGCTCGGCGCTGTATCACGACTGAACGCGGCGGTGGCCGCACGCAACTGAAAGCGAAGCAGCAGCAAAACAGCAGCACAACGGGCAGTAAAAAACGGGCAGTAAAACAAGCAGCAAAGTTTCACCGGACGACGCGCTGGCCGCGTGTGTCACAACCGGTACAAGAAGACGCGGCCGATACCTTCTCGTTATCAATTAGTCAGGAGACACGCATCATGAAACGTAGAATTTTCCTCACGCTGGCAGCAGCGGCGGCGGGTGTGCTGTTCAACGCAACGGCCGCGCAAGCCGCCGATCCGGTGAAGATCGGCTTCCTCGTGAAGCAGCCGGAAGAGCCGTGGTTCCAGGACGAGTGGAAGTTCGCCGAAATCGCCGCCAAGGAAAAGGGCTTCACGCTGGTGAAGATCGGCGCGCCCTCGGGCGAGAAGGTGATGAGCGCGATCGACAACCTGTCGGCGCAGAAGGCGCAAGGTTTCGTGATCTGCACGCCGGACGTCAAGCTCGGACCGGGCATCGTCGCGAAGGCGAAGGCTCATAACCTGAAGATGATCACGGTGGACGATCGTCTGGTGGACGGCGCGGGCAAGCCGATCGCCTCGGTGCCGCACATGGGCATCTCCGCGTACAACATCGGCAAGCAGGTCGGCGACGGCCTCGCCGCGGAAATCAAGAAGCGCGGCTGGGACATGAAGGACGTCGGCGCGATCGACGTCACCTACGAACAACTGCCGACCGCGCATGACCGCACCAGCGGCGCGACCGATGCGCTGGTCGCCGCCGGCTTCCCGAAAGCCAACGTGATCGCCGCGCCGCAAGCGAAGACCGACACGGAAAACGCCTTCAACGCGGCCAACATCGCGCTGACCAAGAACCCGCAGTTCAAGCACTGGGTCGCTTACGCGCTGAACGACGAAGGCGTGCTCGGCGCGGTGCGCGCAGCGGAAGGCCGCGGCTTCAAGGCGGACAACATGATCGGTATCGGCATCGGCGGTTCGGACTCGGCCTTGAACGAATTCAAGAAGCCGTCGCCGACGGGCTTCTTCGGCACGGTCATCATCAGCCCGAAGCGCCACGGCGAGGAAACCTCCACGCTGATGTACGACTGGATCACGCAAGGCAAGGCGCCGCCGGCCCTGACGCTTACGACCGGCATGCTGGCCACGCGTGAGAACGTCGGCGACGTGCGCGAGAAGATGGGCCTCGCGTCGAAGTAAGCGGTTCGACGCGCGGAGCAACGAACTGCCGGTGCGCCCTTGTTCATGAAGTGCATGAAAGCGCGCACCGGCGGCGGCAACAAGCGATGAAGCGTTGAGGCAAACCGTGCGTTGAAGCATCCACGAGGCGCTTCAACGCACGGTCTCACACGAATGGGATCTGAGTAGCGCTCAAGCGCCAGGTCAGGTCGGCATACAACTGTATGGGATAGAGGTAAGCGCTGAAGCGCTAACTCCCGTCGACATACAACTGCATGGGACGGGAGTAAGCGCTGAAGCGCTAGCTCCCGTCGACATACAACTGCATGGGACAGGAGTAAGCGCTAAAGCGCTAACTCCTGTCGACATAGGAGGCGAAGTGTCAGCGACGCTACGTTTTGACAATATCGGCAAGGTCTTTCCAGGCGTGCGCGCGCTCGACGGTGTGTCCTTCGACGTCAACGTCGGCCAGGTGCACGGCCTGATGGGCGAAAACGGCGCGGGGAAGTCGACCCTGCTGAAGATTCTCGGCGGTGAATATCAGCCCGATTCGGGCCGCGTGCTGATCGACGGCAACGAGGTGCGCTTCACGAGCGCGGCTTCGTCGATCGCGGCTGGCATCGCGGTGATTCACCAGGAACTGCAATACGTGCCCGACATGACGGTCGCGGAAAATCTGCTGCTCGGCCAATTGCCGAACTCGCTCGGCTGGGTCAACAAGCGCGAGGCGAAGCGCTTCGTGCTGGAACGGCTCGAAGCGATGGGCGTGGCGCTCGATCCGAGCGCGAAGCTGCGCAAGCTCTCGATCGCGCAGCGTCAGATGGTCGAAATCTGCAAGGCGCTGCTGCGCAACGCACGCGTGATCGCGCTGGACGAGCCGACCAGTTCGCTGTCGCATCGCGAGACCGAGGTGCTGTTCAAGCTGGTGCGCGATCTGCGCGCCGACAACCGCGCGATGATCTACATCTCGCACCGCATGGACGAGATCTACGAACTGTGCGACGCCTGCACGATCTTTCGCGACGGCCGCAAGGTCGCCTCGCATCCGACGCTCGAAGGCGTGTCGCGCGACACCATCGTCAGCGAGATGGTGGGGCGCGAAATCTCGGACATCTATAACTACTCGGAGCGGCCGCTCGGCGAAGTGCGCTTCGCCGCCAAGGGCATCGAAGGCCATGCGCTCGCGCAGCCGGCCAGCTTCGAGGTGCGGCGCGGCGAGATCGTCGGCTTCTTCGGGCTGGTGGGCGCGGGCCGCAGCGAACTGATGCACCTCGTGTACGGCGCGGATCACAAGAAGGGCGGCGAACTCGTGCTGGACGGCAAGCCGATCAAGGTGCGCAGCGCGGGCGAAGCGATCCGGCACGGCATCGTGCTGTGCCCGGAGGATCGCAAGGAAGAGGGCATCGTCGCGATGGCGACCGTGTCGGAGAACATCAACATCAGTTGCCGCCGTCACTATCTGCGCGCGGGGATGTTCCTCGATCGCAACAAGGAAGCGGAAACCGCCGACCGTTTCATCAAGCTGCTGAAGATCAAGACGCCGAGCCGTCGCCAGAAGATTCGCTTTCTGTCGGGCGGCAATCAGCAGAAGGCGATTCTGTCGCGCTGGCTCGCCGAGCCGGACCTGAAAGTCGTGATTCTCGACGAACCGACGCGCGGCATCGACGTCGGCGCGAAGCACGAAATCTACAACGTGATCTATCAACTCGCCGAACGCGGCTGCGCGATCGTGATGATCTCGTCGGAATTGCCGGAAGTGCTCGGCGTGTCCGACCGCATCGTCGTGATGCGCCAGGGCCGGATTTCCGGCGAACTGTCGCGCAAGGATGCAACGGAACAATCGGTGTTGAGCCTCGCCTTGCCGCAAAGCTCGACCGCGCTGCCCGGCACGGCGAACGCCGTGAGCCAGGCGGCCTGAACCTTATTTGGACGAAAGTCCGGCAACCCGTGGGGAACGGGAGGAGTATTCAAAATGCAAGCCAGAGAAAACCTCGCGCAACAGGCCGCCAAAAGCGCCGCCGAAGCGCTGATTCCGCAGCCCAACGATCGTGCGAAATGGTGGCAGCAAATCACCGAGTACAGCCTGATCGTGATCTTCATCGTGATGTTCGTCACGATGTCGCTGACCGTCGATCACTTCTTCTCGATCGACAACATGCTCGGCCTCGCGCTGTCGATCTCGCAGATCGGCATGGTCGCGTGCACGATGATGTTCTGTCTCGCGTCGCGCGATTTCGATTTGTCCGTCGGTTCGACGGTCGCGTTTGCCGGCGTGCTGTGCGCGATGGTGCTGAACGCCACCGGTAATACGTTCATCGCGATCGTCGCGGCGGTGTTCGCCGGAGCGGTGATCGGTTTCGTCAACGGCGCGGTGATCGCGTATCTGCGCGTCAACGCGCTGATCACCACGCTCGCGACGATGGAAATCGTCCGCGGTCTCGGCTTTATCGTGTCGCACGGGCAGGCGGTCGGCGTGTCGTCGGATACGTTCATCGAGCTGGGCGGCCTGAGTTTCTTCGGCGTGTCGCTGCCGATCTGGGTCACGCTGATGTGCTTCATCGTATTCGGCGTGATGCTCAACCAGACCGTGTACGGCCGCAATACGCTCGCGATTGGCGGCAATCCCGAAGCGTCGCGTCTCGCCGGCATCAACGTCGAACGCACGCGCGTTTATATCTTCCTGATTCAAGGCGCGGTGACGGCGCTGGCAGGTGTGATCCTCGCTTCGCGGATCACGTCGGGTCAGCCGAACGCGGCGCAAGGCTTCGAGCTGAACGTGATTTCGGCGTGCGTGCTGGGCGGCGTCTCGCTGCTCGGCGGCCGCGCGACGATTTCCGGCGTCGTGATCGGCGTGCTGATCATGGGCACGGTCGAGAACGTGATGAACCTGCTGAACATCGACGCGTTCTACCAGTACCTCGTGCGCGGCGCGATCCTGCTCGCCGCCGTGCTGCTCGACCAGTTGAAGAACCGCGGATCGCGCGACTAAACTCGCGATCAATGCTGCGACTCACCACTTTGTTCTAAAAGGAATCGAACGATGTCGTCTCCGGCCAATGCAAACGCCCGTCTCGCGGGGAACGTGTTCGCGCGCTACCCGAGTCTCGTCGACCGCACGGTGTTGATCACGGGCGGCGCGACCGGTATCGGCGCATCGTTCGTCGAGCATTTCGCGGCGCAAGGCGCGCGCGTCGCGTTCTTCGATATCGATGCGCAAGCGGGCGAAGCGCTCGCCGACGAACTCGGCGATTCGAAGCACAAGCCGCTGTTCCTGCCGTGCGATCTGACCGACATCGACGCGCTGCAAAAAGCGATCGCCGACGTCAGGGCCGCGCTCGGCCCGATTCAGGTGCTGGTGAACAACGCCGCGAACGACAAGCGTCACACGATCGGCGAAGTCACCGCCGCTTCGTTTGACGCGGGCATCGCGGTGAATATCCGCCACCAGTTCTTCGCGGCCCAGGCGGTGATGGAGGACATGAAAGCGGCCAACAGCGGCTCGATCATCAATCTCGGCTCGATTAGCTGGATGCTGAAGAACGGCGGCTATCCGGTGTACGTGATTTCGAAATCGGCGGTGCAGGGTTTGACGCGCGGTCTCGCGCGCGACCTCGGGCATTTCAATATTCGCGTGAATACGCTGGTGCCGGGCTGGGTGATGACGGAAAAGCAGAAGCGCCTGTGGCTCGACGACGCGGGCCGCCGCTCGATCAAGGAAGGGCAGTGCATCGACGCCGAGCTGGACCCCGCTGACCTCGCGCGCATGGCGCTGTTCCTCGCGGCGGACGACAGCAAGATGATCACCGCGCAGGACATCGTGGTGGACGGAGGCTGGGCGTGAGTGCGGGATCGCGTACCCCGCATCGCGCGGCGCTGCTGCTCGATACGAAATGCACGCTCGGCGAGGGCGCGACGTGGTGTGCGCAAACCGGCCGCTTCTACTGGGTCGACATCGAAGGCGCGCGCCTGTGGCGCCACGATCCGAGCGACGGCCGCACGACGTTCTGGCGCATGCCCGAGCGCCTCGGTACTTTCGCGTTGTGCGCCGATCCGCATTACCTGTTGCTAGGTCTCGCCACACATCTGGCGTTCCTCGACCTGGCCACCGGCGAGACGCAGCGTATCGTCGACGTCGAACCCGGCCTGAATACGCGCGTCAACGACGGCCGCTGCGATCGCCAGGGGCGCTTCGTGTTCGGCACGAAAGACGAAGGCGCGCCGTTGCAAGCGATCGGCGGTTTCTACCGGCTGAATCACGATCTCTCGCTGGAGCGTCTGCCGCTGCCCGCGCCGGCGATCTCGAACAGCCTCGCGTTCAGCCCCGACGGCGCGACGATGTACTACTGCGATTCGCCGACTCGCGAAATCCGCGCCTGCGACTATCGCGCGGACGGCGGGGTCGCCAACGACCGCCTCTTCACGACGCTGACGGACGCCACCAGCGAGCCCGACGGCTCGACCGTCGATCGCGACGGCGGCTTGTGGAACGCGCAGTGGGGCGGCGGGCGCGTCGTGCGTTATGGCGCGGACGGCGTGGAAACGGAACGCGTCGACGTGCCGACCACGCAGCCGAGCTGCGTCGCGTTCGGCGGCCCGCAACTGGGCACCCTCTACATCACGAGCGCGCGCATCGGGCTGGACGCGGCGGCGCTCGCGGGCGACGCTCGCGCGGGCGGCGTGTTCATCGCCACGCCCGCGCATCGGGGATTGCCTGAGCCGGTGTTCCAGGGCGCGCCCGCATAGCGCAGAATGACGCTGCCTCATTCGCGGGGCGGCGGCGCGGCGTGTTGATGCAGTGAATTTGAAAGCCAATCAGAAGTTGATGTCGCAAATCCGATGGCAGCACATCGGCAGCAAATCGGCAGCATGCAGTTCGGACCCAGAGGCGACCGGTGTAAAAAATCGCCCACAGCATCCGTCAGCAATGACGGCCACGTCCCACGCCTCTCGATGGAGCCAGATATGACTGTTGCGAATCTTGTTTCCTCTTCGTCCCAGAGCCGGCGCTCGCGACTCGCCGCCGCGGCCAATCCGGTGCTGGCGGGCCCCAGCACGTCGGCGGTGGCGGTCGGCGAAACCAGCGGCGGCGAACTCGCGTGCATCACGCTCGCCAACGCGCAGTTGCGTCTCGACGTCGCGCCGACGCTCGGCGGCGGCATCACGCGTTTCGACTGGCGCGACGACGGCGCGCTTACGCCGATTTTCCGCCGCTGCCGCCACCTCACCGCGGATACGCAGCCGAATGAACTGGCTTGCTATCCGCTGCTGCCGTATTCGAACCGGATCGGCGGCGGGCGCTTCACGGTCGCCGGACGGCGTGTCGACGTGCCGCGCAATCGCGCCGACGAGCCGTTGCCGATTCATGGCGACGGCTGGCAGTCCGCCTGGCAGGTGGCCGAGTCGGACCGCGAGAACGTGCGTCTGACGCTCGATCGCCACGACGGCAAGCCCTACGCGTTTCGCGCGACGCAAAGCTATACGCTGGACGGCCCCACGCTCGTCATCACGCTCGAAGTCGAGAACGCAGGCCGTGAGGCGCTGCCGTTCGGACTCGGCGTGCATCCCTTCTTCGTGCGCGACGCCGCTACCGAACTATCGGCCGCGGCCGGCGGCCTCTGGCTTTCCGGCGACGACTGGCTGCCCGTGCGCCACGTGCCGGCGCCGCCCGCGTGGCAATTCGGCGTGGCGTATCCGCTGCCGGACACCATCGTCAATCACGCGTTTACCGGCTGGAGCGGACAGGCGGCGGTGGTGTGGCCCAAGCGCCGCCTGTCGCTGAACATCGCAGCCGACACCGACTATTACGTGCTGTATACGCCGCGCGGTGAGGATTTCTTCTGTTTCGAACCGGTGGATCATCCGATCAACGCGATGAACCTGGCCGGCGGCGCGTGCGAAAACGGCATGACGTTGCTAGGACGCGGCGAGCGCTTGACGCGCACGTTTCGCTTCACGGTCGAACGCACGGGTTTGCGCTCGATGCCGGGCGCGCGCGGGTCGCGGCGGCGGCAGTAGGGCGGAGCGGGGCGAGAGGGGGCGCGCGAGGAGCATTGGCATGGTGCAGGCGTGGACCGGCCGCTGGCGCTGGCGCCCAACACGCCCAAGCGCGGCCCGCCGCTCAGCACGGGTAAAATACGCGCCTCCTTCCGCAATCGGCTCGCCGCGAGACCCCCCATGTCCAATTTCATTCAGACACTCAACGACGCCTGGCAGCGCACACAGTCGCTGCTGTGCGTCGGCCTCGATCCCGAGCCCAGTAAATTTCCGCGCGCGCTCGCGGGCCGTTCGGACGCGATCTTCGATTTCTGCCGCACCATCGTCGACGCCACCGCGCCGTATGCGTCGTCGTTCAAACCGCAGATCGCCTACTTCGCGGCGCATCGCGCGGAAGACCAGCTCGAACAGCTCATCGCCCACATTCATGCGAAGCATCCGGGCTTGCCGGTGATTCTGGACGCGAAGCGCGGCGACATCGGCAGCACCGCCGAACAGTACGCGCGCGAGGCGTTCGAGCGCTATCAGGCGGACGCGGTGACGGTGAATCCGTACATGGGTTTCGATTCGATCGAGCCGTATCTGGCGCACGAAGGCAAGGGCGTGATCGTGTTGTGCCGCACCTCGAACGCGGGCGGCTCGGATCTGCAATTCCTGGAGACGGGCGGCCGTCCGCTGTATCAGGTCGTCGCGCAACTGGCGGCGGATAAGTGGAACGCGAGCGGCCAGCTGGGTCTGGTGGTCGGCGCGACTTTCCCGAAGGAAATCGAAGCGGTGCGGGGGATCGTCGGCGATATGCCGCTGCTGATTCCGGGCATCGGCGCGCAAGGCGGCGATGTCGAGGCAACGGTGAACGCCGGACGCACCGCGAACGGCACGGGCATGCTGATCAACTCGTCGCGCGCGATCATTTACGCCGGCAAGGACGACGATTTCGCCGACGCCGCGGCGAACGCCGCGAAGCAAACGCGGGACCGGATCAATGCGTTTCGGTGATGGACGGCGGTCGTTGATTACAAGCGTGTCTTGAGGGAATCGGGCGCGACCGGTTTGCGAATCGGGTGCGCCCGAGCCCGATTCAACGCTACCCGGTGCGGCCCGGCCCGAGCCGCTCGATCAATGCCGCATGCCGCGGATACCGCGCCTTCAACGCGCCGACATCCGCCAGTTCGAACTCGCTGAATTCAAATCCCGGCGCCACCGTGCAGCCCACCAGCGCAAACGTCGACGGATCGGCGCATTCCGCGGCAAACCACAAACCCGCCGGCACCACGGCCTGAAACACGGCATCGGCATGCGTCAGCGCATTGCCCAGGCGGTGCGTCACCAGCGCGCCCGCTTCATCAAGCACATGAACGAGCAAGGGCTCGCCGGCATGGAAATGCCAGAGCTCGTCGGACTTGATCCGATGCCACGCCGAATGCGCGCCGTCGCACAGCAGGTAATAGATCGCGGTGGATGCCGAGCGCGTTTGCGCTGAACCGTCGGCGCGCGTCACGCGTTCCGCCGACCGGTACGTTTCGCTGAAAAACCCGCCTTCAGGATGCGGTTTCAGATCGAAGCGGCGGATCAATGCGTCCTTGGCTGCGAGGGAATCGGTCATCGGTTTCGGCATCCCAGCGACGTTTAATGTTCGCGTTCGTCGAGCAAGGCGAGCATGCCGCGCAGCGAATGCGCGGCGGCCTGCACGCGGATCTGTTCGCGATCGCCCTTGAAGATTTTCGTTTCCACCGACGTATGCAGCCGGTTGCTCCAGCCGAACGACACCATGCCGACCGGCTTGGCCGCGGTGCCGCCGCCGGGGCCGGCGACGCCGGTGATCGACAGCGACACCTGCGCGCGGCTGTTGCGCAGCGCGCCCTCGGCCATCGCGCGCGCGACCTGTTCGCTGACCGCGCCGTGCTTGTCGATGAGATCGGGCGGCACGCCGATCATCTCGCACTTCGCCTGATTCGAATACGTGACGAAGCCACGTTCGAACCAGCCGCTGCTGCCGGAAATATCGGTAATCGCGGTCGCCACCATGCCGCCCGTGCAGGATTCGGCGGTGACGAGCAGCAGGCGCTCATCGCGCAGGCGGTTGCTCACGCGAATCGCGAGCTGATGAACCACGGAATCGGTAGGCATGGCGTCGTCAATCCGAAAAACAGGGGCGGCGGTTGGAATCCCGGCGGCACAGCGGCGCTGCCGGGCGGCGCGGTTAAACCGACATGCGCCAGAGCGCAATCACGAGCAGCGTGAAAAACGCGGCGACCAGGTCGTCGAACATGATGCCAAAACCACCCTTCAGACGGCGATCGAAATAACTGATCGGCGGCGGTTTCACCATGTCGAAGAAGCGGAACACGATGAAGGCCCAGAACTGGCCGGTCAGCGTGACGGGCGTGACCATCAGCAGCACCAGCCAGAACGCGACGATTTCGTCCCACACTACAGGCGACGGATCGTCGGTGCCGAGCTTCCTCGCGGTAAACCCGCAAATCGCGATGCCGAAGATAAAGCCGGCGGCGATCAGCACGCCCCACTCGATCACGGTCAGATAGCGGCTCAGTACCGCGAACGAGGCCCAGGCGAACAGCGTGCCGACCGTTCCCGGCGCGACGGGCGACAAGCCGCTGCCAAAACCGAGCGACAGAACGTGCAGGGGATGCGACAGCATGAAACGCGCGGTGGCGCGGCGCGGCTGCGGGCGGGGCGCTTTGGGCGGCTCGTTGCCGATGAGATCGTCGGCGGGGCCGAGCGGTTGATCAGTCTGCATGAAAGTGGTCGAAGCCTTGCAACGTCAGAGTGAGCGGCGCGCCGGCGGCATCGCGCCAGTCGATCGCGGGGCGGTCGGCCGCCGTTTGAAGAGCGCTTATTGTACCGATGCGCGTGACCGGCACGCCCGCCTCGCGGCCGGCTGCTTCCACCGAGGCGCGCGCGGCGGGCGGCGCGGTGAAGCACAGTTCGTAATCGTCGCCGCCCGCGAGCGTGCAGCGCCGCTGGACCTCGGGCGACAGACGGCGCAGCGCGGCGGAACGCGGCACGGCGTCGGCGTCGACTGTGGCGCGCAGGTTCGAGCGTTCGAGGATGTGGAGCAGATCGCCGGCGAGTCCATCCGACAGATCGAGCGCCGCGTGCGCGATGCCGCGTAGCGCGAGACCGAGCGCGACGCGCGGCTCCGGGCGTTCGAGCGCATGGCGAAACCTCGCGGCGTCGTCGGCGTCCGCGGACCATTCGCCGCGCCGCACGCCGAGCCCGGCGCGCGCGTCGCCGAGCGTGCCGGAAATCCAGATGTCGTCGCCCGGCCGCGCGGCGTCGCGGCGCAGCGCCATGCGCGGCGGCACGCTGCCGAACACGGTGATGCACAGGTTCAACGGGCCGCCGGTGGTGTCGCCGCCGATCAACGCGCAGCCGTGGCGTTCGGCCAGCGCGAAGAGGCCCTCGCTGAAGGCGGCGAGCCAGGCTTCGTCCGCTTTCGGCAGGGAGAACGCCAGCGTGAACGCCTGCGGCTGCGCGCCCATCGCGGCGAGGTCGGACAGGTTCACCGCGAGCGCCTTGTGACCCAGTGCCTCGGGATCGATATCGGGAAAGAAGTGGCGGCCTTCCACCAGCATGTCCGTGGATATCGCCAGCACCTCGCCGGCGCGGGGCGCGAGTAGTGCGCAGTCGTCGCCGATGCCGAGCGTGTCCGCCGCGGCGTCGGACGGTTGGGCCGCGGCGCGGCGCGCGAAGAAACGGTCGATCAGCGAGAACTCGGAGAGCATGGGTGGCGATGGGTGAAGGATAGGGGCCGCGAAAGTGTCACGACAAGGCTGCGAGAGCCGCCGCGCGACGCGCATTCGACGAAGATGCCACGGTTCGGCACTCGGCGCGCGGGCGGTTCGAGCGCGGCTTGCGCCTGACCCGAAGCACGCCGGGCTGGTCTTTCGCTACGTTTCAGTCGCGGCAGTTGTACCCGTATTGAAGGGATACAGCGGGCGATTGGGGCTACAATGCCGTCGAACATCTATTCTAATCTGCCCTTCGAAGCCCGCCTTATGTCGACTCCCGTCAATAGCAAACTCCGCGAAGCCGCCCTCGATTATCACGAGTTTCCCACCCCAGGGAAGATCGCGATCGCACCCACCAAGCAGATGATCAACCAGCGCGACCTCGCGCTGGCGTACTCGCCGGGCGTTGCGTTCGCGTGCGAGGAGATCGTCGAAAATCCGCTGAACGCCGCGCGCTTCACCGCGCGCAGCAACCTGGTCGGCGTCGTCACGAACGGCACCGCGGTGCTGGGTCTCGGCAACATCGGGCCGCTCGCGTCGAAGCCGGTCATGGAAGGCAAGGCTGTGCTGTTCAAGAAGTTCGCCGGCATCGACGTGTTCGATATCGAGCTGAACGAATCCGATCCGCATAAGCTGGTCGACGTGATCGCGGCGCTGGAGCCGACCTTCGGCGGCATCAACCTCGAGGACATCAAGGCGCCGGATTGCTTCATCGTCGAACGCGAATGCCGCAAGCGCATGAAGATTCCGGTTTTCCACGACGACCAGCACGGCACGGCGATCGTCGTCGCGGCGGCCATCACCAACGGTTTGAAGGTGGTCGGCAAGGACATCAAGGAAGTCAAGCTGGTGTCGTCCGGCGCGGGCGCGGCGGCGCTGGCCTGCCTGGATCTGCTGGTCGACATCGGCCTGCCGCTCGAAAACATTACCGTCACCGATCTGGCCGGCGTGGTCTACAAGGGCCGCGTCGAACTGATGGACCCGGACAAGGAACGTTTCGCCCGCGAAACCGCGGCGCGCACGCTTGCCGAGGCGATCGGCGGCGCGGACGTTTTCCTGGGTCTTTCGGCCGGCGGCGTGCTCAAGCAGGAGATGGTCAAGCAGATGGCGGACAAGCCGCTGATTCTGGCGCTGGCCAACCCGACACCGGAAATCCTCCCGGAACTGGCGCTGGAAGTGCGCCCGGACGCCGTGCTGTGCACGGGCCGCACCGACTACCCGAACCAGGTGAACAACGTACTGGTGTTCCCGTTCCTGTTCCGCGGCGCGCTGGACGCGGGCGCGACGACGGTGACGCGTGAAATGGAAATCGCGGCGGTGAATGCGATCGCCGAACTGGCGCGCCAGGAGCAGAGCGATATCGTCGCGACGGCTTACGGCATTCAGGATCTGTCGTTCGGGCCGGAATATCTGATTCCGAAGCCGTTCGACCCGCGCCTGATCGTCAAGGTCGCGCCGGCGGTGGCGAAGGCCGCGATGGATTCGGGCGTCGCCGAGCGTCCGATCGAGGACATGGACGCGTACGAACAGCATCTGCAGCAGTTCGTGTATCACAGCGGTACGACCATGAAGCCGATTTTCCAGCTCGCGCGCAGCGTCGAGCCGGAGAAAAAGCGCATCGTGTTCGCCGAGGGCGAGGAAGAGCGCGTGCTGCGCGCGATGCAGATCATCGTCGACGAAAAGCTGGCCAAGCCGATTCTGATCGGCCGTCCGGCGGTGATCGAGCAGCGGATCGCGCGTTACGGCCTGCGTCTGGTGGCGGGTCAGGACTATACGGTCGTGAACACCGATCATGACGAGCGTTATCGCGATTTCTGGCAGGAATACGCCAAGATGATGTCCCGCAAGGGCATCACGGCGCAGATGGCGAAGCTCGAAATGCGCCGCCGCACCACGCTGATCGGCGCGATGCTGGTGAAGAAGGGCGAAGCGGACGGCATGATCTGCGGCACGATCAGCACGACGCATCGGCATCTGCACTTCATCGACCAGGTGATCGGCAAGCGCGAGGGTTGCGCCGTCTACGCGGCGATGAATGCGCTGGTGCTGCCGAATCGGCAGATTTTCCTGGTCGATACGCACGTGAACGTCGATCCGACGCCGGAACAACTGGCCGAGATCACGATCATGGCCGCCGAGGAAGTGCGCCGTTTCGGTATCGAACCGAAGGTCGCGCTGGTATCGCATTCGAACTTCGGTTCGAGCAATGCGCCGACCGCGCAGAAAATGCGCGACACGCTGGAGATTCTGCGCGAGCGTGCGCCCGATCTCCAGGTGGACGGCGAAATGCACGGCGACGTCGCGCTCGACGCCAATCTGCGCCGCGAAGTGCTGCCCGATTCGACGCTCGAAGGCGATGCGAACCTGCTCGTGCTGCCGAACATCGACGCAGCCAACATCTCGTACAACCTGTTGAAGACCGCTGCGGGCAATAACATCGCGATTGGTCCGATGCTGCTTGGCGCGGCCAAGCCGGTTCACGTGCTGACCGCTTCGGCCACCGTGCGCCGTATCGTCAATATGACGGCGTTGCTGGTGGCGGATGTGATCGCCGCCCGCTGATCCCTGGCGGGGCGGAATGTGTAGCGCTGATCGACTTTCTTCGGCGCCACGCAAAAAAAGGCGTGCCCGCAATGGGCACGCCTGCGGGTAAGCAGGGGATTGCCACCCAAAAGGCAAACGACACAGTCAAGCTTTCGGGACTTCGAGAGCCCAAAGTCCCCGCGACGGGAAATAGCGGCAGAGGCACGCATGCGATGTCGCAACACCATGCCATCGGTCTCTGTTTGCGCCGTCGCGCTAATATTAGCCTGATCAGGCTAAGTAATCTGTCAAAAGTCGTCAAAGCCCGTTCCGGGGCCCTTTCCCGCCTGACGAAAGATTTCGCCTGCCCGGCGAACGTTGATTCCGTTGGCTATTAGCGATACCCTTACGACTTTCATGGTCGTCAAACTCGTGATCTAACAGCGGGGAACCCCTGATACATGGCACGCAAGTGGTTGGGCATGAAAGGCGTGCTGATCGGTGCTTTGACGCTCTGCGCTTTATCCGGCACCGTGCCTGGCGCGTTTGCTCGCGACTCCACGGCACCGGGTACAAACGCTCAGGGGCAGGGCGGCATCGCGGTGGCGCAATTGCCGCGCGAGGCAGTCAATACATTGAACTTGATCGACGCTGGCGGGCCTTATCCCTATGAAAAGGACGGCATCGTGTTCGGCAATCGCGAACGATTGCTGCCGGCCCATCGGCGCGGCTACTACCACGAATACACCGTTCCCACGCCTCGCTCACGTAATCGCGGGGCGCGCCGCATCGTCTGCGGAGGTCCGCTAAGGCGCACCGATAACTGCTACTACTCGGACGACCACTACACCACTTTTAATCGTATTGTTGAATGACATCGGGATGAACGGCATGAGCGACAACGTCTACGCGCACGACTCCGGAGTCGCGACGGATCTTTTCGCGGCCGGCGACGGCAATTTGTTCCAACGCGTCATGCAGATGCGTGCCGGCGATCAGGGCCGCGATAACCAGAGCGAAGCCAGCACTGTGCTTTCATCGAACGAGGAGCCCATGAGCCTTTTCAAGACCGTACGACCGAACATCGTACAGTCGATCCGCGCGTTTCGCGTGCAGGATCTCGCTGACGAGGCCAATCAACTCGGTCAGCATTTCCTGTATGCGTATTGCGCTAACGCGCAGTCCAAACAGGAAGTGCTCGAGACTATCGCCACGTCGTTCCTGTTCCCGAAGCATTTCGGCAAGAATTACGACGCGCTCTACGATTGCCTCACCGAATTGGTTCAAAAGGCGGGCGCCCAGCCCGGTTTCGTGATCGTGCTGGAACAATTGCCGGTCGCGCAGAAGTTCGACAAGGAAGGCCGCGAGACGCTGCTCGACGTGTTCCGCGAAGCGGCCGAGTTCTGGGCCGAGCGCAAGGTGGCGTTCCGGGTGTTTTACTCGTTTGCCTGATCGGTCGCCCGAGCGCCGCTTGTTCCAGGAAAGGTTGCAGAAAAGAGAAAGGCCCGCCGATTTTTGGCGGGCCTTTCTCTTTTCTGCTCTCTAAACGGGGGGCGATGCACTTGCCGCTGCTTCGTCTGACGAGTCGGGCGCATAGCGCCGCAACTCGTCGAGATGGTGCCGTGCGCGGACGGCGTGGGCGCCGACTTACCAGCCGCCCCAGCGAGCCGCCAGCGCGGCGAGGACCGCGATGCCAGCCGTTTCGGTGCGCAACACGCGTGGCCCGAGGCCGATGACCGCGAATCCGTAGGCGGTGGCGGCCGCTTCCTCGACTGCGGAAAAACCGCCTTCCGGACCGATCAGCACGGTGACGCGTCCTTGCGGCGGCTCGGTGGGCAATGCCGAAAAGCTCATGTTGGCGCGCGGCGACAACAGAATGCGCAATTCGCCTTCTTGCGGTGTGCGTGGCAGCGCGCCGAGCCAGGTGGCGATCTCGCGCACCGGCATGACTTCCGGCAGGCGATTGCGCCCGCACTGTTCACACGACGCGCGCACGACGCCTTCCCAATGCGCATGCCGCCGTTGCGCACGCTCGCTGGCAAGCCGCACGACGCTGCGCGTGGTGGTTAGCGGCACGAAGCAGGAGGCGCCGAGTTCGACCGCCTTTTCGATGAGCCAGTCCATCTTGTCGCCGCCCGCAATACCTTGCGCGAGTGTGAGGTGGTACGGCGTTTCGACTTCCACCGCGCGAAATTCACGAACTATCGCCTTGGCCGAGCGGCGTTCGACCTCGACGAGTTCGGCGCTGTACTCACCGCCTTTGCCGTTGAACAGCACAATCGAATCACCGGGCTGCAAGCGCAGCACGAGAACGTGGCGGGTGACGTCATCGGGCAACTGCAAGATGTCGTCGGAGTTGAGGGGCATACCGACGAAAAAGCGAGGCATCAGAAAAATACTCATTGGTTCACGAAAGGTGGCGAGCGAGCGCCCAACGGTAGCCGTCCAGATCTTCGACCTGGGCGAACCGGTCGCCCCAGAACTGATCCTGCGGCTCGCTCAGCGATTTTGCACCGGCGGCTAGCGCGCGTGCGTAAACCGCGTCGACATCGTCGACATAGACATAGAAGGATTGCGGCGCAATTGCGCCCGCGCTTTTCGGGGTTTTCGCCGCCGAGCCGAACGCGCCTTCCGGCGCGAACATCACGATCAACTGTCCTTGATAAGTCATTTCGACATGCATGACGACCCCGTCGTCCTGCACGCTGTCACGGACCTCGAAACCAAAAGCGGCCTCGAAGAAGGCAGTCGCGACACGCGCATCGCGCACCGTCAGATAGGGGGTCAACCAAGGCACACCGGCTGGGCGGGAGGCGGTCATGGAGTTCTCCGGATCTATGGGGTTTGCGAGACGCAGGCGAGGCAGGCAACCGCGATCGATACGCCGATTGCGCGTTGACTGAACCGTATATTGTGCCCGCGTGTTAGCACAACGGCTTTAGGAATCGACTTAGTTTATCCCGCGCTAACGACGATGCCGAAAAGAGGCCGGCGTGCAACGCCGGGGCATAGTGCTTGAGCGAGTCAATTTGCCGCGCTTCGAGGCGCTGTGCAAGCGTTTCGGAAGCGATGGCGGCCGGGTCGAGCGCGTCGCTGGCGGTCGCCATCATCCACAGCGAGCCGTAGAGCGGAACGAAGGTGTTCATCGTGCGCACGACGGCGAACGTGGTCCGAAAGCCGTCGAGCACGCCCGCGACACGCCGCGGATGAAAGTAGGGCGAGCCGAGGTGTACGGAGAGCACGGCGGTCGGGCTCATTATCCGCTTGAGGTGTGCGTAGAAATCGGGTGTATAGAGCCCGGCGGCGGGCGAATCGGGCGGAGTAAGGTCGAATACGACGAGATCGAACCGCGCCGTTGCCGTTGCCGCCACGTAATGCGCGGCGTCGCCGATGACCAGTTCGACGCGCGGATCGTCGAAAGCCCCGCCTTCCACCTGTGGCAGATGTTCGCGCGTCAGGCGTACTACCTCCTCATCGAGCTCCGCGACCACGATCCGCTCGATGCTCGGGTGCCTGAGCAGTTGCCGCGCGGCGCCGCCATCGCCGCCGCCCAGCACCAGCGCCGCTCGCGGCGACGGATGCGCCAGCGCGGCCGGATGCACCATGCATTCGTGATAGATGAACTCGTCGCCGGTCGAAGTCATCGGGCGGCCGTCGAGCGTGAAGAGCCGGCCGAGCTGCGGCGTGTCCCACACCTCGATGCGCTGATAAGGCGAATCGACGCGCGCAACCAGTTTCGCGTTCGGAAAACCGTACACGGCGTCGGGACTCGGGTGGAACAGCAAGAGAGTGCTCACGGGATGACGGGCTCTGTCCGGAGCGCGGCGAATTCAGGTTGCATAATTGTAAAGGACCACGCGCCGCGCGGCGTTGCAGGGCGCGGGGGCCGCACGGACGGGCGGCTCTCCGCGCAGGGCGGGTCTAACGTTCTGTTAGAATGTGACGCTTTCAGCCTTGTCCGTTTGCTCTGCCCGTTTCGCGTCTCCCGGCGCCGCACCGTGCGCCGAGGCGGACTGGCCGCCGAGCTTCCGGGCCTCAAGCGCGCACCGCCTTTTGACTCTGTCTCCGGACTCGACATGACGACCCCGTCTCCCGCACCCACTTCCTTGATGGCCAACGCAATCCGCGCGTTGTCCATGGACGCCGTTCAGCAAGCGAATTCCGGTCACCCCGGCATGCCGATGGGCATGGCCGAAATCGGTGTGGCTTTGTGGTCGCGCCATCTGCGCCATAACCCGAAGAACCCGCAATGGGCCGATCGCGACCGTTTCGTGCTGTCGAACGGCCATGGCTCCATGCTGCTGTACTCGCTGCTGCACCTCACCGGCTACGATCTGCCGATCGAGGAGCTGAAGAACTTCCGCCAGATGCATTCCAAGACGCCGGGCCATCCGGAATACGGCATTACGCCGGGCGTCGAAACCACCACCGGCCCGCTCGGCCAGGGATTGGCGAACGCCGTCGGCATGGCGCTCGCGGAGTCGCTGCTCGCCACTGAATTCAACAAGCCCGACGCGAAGATCGTCGACCACCACACGTATGTGTTCGTCGGCGACGGTTGCCTGATGGAAGGCATTTCGCACGAGGCCTGTTCGCTTGCCGGCGTGCTGAAGCTGAACAAGCTGATCGCTTTCTACGACGACAACGGCATCTCGATCGACGGCGAAGTGGTGCACTGGTTCCACGACGACACGCCGAAGCGCTTCGAAGCCTACGGCTGGAACGTGATCCCGAACGTGGTCGGCCACGACGTCGACGCGGTGGACGCGGCGATCAAGCAAGCGAAGCAATCGGACAAGCCCACGCTGATCTGCTGCAAGACCGTGATCGGCGAAGGCGCGCCGACCAAGGCCGGCAGCCACGACTCGCACGGCGCGCCGCTCGGCGACAAGGAAATCGCGGCGACGCGTGAAGCGATCGGCTGGAAGTGGGAGCCGTTCGTGATCCCGCAGGAAGTGTATGCGGCGTGGGACGCAAAGGAGGGCGGCGCGCGTCTCGAGTCCGACTGGGATAAGGCATTCGCTGCTTACCAGGCAAAATATCCGCGGGAAGCCGCCGAATTTTCGCGCCGCATGGCCAAGCAGTTGCCGGCCGACTGGGCGGACAAGGCGAAGGCGATCATCGCCGGCGCGAACGAACGCGCGGAAACCGTCGCGACGCGCAAGGCATCGCAGCAGGCCATCGAAGGTTTGTCGGCCGTGCTGCCGGAACTGCTCGGCGGCTCCGCCGACCTGACCGGTTCGAACCTGACCAACTGGAAGGCCGCCAAGCCCGTGCGGGTGAACCCGGAAGGCCTGGCAGCCGGCAACTACGTGAACTACGGCGTGCGCGAGTTCGGCATGAGCGCCGCGATCAACGGCGTGGCGCTGCATGGCGGCTTCAAGGCCTTCGGCGGCACGTTCCTGACGTTCTCTGACTACAGCCGCAACGCGTTGCGCGTCGCCGCGCTGATGAAAGCGCCGTCGATCTTCGTATTCACGCACGACTCGATCGGTCTGGGCGAGGACGGTCCGACGCACCAGTCGATCGAACACGTCGCGAGCCTGCGACTGATTCCGCATCTGCAAGTGTGGCGGCCGGCCGACACCGTCGAAACGGCCGTGGCCTGGACCCACGCGGTGGAACATCACGGTCCGTCGTGCCTGATTTTCAGCCGTCAAAACCTGCCGTTCTCCGAGCGCACCGACGCGCAGATCGCCAACATCGAAAAGGGTGGTTATGTGCTGCGCGACTGGAATGACGAGATCGTCGCGCGCAAGGTCATCCTGATCGCGACCGGTTCGGAAGTGGAACTGGCGTTGAAGGCAATCGAGCCGCTCGCGCGCGAAGGTATCGCGGCGCGCGTCGTGTCGATGCCGTCGACCACTGTGTTCGACAAGCAGGACGCCGAATACCGCGAGCGCGTGCTGCCGAAGGGCGTGCGCCGTGTCGCGATCGAAGCAGGCGTGACGGATTTCTGGCGCAAGTACGTGGGTCTGGAGGGCGGCGTGGTCGGCATCGACACGTTCGGCGAATCAGCCCCCGCTGGCGTGCTGTTCAAGCATTTCGGCTTCACCGTCGAGCATGTTGTGGAGACGGCTAAAGCCGCACTCGGCTGATCTTCCGCAAGCGTTGCCATCTGCGTGCGAACGCGCGGCAACGCTGCCGGTCAGACGAACATGAACGTATTTTTTCAGCCATCAGGAGATAGACCATGACGATTCGCGTCGCAATCAACGGCTACGGCCGGATCGGCCGCAACACGTTGCGCGCCTTCTATGAAAACGGCAAGAAGCACGATATCGAAATCGTCGCCATCAACGATCTCGGCGATGCCAAGACCAATGCTCACCTGACGCAATACGACACCGCGCACGGCAAGTTCCCCGGCGAAGTGTCGGTGGACGGCGACTACCTCGTCGTCAACGGCGACAAGATCCGCGTGCTGGCCAACCGCAATCCGGCGGAACTGCCGTGGGGCGAGTTGAACGTCGACGTCGTGATGGAATGCACGGGCTTTTTCACGACCAAGGAAAAGGCGAGCGCGCACATCAAGGCTGGCGCAAAGAAAGTGATCATCTCCGCGCCGGGCGGCAAGGACGTCGACGCAACGATCGTCTACGGCGTGAATCACAACGTGTTGAAGGCATCGGACACGGTGATCTCGAACGCATCGTGCACGACCAACTGCCTCGCGCCGCTCGTCAAGCCGCTGAACGACAAGATCGGCCTCGTGAACGGTCTGATGACCACGATCCACGCATACACGAACGACCAGGTTCTGACGGACGTGTACCACGAAGACCTGCGCCGCGCGCGCTCGGCCACGCATAGCCAGATCCCGACCAAGACCGGCGCCGCGTCGGCGGTCGGCCTGGTGCTGCCGGAACTGAACGGCAAGCTGGACGGCTACGCGATTCGCGTGCCGACGATCAACGTGTCGGTTGTCGATCTGTCTTTCATCGCCGCGCGCGACACGACGGTGGATGAAGTCAACAAGATCATGAAGGAAGCTTCGGAAGGCGCGCTGAAGGGCATTCTCGGCTACAACGACGCGCCGCTGGTGTCGATCGACTTCAACCACAACCCGGCTTCGTCGACGTTCGACGCGACGCTGACCAAGGTGTCGGGCCGCCTGGTGAAGGTGTCGAGCTGGTACGACAACGAGTGGGGCTTCTCCAACCGCATGCTGGACACGGCGGTGGCGCTGGCCAACGCGAAGTAAGTCGTCTGCTTCGTTTGCCCCGCGGTGTTGTTTGACGGCAGGCGAAGGGAGAAAAAAACCGCTCCTCGGAGCGGTTTTTTTACGTCCGCGGCGTCGGGAAATAGACGCCGGCCCGCTGCGCGGCGTTGGAGATATGAGTTTCGATCGCCTTGCCCGCCGCTGCCGAGTCGCGCGCCGTGAGCGCATCCAGAATCGCGCGATGTTCGTTGTAGGTGGACAGCACCAGTTCGCGCCGATAGAACGGCAGACGCTGGCTTTCCTTCATGATGTCGGCGCTGCTGCTGAGGATCGATTCGATCGCCGCGTTGCCGGCAATGCCCACCATCCGCATGTGGAAGTCGTAGTCGAGGCGTGCGGCTTCGTCGAGTTCTTCGCAGGCGAGCGCTGTTTGCATGGCCGCGATATTGTCCTCGAACCACACGAGGTCGGATTCGCTGACGGCGAGCGCTGCCATGCGTGCGACAAAACCCTCCAACGCAAAGCGCACCTGATAGGTATCCGGCAGCGACGATTGGTTTGCGAAGCGCCAGGACTGCGCGGCCTTGGCTTGCGAACTTTCCACATACACGCCCTTGCCGGGCCGTATCACCAGCAGACCGAGCGCTTCCAGCGTGGAAAGCGCCTCTCTTAGCGACGCGCGGCTGATCGTCAGTTCCTCGGAGAGCTGACGCTGCGCCGGCAGCAAACTTCCCACCGGATAGACCCCCGCCTCGATCCGCTCGCGGATGGTCGCGATGGCGGCGTCTGTGACGGTGTGCGGGACGTTCTTCATCGTGGCTCACTTGTGAATGCGGTCTGACCAGCATTGTAATACGTGTCCCGAACGCCGTGCGATCAAGCGCCATCGGCATATCCGCCGAACCTTGGCAGTTAGGGAAAAGAGCGGGTAAACACTGTTTTTGTAATCCTTGACGCCAGTATATCGGCTTCCTACTATTCGCCATAACAGCACTGGTCGGACCAGTCTGAACTGAGTGAACCGCAACCAGGAGGAAGCCGTGTTGAAATTCTTCAATTCGCTGTTTGGCCGGGTCGTCATTGCGCTGCTGGCCGGCATCGTGATCGGCGCGGTGTTCCCGCACTTCGCCCAATCGCTGCGCCCGCTCGGCGACGGCTTCCTGAAGCTGATCAAGATGGTGATCGGACCAATCGTCTTTTGCGTCGTGGTCAGCGGCATGGCGCATGCCGGCGATCTGCGCAAGGTCGGGCGCGTCGGCCTGAAGGCGGTGATCTACTTCGAGGTGATGACGACGATCGCGCTCGTGATCGGCGCCGTGCTGGCCCATGTCACGCGACCGGGCGTCGGCATGAACATCGATCTGCATTCGCTCGATCCGGCTTCGCTGTCGACATACGCCGAGCACGCGAAGAGCCTCAAGGACACGGCGGGCTTTCTGCTGAAGATCATCCCCGACACGGCGATGAACGCGTTCGCGACCGGCGACATCCTGCAAATCCTCGTGTTTTCGGTGCTGTTCGGCTCGGCGCTGTCTCTGCTCGGCACCAAGGCGCAGCGTGTGAGCGGCCTGATCGACGAACTCGCCCAGGTGTTCTTCCGGGTGATGAGCTTCATCATCAAGCTGGCGCCGCTCGGTGTGCTCGGCGCGATCGCGTTCACCACCGGCAAGTACGGCGTCGACTCGCTCAAGCAACTCGGCATGCTGGTGCTCGTGTTCTACGCGAGCTGCATTGTGTTCGTGGTCGTGGTGCTGGGCGTGGTGATGCGGCTGGCCGGCTTCAACGTTTTCAAGCTGATCCGCTATCTGCGCGAGGAACTGTCGATCGTGCTCGGCACGGCGTCGTCCGATGCGGTGTTGCCGCAGGTCATGCGCAAGCTCGAATGGATGGGCGTGAAGGATTCGACGGTCGGTCTCGTGATTCCGACCGGCTACTCGTTCAATCTCGACGGTTTCTCCATTTATCTGACCCTGGCTGTGATTTTCATCGCGCAGGCCACCAACACGCCGCTGTCCACGCACGACCTCATCGTGGTGGTGCTGGTATCGCTGGTGACGTCGAAGGGCGCGCACGGCATTCCGGGCTCGGCCATCGTGATTCTGGCCGCGACGTTGTCCGCCATTCCGGCGATTCCCGTCCTCGGCCTCGTGCTGATCCTGCCGGTCGACTGGTTCGTCGGCATTGCCCGCGCGCTGACCAACCTGATCGGCAATTGCGTGGCGACGGTGGTCGTCGCGGTGTGGGAAAACGATATCGACCGGGCGCGCGCGCATCGCGTGCTGAATCGCGACGCGGCGTTGCGCTACGTCCCGACTGGCGAGGGCATGGACCCCGAGTCTGCCGCCGGCGAACACGCGCCAGCCGTCTGATATCCCGAATCGTCTGACCGACCAGCGCGCCAACGCAGCGCGTTTTTCCGCGCCGGCGGATGCTCCGAAATCCGCTGGCGCTCCTTCACTTTTCGTCGCCTACCGAGACTATGGCCAATCCGATCCTCGACCCGAACGCGCCTGCCTTCACCCGCCGCTATATGAACCTCGCCGACCCGCGTCTGGGCGCGAAAGCGCTCCACGCCAGCGACGAATTCTTCGCGCCGAAAGAACGCATGCTCGACCCGCAGCCCGCAGTGTTCATTCCCGGCAAATACGACGACCACGGCAAGTGGATGGACGGCTGGGAAACTCGTCGCAAGCGCACGACCGGTCACGACTATTGCGTGATCCGGCTCGCGCGGGCGGGCGTCGTGCACGGCGTCGATCTGGATACGAGCCACTTCACCGGCAATTTTCCGCCGGCGGCGTCGATCGACGCCTGCCATGTGGACAGCGACGTGCCGCCGGGCAACGCCGACTGGCAAACGCTCGTGCCGCCGACCACGCTGCAGGGCAACCAACACCACTACGTCGAAGTGAACGACGCGCGCGCCTTCACGCATCTGCGCGTGAATCTGTATCCGGACGGCGGCCTCGCGCGCCTGCGCGTGTACGGCCAGCCGAAGCGCGACTGGGCGCGCGTGGAGCGCGGCGCGCTGCTGGACCTCGCGGCGATCGAGAACGGCGCGTATCTGGTCGCGGCGAATAACCAGCATTTCGGTCCAGCCTCGCAGATGCTGATGCCGGGCCGCGGCGTCAACATGGGCGACGGCTGGGAGACGCGGCGGCGCCGCGAGCCGGGCACCGACTGGGCGATCGTCGCGCTGGCGCGGCCGGGCGTGATCCGCAAGATCGAGGTGGACACCGCGCACTTCAAGGGCAATTTTCCCGACCGCTGTTCGCTGCAAGCCGCTCGCGTGACGGGCGGCACGGACGAATCGCTCGTCACGCAAGCGATGTTCTGGCCCGAACTGCTCGCCGAGCAGAAGCTGCAAATGGACCACGTGCACACGTTCGCGGACGGCATCGCATCGCTCGGACCTGTCACGCACGTGCGTTTCAATATCTTTCCGGACGGTGGCGTGTCGCGCCTGTGCCTGTGGGGCGACCTCGCATAACGGAGCCGCGTCGATGAAGACATTGCAGATGGAGCGCCTGACGCGAGCCGCCTTCGCGCCATTCGGCGACGTGATCGAGCTGGACGGCGCGCGCCATTTCGCGATCAACGGCGGCACGACCGAGCGCTATCACGACCTCGCCGACGTCGATGTGACGGAGCAGGGCGGCCGGCCGCTGATCAACCTGTTTCGCGCGCAACCGCGTCCGTTGCCGGTCGACATCACGATGATGGAGCGGCACCCGCTCGGCAGCCAGGCGTTCATTCCCTTGACGGCGCGCCGCTATCTGGTGGTGGTCGCGCCGGCGGGCGAGTTCGATCCGGCGCGGATGCGCGCATTCTGGAGCGACGGCTGGCAGGGCGTGAACTACACGAAAGGCGTTTGGCACCATCCGCTGCTGGCGCTCGACGAGATGAGCGATTTCGTGGTGGTCGATCGCGGCGGCGAGCAGCCCAACTGCGACGAACTGACGTTGGAAGAGCCGTGGCGGCTGATGTTCGAAGCAGGCGCCGAACTGTCGGTATAGAGCTGCTCACCGAAGCCGGCCGCCGCGCCCCAAACGCAAAAAGACCCGCCCGATTCACACCGGGCGGGTCTTTTTTCCACCGGACCGCGCACCCCGACGCGGCCCGGATCGCATCAATGCTTGCGATGCGGGCAATTCTCCTTGGTGCACGCGCCGTACAACGCCAACGCGTGCTCCTGCAGCTTGAAGCCGCGTTCCTTCGCGATGGATTGCTGACGGTTCTCGATTTCGGAGTCGAAAAATTCCTCGACGAGCCCGCAATCGAGGCACACGAGATGGTCGTGGTGCGATCCTTCGTTCAATTCGAACACCGCCTTGCCCGATTCGAAATTGCTGCGCGACAGCAAGCCCGCCTGTTCGAATTGCGTGAGGACCCGATAGACGGTGGCAAGGCCGATATCGAGTTCCTCGTGCAACAGGTTGCGGTAGACGTCTTCGGCGGTCAGGTGGCGCACCGGGCTGTGCTGGAAAATCTCAAGGATTTTGAGGCGCGGAAGGGTCGCCTTGAGCCCGATATTCTTGAGATCGGTTGGATTGGTCATGGCAAGGGATCCCTAGAGTACAATGCTGGGCTCTCATAGTAATGTGTTTTTGCCGTTCTGGTCATCTTCGATGGAATGAAACTCGCGCGGCTCGTCAGCGGGCCCGCACGGTGAGTGAAATGATTTCAAAATCTCAATTGATCTACCGGGGGAGCCGCATGCGGGGTACCTTGATCGCTGTTGCGACTGTCGCGGTTCTTGCCGGATGTTCCACTTACGACAGTCTGACGCAGCGCATTGCGCAAAGCATTACCCCGTATCGCATCACGGTGGTGCAAGGCAATTTTGTCTCGAAAGAAGCCGCTTCGCAGATGCAGGTCGGCATGTCCCGCGCGCAGGTGCGGCAGATTCTCGGCACGCCCCTCCTGGCCGACATGTTCCACGCGGATCGTTGGGACTACGTGTTCTATTTCAAGCGCGGTTCGACGAACGTCGTGCAGCAGCGCGACTTCGTGGTCATGTTCGCGGGCGACCGCGTCGCCAGTTGGTCGGGCGGCGAGGACCTGCCGTCCAACCTCGAATTGCTGGCTGAGATCGACGGCGACAGGCGCGGCAAAAAGGCCGCTGCGCCGAACGTAGCCAGCAGTGCCGGCGGCGCGAGCGCGCCGGTGGCGGCCGCAGCGGCGCCGATCGCGGTGGACACGGTGCGTTCGCCGTCTGTCGAGGGTGCTGCGGCGGTAACCGCACCGTCCACGGACGCCAATGCGGAAGCCGCGCAAGCGGCCAATCGTGCGACCAATGCGGTGCAATCGCCGTCCGGCAATACGCGGTCTTCCGTGCGCTCCACCGCGCCGACCCCGAACGCCGGCGGCGTACCGCCACAGGGCCCGACGGCCCCGGGTCAGCCGCAGTTCCAGTTCCACCGTCCGCCGCCTCCGCAGGCGCAGGGCGCGCAGAGCAATCCGGTGGGACCGACTGGCTCGCAAACGGGCAACAGCGCGCCGCTGACTACTCCGTCGACTTCGGGAACGAGCGAGTAACCAGGCGGTCGGTGTTTTAAGATGACTACGGCGCGGGCGTGGCGAACGCGTGCCGCGTCACGGCAAGGGCGCCCTGCGTGGCGCCCGCCAGATTTTCCGCTTTCCCATGATGCGCGGCGCCGGTGCGTGCTGCCCGGCGCCGCTTTCTCCCGCACTTGCCGGGTTTTGCCTTTTCGAACCCTCGTAGCCATGAAAATTGCCATTGCTGGCGCATCGGGCCGTATGGGCCGCATGCTCATCGAAACCGTCCTTAACGATCCTGAAGTCACGCTCTCGGGCGCGCTCGACCGTGCGGGCTCCCCGCAACTCGGTCAGGACGCCGGCGCGTTGGTCGGCAAACAGACGGGCGTCGCGCTCAGCGACGACATCGAAAGCGTATTCGCCAAATCCGACTACCTGATCGACTTCACGCGTCCCGAAGGCACGCTGGTCCATCTCGAAGCGGCGCAGCGCCACAACGTGAAAATGGTGATCGGCACGACCGGGTTCGACAACGAGCAGAAAGCGCAATTGCGCGCCGCGGCGGACAAGATCGCCATCATGTTCGCGTCGAACATGAGCGTCGGCGTGAACGTCACGCTGAAGTTGCTCGAATACGCCGCCAGGCATTTCGCGACCGGCTACGACATCGAAATCATCGAGGCGCATCACCGTCACAAGGTCGACGCGCCGTCGGGCACGGCGCTGACCATGGGCGAAGTGATCGCCAACGCGCTCGGCCGCAATCTCGACGACTGCGCGGTGTACGGCCGCGAAGGCGTGACCGGCGAACGCGATCCGTCCACCATCGGCTTCTCGGCGATTCGCGGCGGCGACATTGTCGGCGACCATACGGTGTTGTTCGCGGGCATCGGCGAGCGCATCGAAATCACGCACAAATCGGCGAGCCGTTTGTCGTATGCACAAGGCGCGCTTCGTGCCGTGCGTTTTCTCGAAGGCCACAAAACCGGTTTCTTCGACATGCAGGACGTGCTCGGCCTGCGTTGAGCGTCTGTCCGGGCGCGCCGGACCGCGGCGCCCGTTCGCGTCCCTCGAATCACTTTCCACGGCGAGGTCAGATGGCAGGCAGCAGCGGCATCATTCATTACCTGCAAACCAGTGACGCGATCACGCATGGCGTCGCTTATGTGCTGCTGGCCATGTCGATTGCGAGCTGGTGTTTTCTGATCGTCAAGAGCTGGATTCTCACCCGCGCGAAACGGCAGGCGGCGCGCGCCATCGCGCAATTCTGGCAGGCGCCCACGCTCTCCGAGGGTGTCGCGGCGTTGAAGCGCGTGGACCGTGAGCGTGTCTTCACGCCGCTCGCCGAGGCGGCCCTGCATGCGTCCGAAGTGGACATTCCGGGTGCGCTGCTCGCCCGCGTCGAGCGCGGCGAACGGGTGCTGCGGGCGTTGCGCCAGGCGCTCAATGCGTCGCAGCGGCGGCTCGAATTCGGTCAGGTGCTATTGGCCTCGGTGGGCAGCACGGCGCCCTTCGTCGGCCTCCTTGGCACCGTCTGGGGTATCTATCACGCGCTCGGCAGCATTGCGGCGAGCGGCCAGGCGCAAATCGAGAACGTCGCCGGTCCGGTGGGCGAGGCGCTCATCATGACCGCGTTCGGCCTCGTGGTCGCGATTCCCGCCGTGCTTGCGTATAACGTGCTCGGGCGTCTCGTGCGGCAATTGTCGGAGGAACTCGACGGCTTCGCGCACGATCTGCACGCATACGTGTGCGCGCCCGCCGAGCAGGCCCACACCGCGCCGCGGGCCCGGCAGGCTCCGACTCACTAAGCGCGTTGCTCACACGAAAGAGGCGACATGGCATTCGGCGGACTCGAGAAAAAGCAGACGGCCGCGCCGATGGCCGAGATCAACATGACGCCGCTGATCGACGTGATGCTGGTGTTGCTGGTGATTTTTATCATTACCGCGCCTTTATTCACGCACGCAATCCGCCTCGATTTGCCGAAAGTGGCGGCGGCGCCCGCGCGGCAAACGCCGCAAACCATTTCCCTTTCCATCGACGCCGCCGGCAAGCTCTATTGGGACGGCAACGTCATCACGCTCGAGCAGATGCGCGCGCGGTTCGCGCAAGCGGGCAAACAGCCGGAGCAGCCGGAGATTCAACTGCGCGCCGAGCGCTCCACGCGTTACGAGGTGATCGCGCAGGTCATGGGCGCGGCGCAGCAGGCCGGGGTCGAGCGGATCGGCTTCGTGACGGACCCGCCGCCGCCTGGCGCGAGCCGCTAGCCAGCTAGCCATACCGCGCGGCGCACCCGTCCGCGAACGGTATAATCAGCCCTTTCCCCCGCCGAAGGGGAAACGACGCCATTTCATCCAGCAGAGCACCAAGCGGCCGGTGCGAAAGCACCGAACCCAGCGACACCATCACACCATGCACGAAAAATACGTTCCCTCCGACGTCGAATCCGCCGCGCAAGGGCAATGGCGCGCGATCGACGCGTACAAGACGACGGAAACCACCAGCAAGCCCAAGTTCTATTGCGTCTCGATGCTGCCGTACCCGTCGGGCAAGCTGCACATGGGGCACGTGCGCAACTACACGATCAACGACGTGATGTACCGCTATTTGCGGATGAACGGCTACAACGTGCTGATGCCGATGGGTTGGGACGCGTTCGGCATGCCGGCGGAAAACGCCGCGATGGCCAACAACGTGCCGCCCGCCAAGTGGACCTACGACAACATCGCTTACATGAAGAAGCAGATGCAGTCGATGGGCCTCGCAATCGACTGGTCGCGTGAAGTCGCCACGTGCAGCCCCGATTACTACAAGTGGAATCAGTGGCTGTTCCTGAAGATGCTCGAAAAGGGCATCGCGTACAAGAAAACCGGCACCGTCAACTGGGACCCGGTCGATCAGACCGTGCTCGCCAACGAGCAGGTGATCGACGGACGCGGCTGGCGTTCGGGCGCGCTGGTCGAAAAGCGCGAAATCCCGATGTACTACCTGCGCATCACCGATTACGCGGATGAACTGCTGAACGACCTCGAAGGCCTCGGCTGGCCCGAGCGCGTGAAGATCATGCAGCAGAACTGGATCGGCAAGAGCTTCGGCGTGAACTTCGGCTTCCCGTATGAAATCGACGGCGAACAGAAGCTGCTGCGTGTGTTCACCACGCGCGCCGACACGATCATGGGCGTGACTTTCGCCGCGATCGCCGCCGAGCATCCGCTCGCCACGCGTCTCGCGCAAGACAAGCCGGAACTGCAAGCCTTCATCGAGGAGTGCAAGCGTGGCGGCGTGGCTGAAGCCGACGTCGCGACGATGGAAAAGAAGGGCATGGCCACCGGCTTTTACGTCACGCATCCGCTGACGCACGAACAGGTCGAAGTGTGGATCGGCAACTACGTGCTGATGAGCTACGGCGAAGGCGCTGTGATGGGCGTGCCGGCGCACGACGAGCGCGACTTCGCGTTCGTGAAGAAATACGGTCTGCCGGTCAAGCAGGTGGTGGCTGTCGAAGGCAAGGCATTCTCGACGGACGCCTGGCAAGAATGGTACGGCGATAAAACCGGCACGCTGGTCAACAGCGGCAAGTACGACGGCCTCGACTACGAGCAGGCGGTCGATGCGATCGCCGCCGATCTGAAGCAGCTCGGCCTCGGCGACAAGCAGATCACGTGGCGCCTGCGCGATTGGGGCGTGTCGCGCCAGCGTTACTGGGGCACGCCGATTCCGATCATCCACTGCCCGACTTGCGGCGACGTGCCGGTGCCGGAACAAGACTTGCCGGTGGTGTTGCCGGAAGACCTCGTGCCGGACGGCACGGGCAACCCGCTCGCCAAGTCGGAGGCATTCGTGAATTGCACGTGCCCGACCTGCGGCGGCGCGGCGCGGCGCGAAACCGACACGATGGACACGTTCGTCGATTCGGCCTGGTACTTCTACCGTTATGCGGCGCCGGACGCGAGGACCATGGTCGACGAGCGCACCGATTACTGGGCGCCGATGGACCAGTACATCGGCGGGATCGAGCACGCGATTCTGCACCTTTTGTACTCGCGCTTCTGGGCGAAGGTGATGCGCGACATGGGCCTGGTCAAGTTCGGCGAGCCGGCCAAAAATCTGCTCACGCAGGGCATGGTGCTCAACGAAACCTACTACCGCGAAAACGAAGCGGGCAAGAAAACCTGGTACAACCCGGCCGAGGTCACCGTTTCGTTCGACGACAAGGGCCGCCCGGTCGGCGCCGTGCTGAACGCGGACGGTCAGCCGGTGGTGCTCGGCGGCGTCGAGAAGATGTCGAAGTCGAAGAACAACGGCGTCGATCCGCAATTGCTGATCGATCAGCACGGCGCGGACACCGCGCGTCTGTTCGTGATGTTCGCGGCACCGCCCGAGCAGCAGCTGGAATGGTCCGGTTCGGGCGTGGAAGGCGCGAGCCGTTTCCTGCGCCGCGTGTGGAGTTTCGGCCACGCGAACGAGGCAGCGTTGCGCGCGGGCGGCAAGTTCGACGCCGCGCAACTCGGCGAGACCGACAAGGCGCTGCGCCGCGAGATTTATAGCGTGCTGAAGCAGGCCGACTTCGACTACCAGCGCTTGCAGTACAACACGGTCGTATCGGCGGCGATGAAGATGCTCAACGCGCTCGACGGTGCGAAGAGCGCCCTGCCGGGCGTGCTGCGCGAAACCTACGGCGTGATGCTGCGCGTGCTGTATCCGGTCGTGCCGCACCTCACGTTCCAGTTGTGGCGCGAACTCGGTTACGCCGACGAATTCGGCTCGCTGCTCGACGCGCCGTGGCCGAAGGTCGACGAGAAGGCGCTGGAGCAGGCCGAGATCGAACTCGTGCTGCAGGTGAACGGCAAGGTGCGCGGCGCGCTGACGGTGGCGAAAGACGCCTCGCGTGAAGCGGTCGAACAACTCGCGGTCGCTCACGAGATGGTCGCGAAGTTCAGCGAAGGCAAGGCGCCGAAGAAAATCGTCGTGGTGCCGGGCCGCCTCGTGAACGTCGTCGTTTGAGCGCCTCCAGGGAAACTTCGCGCGGAGCGGAAAACCTTGGGGCGGCCCGGCGTTTTCTCGTGAAGATCCATCAAGACACGACAGCAGGCAGGACGCCGCCACATGCGGCGGCGCTTGTCCTCGCTGCGGAATCTACTGCGAACCAGGAGCCAATGTGACTCGCAGATCGTTATTGACGCTGGCTTGCAGCGTGTTGATGTTGTCCGCCTGCGGCTTCCAACTGCGCGGCCAGCAGGACTACGCGTTCAAACGTCTCTATATCTCCGGCGGTTCGGCCGCGGCGGGCGCGCGGCTTACGCGCATGGTGCAAGGCGGCAGCGACACGGTGGTGGTCAAGTCGTCCGCGAATGCCGACGCAACGCTGCTGATCTCGGAGAACCGCGGCATCAGCACGCTGACGCTCAACTCGCTGGGTGTCGTCGCGGAGTATCAATTGAATCTCTCGATGAATTACACGCTGACCGGCAAGGACGGCACGATCCTGATTCCGCCGAGCGTGATCGCGCTGAACCGGGCGATGACCTATAGCGACCAGTATTCGCAGGCGAAGGCGGCTGAGTCCGACATTCTTTTCGCCGACATGGAGAACGACGCGATCGACCAGCTCACGCGGCGTCTCGAGATCGTGAAGTCGCTGCATCCCGCGCCGGGTCAGGAAGCGCCGGCGGTTGCGCCGCGCGCGCCGTTGCCGCCGCCGCCGCTGTGAGCGTCGTATTCCGATTCACGTGCCGCACCTGTTCAACCTCGCCGATCGGTAGCCATGCAACTCCGACTTGACGCGCTCGAAGCGCATCTCGCCAAGGGACTCGCCGGCCTCTACGTCGTGTACGGCGACGAGCACCTGCTCGCGCAGGAAGCGTGCGACCGGATTCGCGCCACCGCGCGCGCGGCCGGCTTCACGGACCGCTCGGTGTTCACCGTCGAGCGGGGTTTCGACTGGAGTTCGCTGCTCGGCGCGAGCCAGTCGATGTCGTTGTTCGGCGACCGTCAACTGGTCGAGTTGCGCATTCCGTCGGGCAAGCCCGGCAAGGAAGGCGCCGACGCGCTGAAGGCGCTTGCCGCCGCCGTCAACGACGACGTCCTGACGATGATCACACTGCCGCGGCTCGACGCGGCCACGCAGAAATCGGCGTGGTTCACGGCGTTGGCCGAAGCCGGCGTCGCGTTGAAGATCGATCCCGTCGAGCGCGCGCAGTTGCCGAATTGGGTGGGGCAGCGGCTCGCCGCTCAAGGGCAGCGAGTGGCCGCGGGCGAGGAAGGGCGGCGCGCGCTCGCGTTCATCGCCGAGCGCGTGGAAGGCAATCTGCTTGCCGCGCATCAGGAAATCCAGAAGCTGGGCTTGCTGTATCCGGCCGGGTCGCTGAGTTTCGAGCAGGTTCAGGACGCCGTGCTGAACGTCGCGCGTTACGACGTTTTCAAATTGAACGAAGCGATGCTCGCGGGCGACGTCGGCCGCTTGACGCGCATGCTCGACGGTCTGCGCGGCGAAGGCGAGGCCGCGGTGCTGGTGTTGTGGGCGGTCGTGGAAGAAGTGCGCACGCTGCTGCGAATCAAGCGCGGTGTCGCGGCCGGCAAGCCGCTCGCGATGCTGGTGCGCGAGAACCGCGTGTGGGGCCCGCGTGAGCGGCTGATCGGGCCGGCGTTGTCGCGCGTCACCGAGAGCGCGCTGGAGAAGGCGCTCGCGTTGGCGGCGCGCCTCGACCGGCAGGTGAAGGGTTTGTCGGGCGGCACGCCGGGCAATCATCGCAACGACCCGCCGCCCGATCCGTGGAACGGACTGTTCGAACTGGCCATGACGGTGGCGTCGCCGGCAAAAGCGGTGCCTGTGCCGCCGCCGCGACCTCGCACCGCGGCTGTTGCGCCGGGGCGAAGGCCCGGCTGATTGGGCCTGGCTCGCGCGCTGACCCGGCGAGCGGTGAAGGTGAGCGGATTCCGCTGCCGATGCCGGGCACTGATCGCTTGCATCGCTCCCACGCCCAGGCGGCGCAATATGAAGTCCCCCGCATTCCCGTTCGGTGGCGCAAGCAAAGCACCGCCGCCCGACTTACAATCGTTTGATCTTTCGCTAATTCTGCCCGTCCGCCGCACGTGAACGTGCGCGGCACCACGAGAATCACCATGGATATCGACCAGTACATGACCGACCTCGGCCGCCGCGCCCGCCACGCTTCGCGGGCGATGGCGCGGGCGTCGACGGCGGCCAGGAACGCCGCGCTTGCCGCCGTCGCCGAGGCAATCGAACGTGACACCGCGTTGCTGAAGGAAGCCAATGCGCGCGACGTCGCCCGTGCAAGCGAAAAGGGTCTCGACGCCGCTTTCATCGATCGCCTCACGCTGTCGGACAAGGCGTTGAAGACGATGGTCGAAGGCTTGCGGCAAGTCGCCGCGCTCGCCGATCCGATCGGCGAAATCAGCAATCTGAAGTACCGGCCGAGCGGCATCCAGGTCGGCCAGATGCGCGTGCCGCTGGGGGTGATCGGCATCATCTACGAATCGCGTCCCAACGTGACGATCGACGCCGCCGCGCTCTGCCTGAAGTCGGGCAACGCAACGATCCTGCGTGGCGGTTCCGAGGCACTCGAATGCAACACCGCGCTGGCGAAGCTGATCGGCGAAGGCTTGGCGGCGGCCGGTTTGCCGCCGGACGCCGTGCAGGTGGTGGCCACCTCCGACCGCGCCGCGGTGGGCAAGCTCATCACGATGACCGAATACGTCGACGTGATCGTGCCGCGCGGCGGCAAGAGCCTGATCGAGCGCCTGATGAACGAAGCGCGCGTGCCGATGATCAAGCACCTCGACGGCATCTGCCACGTGTATGTCGACGATCGCGCCGATCTGGCCAAGGCGCTGACCGTCTGCGATAACGCCAAGACGCACCGCTACGGCACCTGCAACACGATGGAAACGCTGCTGGTGGCGCGCGGTATCGCGGCCGAAGTGCTGCCGCCGCTTGGCAAGCTGTACCGCGGCAAGGAAGTCGAACTGCGGGTGGATGCCGCGGCGCGCGCGGTGCTGGCGGAAGCCGGCGTCGGCCCGCTGGTCGATGCCACCGAGGAAGACTGGCGCACCGAATATCTCGCGCCGGTGCTGGCGATCAAGGTGGTCGATGGTGTCGACGCGGCGATCGAACATATCAACGAGTACAGCTCGCAGCACACCGACGCGATCGTCACGGAAGACCACGACCGCGCAATGCGCTTCCTGCGCGAAGTGGATTCGGCGAGCGTGATGGTGAACGCGTCAACGCGTTTCGCGGACGGCTTCGAATTCGGGTTGGGCGCGGAAATCGGCATTTCGAACGACAAGCTGCACGCGCGCGGACCGGTGGGGCTCGAAGGGCTGACGTCGCTCAAATACATCGTGCTGGGGCACGGCGAAGGGCGGCAATAAAAGCCGCGCCGCCGCCCCGGTTTCTCCGCACAAGCACAACCACAAGCGCGCCACCGAGCGCGCTTCTTTTCGCGCCAACGCGTTATACAAACTACAAGGACCGCCGATGCTTTGGGTAAAAACGTTTCACATCGTCCTGATTGCTTCCTGGTTTGCCGGCCTGTTCTATCTGCCGCGCATCTTCGTCAATCTGGCGATGGAAACGGAGCCCGCCGCGACGGCGCGACTGTTGACGATGGCGCGCAAGCTGTTTCGCTTCATGACGTTTATCGCGGTGCCGGCGCTCGCGTGCGGGCTGTGGTTGTGGCTCGCGGTGGGAATCGGGCGCGGGCAGGGCTGGATTCACGCGAAGGTGGGCGTGGTGCTGCTGCTCATCGTTTACCACGCCTATTGCGGCGTGCTGCTGCGCAGGTTCGAGCGCGGCGAGAATCGGCGGACGGACAAGTGGTATCGGATGTTCAATGAGCTGCCGGTACTGGGGATGCTGGCAGCGGTCGCGTTGGTGGTGATCAAGCCGTTCTGAGAACCTTCGTACCCGGTCGCTCAAACCTCCCCATCGATCCTCAATCGGGCGATCACCCCTTTCGCCTGCCCCACACGCTCCACCAGATCGGGTCCACGCTTGAGCGCGACGCCGACCGCCAGAATGTCGCCGATCGCCAGATGCGACATGCGCGAAGTCATCGGCGAGAACACGTCGGTTTCCTCCACGACATTCGAGAACAGGCAGATCGTCGCGACCCGCGCCAGCGGCGAATTGCCATGCGTGATCGCGATCACCTTCGCGCCGCGAGCGAGCGCCGAGCGCGCGGCTTCGATGATGTCGCGGGTCCGGCCGGTGTTGGAAACCGCCACCACCACGTCGCCGGGACCGAGCAGCGCCGCCGACATCGAATAAGTGTGCGGGTCGGAGTAAGCGACGCTCGGCATGCCGAGCCGGAAGAACTTGTGCTGAATGTCCTGCGCGGCAATGCCCGAGCCTCCCGCCCCGTAGAACTCGATGCGCGCCGCGTTCGCCAGCAATTCGACGGCCGCTTCGACGCTATCCGGCGACAGGCTGTTGCGCACCTGGATCAGCGTGCCGATGGTTCGGTCGAAGACCTTCGCGATGAGCCCCGGCGCGCCTTCGTCCGGCCGCACGTCCCGATAGACGGTCGGCACGCCTGACGCAATGCCCTGCGCGAGCCGGATCTTGAACTCGCGAAACCCCGAGAAGCCGAGCGCGTGACAGAAACGCGCGATGGTCGGCTGGCTCACGCCGGCACGCGCGGCGACTTCCGTCATCGACAGATCGAGCACCTCGCGGGGCGACTCGATCACGTAGTCGGCCAGCTTGCGCTCGGATGGGCGCAACTGATCGCGCATCTCTTCCACTTGGGACAGCATCATCGTAAAACTCGCACTATGCTGAAGAATGCGTGGACTATATCTGATTGCCAAACAAGGTACAAAAACTACATATTCGGGTCTAGGTGTAATCCCTAGGTTCGCAGGCGCAGCGCCCAACCCAAGCCAGTAGGCCCAGACGGGCGGTTCGGCGATGCCGCAGCGCAGCACGACTCGCGATTGCGACCGTGTAGTTTTTCTACTAACATTGGCGGCGTCGACTGATCCGACATCCCCCGCGATACCTGCCTGGCATAGTGCGCGCAACGCCCGCAAGTCGTCCGCAAGTCGTCTTTAGCCAGCGAAGAAGGAGCTCCGATGGTTTCCCCGCATTCGCAATTGTTGAAGGTCACCCAACGCGTGATCGAGCGCAGCAAGCCCACTCGCGAGGCTTATCTGTCGCGCATCGACCAGGCACAGGGCCGGTTCCCGGCGCGCGGCGCGCTCTCGTGCGCGAATCTGGCTCACGGCTTTGCCGGGCTGGAGGGCCGCGACAAACTCGCCATCAAGGCGATCCGCGAGCCGAACATCGGCATCGTGTCGTCGTATAACGAAATGCTGTCGGCGCACGCGCCGTACAAAAACTACCCGGACATCATCAAGGAAGCCGCGCGTGAAAACGGCGGCGTCGCGCAATTCGCGGGCGGCGTGCCCGCCATGTGCGACGGCGTCACGCAAGGCAACGCGGGCATGGAGCTGTCGCTGTTCTCGCGCGAGGTGATCGCGATGAGCACCGCGGTCGCGCTCACGCACAACATGTTCGACGCGGCGCTGTGCCTCGGCATCTGCGACAAGATCGTGCCCGGTCTTTTGATCGGCGCGCTGCAATTCGGCCATCTGCCGACGATTTTCGTGCCGGCCGGCCCGATGGGCAGCGGCCTCTCGAACGACGAGAAAGCCAAGACGCGTCAGCTTTTCGCCACCGGCCAGTGCGGCCGCGACGCACTGCTCGAAGCGGAAGCCGCCGCGTATCACAGCCACGGCACCTGCACGTTCTACGGCACCGCGAACAGCAACCAGATGCTGATGGAAGTGATGGGCCTGCATCTGCCGGGCTCGGCGTTCGTGCATCCGCACACGCCGCTGCGCGACGCGCTGACCGCGCAAGCCGCGCGTCGCGTGCTCGATCTGACGGTGGAGCGCGGCAACTACATGCCGATCGGGCACGTGATCGACGAGAAGGCGATCGTCAACGGCATCGTCGCGTTGCTGGCCACGGGCGGTTCGACCAATCACACGCTGCACCTGGTCGCGATTGCGCGCGCGGCGGGCATCGTGATCGACTGGGACGACTTCGACACGCTGTCGCAAGCGGTGCCGCTGCTCGCCAAGATTTATCCGAACGGCAAGGCCGACGTGAACCATTTCCACGCGGCGGGCGGCGTTGCGTTCCTCGTTCGCAATCTGCTGGAAGGCGGCTTGCTGCACGAAGACGTGAACACGGTCGCGGGCAAGGGCCTGAAGCACTACACCGAGGAGCCGAAGCTGCTCGACGGCAAGCTGCAATGGGTGCCGGGCACGGCCGAAAGCGCGGACACCGCGGTGCTGCGCAGCATCAAGGAGCCGTTCCAGCCGGACGGCGGCTTGCGTCTGATGCAGGGCAAGCTCGGTCGCGGCGTGATCAAGATTTCGGCTGTGGCCGCGCAGCATCGCAAGGTGAAGGCGCCGGCCATCGTGTTCGATTCGCAGGAAGCCGTGCAGGAAGCATTCGACAACGGCGAGCTGAAGCGCGACTTCATCGCCGTCGTGCGTTTTCAGGGCGCGCGGGCAAACGGCATGCCCGAACTGCATCGTTTGACGCCGCTGCTCGGCGTGTTGCAGGATCAAGGCTTCCATGTCGCCCTGGTCACCGACGGCCGCATGTCGGGCGCCTCGGGCAAGGTGCCCGCGGTGATTCACCTGTCGCCGGAAGCATTGCTGCAAGGCCCGATCGGCAAGGTCCGCACCGGCGACATGCTGGTGATCGACGCGGAAGCCGGCGTGCTCGACATCGAAATCGACGCGGCCGAATGGGCCGCGCGGCCGGGCGCCGTGCCGCGGCATCAGGCGGAAAACGAAGTCGGCTTCGGCCGCGAACTGTTCGGCGTGTTCCGGGCGGCGGCGGCGCCCGCGGAGCAGGGCGCGTCGGTGTTCGGCCCGATGGTGGGCGAGCGCGGCGCGCACCAGCACGGCCATGCACACACCAGCACCACTCAAGCCAGCCAAGCGCTGCAGAAACAAGGAGTCTGACCATGACCTCGAAAACAGTAAGCGATATCGTGCGCCTCGGCCCGGTGATTCCGGTGCTCGCGTTCGACTCCGTCGAACAGGGCGAGCATGTGTCGCGCGCGCTGCACGCAGGTGGCGTGAAGGTGCTCGAAATCACGCTGCGCACCGCGGCGGGCCTCGAAGCGATCGAACGCGCTAGCCAGTTGGCCGAGGACATCGTGGTCGGCGTCGGCACGATCACGAAGCCCGAGCATTGCGCGCAGGCGAAGAAAGCCGGCGCGAAGTTCGGCGTCTCGCCGGGGCTGACCAAAGACATGCACAAGGCCGCGCAGGACGCCGGCTTGCCGCTGCTGCCGGGTGTCATGACGCCGACCGACATCATCACCGCGCTCGAACTCGGCTACGAGATCGTGAAGTTTTTCCCGGCCCAACAGGCGGGCGGGGTGCCGATGCTGCAAGCGTTCCACGGCCCGTTCCCGACGCTGAAGTTCTGCCCGACCGGCGGCATCACAGCCGAAACGGCCCCGAATTTCCTGGCGCTGCCGAACGTGGTGTGCGTGGGCGGCTCATGGCTCACACCGAAGGCCGCGCTCGCCTCGCAGCACTGGGACGAAGTCACGCGTCTCGCGCGTGCGGCCAGCCAACTGGCGGCGCCTGCGCATTGAGTTCTCACTGAACCGAAGCGGCGCGCGATTCCGTGTCATCCCCGTCTTGCCTGCAAGGAGCCTCGTCGATATAGCCACCACGGCTGTCGCGGCGAGGCTTCTTTCGATATGCGTGCTGGATTCGCGCGCCTTCAGGCAGAACAGCAAGTAAAATTCAGCGTCCGCGCGGCGAGCCGGCTTTTCCGGCATCGCCGCTGGCCACCACGAGACGAGGTGCCAGCCGTGCGCACCCACAACCAATAACGAAGGAGGAGCTTCATGGAAGCTGTTCACGGCAGCATGCTGCTGGTCTACGCGGTGATCGCCATCGCCTTGCTGATCCTGCTGATCACCCGCTACAAGATTTACCCGCTACTCGTCCTGATCATCGTGTCGTTGCTGCTGGGCCTCGTGTCCGGCATGCCGATCGGCACCATCGTCAAATCGTTCGAAACCGGCAACGGCAACACGCTCGGGCACATCGCGGTGGTGGTCGGCCTCGGCACGATGCTCGGCAAGATGATGGCCGAATCCGGCGGCGCCGAACGCATCGCCACCACGCTGATCGACTGGTTCGGCGAGAAGAATATTCATTGGGCGATGATGGTCGTGGCGATCATCGTCGGCTTGCCGGTGTTCTTCGAGGTCGGCTTCGTGCTGCTGATTCCGATCGCGTTCAACGTCGCAAAGCGCACCAACAAATCGCTGCTGCTGGTCGGCTTGCCGATGGTCGCGGGGCTTTCCGTCGTGCACGGGCTGATTCCGCCGCACCCGGCCGCCATGCTCGCGGTGCAGCAGTATCACGCCGATATCGGCAAGACGATCGCCTATGGGCTAATCGTCGGCGTGCCGACCGCGATCGTCGCGGGCCCGCTGTTCGCGTTGCTGATCAACCGCTTCATCAAGCTGCCGAAGGACAATCCGCTCGCCGCGCAATTTGTCGGCCACGACGAGCTTGGCATGAACGGCGCGCAGAATGCGGCGCCGAAGCGGGAGTTGCCGGGCTTCGGCGTGACGCTCTTCACGATCCTGCTGCCGGTGATCCTGATGCTGGTCGGCAGTTGGGCCGATCTCGTATTCACGCCGAAAACGCTGGCGAACGACCTGCTGCATTTCGTCGGCAATTCGGACGTCGCGCTGCTGATCGCCGTGCTGGTCAGCTTCTGGACCTTCGGTGCGAGCCGCGGCTTCAACCGCGAGCAGATCCAGAAGTTCTGCGGCGAATGTCTCGCGCCGATCGCGGGTATTACGCTGATCGTCGGTGCGGGCGGCGGTTTCGGGCGGGTGCTGATGGATAGCGGCATTTCGAAGGAAATCGTCGGCGTGGCGACGGCGATGCATCTGTCGCCGCTGCTGTTCGGCTGGCTGGTGGCCGCGCTGATTCGCCTCGCCACGGGTTCGGCAACGGTCGCGATGACCACCGCCTGCGGTATCGTCGCGCCGATCGCGGCGGCCAGCGGCGTGCAGGTCACGCCGGAATTGATGGTGCTCGCCACCGGCTCCGGCTCGCTGATCTTTTCGCACGTGAACGACGGCGGTTTCTGGCTGATCAAGGAATACTTCGGTATGACGGTGGGGCAGACCTTCAAGACATGGTCGCTCCTCGAGACCATCATCTCGGTGATGGGTTTGGCGTTGACCTTCGCATTGTCGACGGTCGTGTAAGGAGTTTTTGATGATTTTGATCGCAATGGGCGTGTCGGGCGCCGGCAAGACGAGGATTGGCGAAATGCTGGCGGAACGCCTGCAGTGCGCGTTCACCGACGGCGACGCGTTTCACAGCGCCGCCAACAAGGAGAAAATGCACCAGGGCATTCCGCTCACCGACGAGGACCGTTGGCCCTGGCTGAAAACCATCCGCGCCGCGATCGAAGAAAAGCAGAAGGCGGGCGAGACGGCGGTGTTCACGTGTTCGTCGCTGAAGCGCTCGTATCGCGACGTGCTGCGCGACGGCGACAAGGATGTGTGCTTCGTCTACCTGAAGGGTTCGCGCGAAGTGCTGGAACAGCGTTTGACGATGCGCACCGGCCACTTCTTCGATCCGTCGCTGCTGCAAAGCCAGCTCGATACGCTCGAGGAACCGGGCCCGGATGAGGCGATCACCGTGAGCATCGAGTTGTCGCCCGAGGCGATCATCGACGATGTGTTGAAGCAGGTCCAATCGCGGTGAGCGGTTAGCTGACGTGCTGGCATGAAAAAAGGCGCTCCGTGGAGCGCCTTTTTCATGCCCGGGTTTTCATGTCATGAGCCCCGGCGGGAATCTCAAGCAATCCGCTTCGCCAGTTCGACCGCCTTGCCGATGTATGAAGCCGGCGTCATCGCGAGCAAGCGATCCTTCGCGTCTTGCGGGATCGCAAGGCCGCTGACGAACGTTTGCAGCGCCTCGCGCGTGATGCCCTTGCCGCGCGTCAATTCCTTCAACTGCTCGTAAGGATTCTCGATGCCGTAACGGCGCATCACCGTTTGCACCGGCTCGGCCAGCACTTCCCAGCAATTGTCGAGATCTTCGTTCAGGCGCTGCGCGTTCACTTCGAGCTTGTCGAGACCGCGGATCAGCGAGTCGTATGCGAGCAGCGAGTAACCGAACGCGACCCCCATATTGCGCAACACCGTCGAGTCGGTCAGGTCGCGCTGCCAGCGCGAAACCGGCAGCTTGTCGGCGAGGTGGCGCAGCGTGGCGTTTGCCAGGCCGAGATTGCCTTCCGAGTTTTCGAAGTCGATCGGATTGACCTTGTGCGGCATCGTCGACGAACCGATCTCGCCGGCCTTCGTGCGCTGCTTGAAGTAGCCGACCGAGATGTAGCCCCAGACGTCGCGGTCCAGATCCAGCAGGATCGTATTGGCGCGCGACACCGCGTCGAACAGTTCGGCCATGTAGTCGTGCGGCTCGATCTGGATCGTGTACGGATTGAACGTGAGCTTAAGACGCTGCTCGACCACTTCACGCGAGAACGCTTCCCAGTCGAACTCGGGATAGGCGGACAGATGCGCGTTGAAGTTGCCGACCGCGCCGTTCATCTTGCCGAGCAGTTCCACCTTCGCGACACGGTCGATCGCGCGTTCCAGGCGCGCGGCGACGTTGGCGATTTCCTTGCCGAGCGTGGTGGGGCTCGCCGGCTGGCCGTGCGTGCGCGAGAGCATCGGCTGTTCGGCGTGCGCGTGCGCGAGCGCGACGAGGCGCTGATGCACCGAGCGCAGCGCGGGCAAAATGACGTGCTCGCGCGCGCCGGCCAGCATCAGCCCGTGCGACGTATTGTTGATGTCTTCGGACGTGCAGGCAAAGTGGATGAACTCGCTGGCGCGCTCCAGTTCTTCCTGACCTTTCACCGATTCCTTCAGCCAGTACTCGACCGCTTTCACGTCGTGATTCGTCACGCGCTCGATTTCCTTGATGCGCGCGGCGTCGTGCGCGGTGAAGCGCTCGGCCAGTTGCAGCAGGAATTGCTCGGAGGCTTCGGAAAAGCGCGGCACTTCGGCGAAACCCGCGCGCGAGAGCGCGATCAGCCAGTGAATTTCGACCGTCACGCGATTGCGCATGAAAGCGGCTTCCGAAAGCCAGTCGCGCAGGGCTTCGGTTTTCGCGGCGTAGCGGCCGTCGAGCGGGGAGAGCGCGTTCAGCGCGAACAGGGTGTCGGGGCGGGTGTCGGACATGATGGGGGCTGACGCAAGGATGAAAAACGCGGAGGAAACTGCGGGAACCGCGAATTTTACCACCGGACGGTGCCGCTCCTGATTTCCGCTCCCGCCCGCGCCCCGCATGGCGGCACGATCTAGAATGCTGACTTCTTCTCTCCCGCCGGCGGCAGGCTACGCATGGAACTGAAATGGCTCGAAGACTTCGTTTCGCTCGCGGAAACGCGCAGTTTCAGCCGTTCGGCCGAATTACGCCACGTCACCCAGCCGGCGTTTTCCCGGCGCATTCAGGCGCTCGAAGCGTGGCTCGGCACTGAACTGATCGACCGTTCCGTTTATCCGACGCGGCTCACGGCGGCCGGTCAGGTTTTCAACGAGCAGGCGCTCGCGATGCTGTCGCAGTTCCACGAGGCCCGCGCGTTGCTGCGCGGCCATACGGCGACGCCGCAAGCGACCATCGAGTTCGCGGTGCCGCACACGCTGTCGCTCACGTACTTTCCGCGCTGGCTGCAGCGCATCGAAGCGCAGATGGGCACGATCCACACGCGACTGCGCGCGCTGAACGTGCACGACGCGGCGTTGTCGCTGGTGGAGGGCGGCTGCGATCTGATGATGGGCTATCACCACCCGAGCCATCCGGTCGCGCTCGACCCCGCCCGCTACGACATGCTGACGCTCGGCAACGAGCCGATCAGTCCGTTTTCGGCGCCGGGCCGCGCCGGCCGTCCGCGCCATACGCTGCCGGGCACCGCCGAGGCGTCCACGCCGTATCTGTCGTACACGCCGAACGCGTATCTGGGCCGCATGACCGAGGTGATCCTCGCCAACGCGCCGGAGCGCCTGTACCTCGACCGGCTCTACGAAACCGACATGGCCGAGGGACTCAAGGCGATGGCGCTGGCCGGCCACGGCGTCGCGTTCCTGCCGCATAGCGCGGTGGAGGACGCGGTCGCCGAGGGCAAGCTGATCCGTCTCGATCGCGCGACGCGCGGCACGCCGGAAGGGCAACTCACGCTGACCATGGAGATTCGCCTCTACCGCGACAAACTGGCGGCGAAGAGCGACGATGCCCGGCAGGTACTCGTGCGGCAGTTGTGGGAGGTCGTCGCCGAGGAACTGGCGCATGGCGCGGATGCCCGCTGAAAAACATGCTTTGCCACGACGTGGATTTGCGGCTTTCCGATGGTTATGCAAATAAAACATAATCGGATAAGGAAACGGCATTGGATTTCAAAATGGCGTTTTTCCACAATGCTGCTATTCGATCAACGCCGGAGCGTTCATGTCTTCCCAGCAGCAAGCCGCACAATCCGCCGCAACGTTGCAGTCCATTCCCTCCTACCTCAATAGCGAAGACCTCGGCCCCTGGGGCAACTACCTGCGCCAGGTCGACCGCGTCGCGCCGTACCTCGGCTCGCTGTCCCGCTGGCTCGAAACCCTGAAGCGCCCGAAGCGCATTCTGATCGTCGACGTGCCTATCGAACTCGATAACGGCACCGTCGCGCACTTCGAGGGCTATCGCGTGCAGCACAACGTGTCGCGCGGTCCGGGCAAGGGCGGCGTGCGCTATCACCAGGACGTGACGCTGTCGGAAGTGATGGCGCTGTCCGCGTGGATGTCGGTGAAGAACGCGGCGGTGAACGTGCCTTACGGCGGCGCCAAGGGCGGCATCCGCGTCGACCCGCGCACCTTGTCGCGTGGCGAGCTGGAGCGCATGACGCGCCGCTACACGAGTGAAATCGGCATCATCATCGGACCGAACACCGACATTCCCGCGCCGGACGTGAACACGAACGAGCAGATCATGGCGTGGATGATGGACACCTACTCGATGAACCAGGGCCAAACGGCGACCGGCGTCGTGACGGGCAAGCCGATCACGCTGGGTGGTTCGCTGGGCCGCCGCGAGGCGACGGGCCGCGGCGTGTACGTGGTCGGCTGCGAAGCGGCGCGCCGCATCGGCTTCGATATCGAAGGCGCGCGCATCGCCGTGCAAGGCTTCGGCAACGTGGGCGGCATCGCCGCGCGTCTGTTCCAGGAAGCGGGCGCGAAGGTGGTCGCGGTGCAGGATCACACCGGCTCGCTGTACAAGTCGACCGGTATCGATGCGGTCGCCTTGCTCGAACACGTGGCGAAGACGGGCGGCGTGGGTGGCTTCCCCGAAGCGGATGCCGTGACGAACGAGGAATTCTGGACCGTCGAGTCCGACATCCTGATTCCGGCCGCGCTGGAAAACCAGATCACCGAAAAGAACGCCGGCAAGATCAGGACGAAGATCATCGTGGAAGGCGCCAACGGCCCGACCACCACGGCGGCGGACGACATCCTGCACGATCGCGGCATTCTCGTGATTCCGGACGTCGTGGCCAATGCGGGCGGCGTGACGGTGTCGTACTTCGAATGGGTGCAGGATTTCTCGAGCTTCTTCTGGACCGAGGACGAAATCAACCAGCGCCTCGAGCGCGTGATGCGAGAAGCATTCGCCGCGGTGTGGCAGGTGTCGAGCGAGCAGAACGTCTCCGTGCGTACCGCGGCGTTTATCGTCGCGTGTAAGCGGATTCTGCAAGCGCGCGAAATGCGCGGCCTGTATCCCTGATCGGTTTGCGTGAACGGCGGCTCCGCCACCCGCGGACCCGCTCGAATACGCTTGCTTCAACGCGGTTCACAAGACCGCGTGTGTTACCCGGCGGGCGGCATCGTATCGATGCCGCCCGCATTCGCATGCCCGGAAAGCTTGACTGATTGGGTTAAGGCGCTGTAAACCATAGCGGCGCGCGCCCCGAAGCAAGTCCCCTTTGGGCGAGACGCAACAAACATGGTTTATAGCCATACTTTCAGAATAATTACTTTGCTAAACTGGCGCCGGTTCTTGCCAAGGAGATCACAAATGAAGGTTAAAAAAGCTGCGCTGCTGCTCGCGACTCTCGGACTGTTTACGGTTGGCGCGCATGCGCAAGACGCCGGTACGCTGAAAAAGATCAAGGACACGGGCGTCATTTCGCTGGGCCATCGCGAATCGTCGATCCCGTTCTCGTATTACGACGACAAGCAGAATGTCATCGGCTATTCGCAGGAATTCGCGCTGAAAGTGGTTGAGGCGGTCAAGCAGAAGCTGAACATGCCTGGCCTGAAGGTCAAGCTGACGCCGGTTACGTCGCAAAACCGTATTCCGCTGGTGCAGAACGGCACCGTCGACATGGAATGCGGTTCGACCACGAATAACGCCGAGCGCCAGCAACAGGTCGCATTCTCCAACACGATCTTCGTGATCGGCACACGCTTGATGACCAAGAAAGACTCGGGCATCAAGGACTGGGCCGACCTGAAGGGCAAGACGGTCGTCACGACCGCCGGCACCACCTCCGAGCGCCTGCTTCGCAAGATGAACCAGGACAAGAGCATGGGCATGAACATCATCAGCGCGAAGGATCATGGCGAGTCGTTCCTGACGCTCTCCACCGGCCGCGCCGCCGCGTTCATGATGGACGACGCGCTGCTGGCAGGCGAACGCGCGAAATCGAACAAGCCGGACGACTTCGTGATCGTCGGCGCGCCGCAATCGCACGAAGCATACGGCTGCATGATTCGCAAGAACGATCCGGAGTTCAAGAAGGTTGTCGACGACGCGATCGCGAAGGTCGAAACCTCGGGCGAAGCCAGCCAGATCTACAAGAAGTGGTTCGAATCGCCGATTCCGCCGAAGGGCCTGAACCTGAACTTCCCGGAAAGCGACGACATCAAGGCGCTCTACAAGAGCCCGAATGACAAGGCTATCGATTAAACCTTAGCTGTTTTTGAATTGCTGAACGAAACGGAAGGGGCCGCACGCTTCTTCCGTTTCTTTTTGCTGGAGTCTTGGTCATGTCATATCACTGGAACTGGGGCATTCTGCTGAGTCCGGTCTCGACCGGCGAGCCGACCACCTATCTGGGCTGGCTGATGTCCGGCTTCTGGGTGACGATTACCGTGTCGCTGTCGGCATGGGTGATCGCGCTGATCGTCGGCTCGCTGTTCGGTGTGCTGCGCACGGTGCCGAACAAATGGGCGTCGGGCATCGGCACGCTCTATGTCGCGATTTTCCGCAACATCCCGCTGATCGTGCAGTTCTTCATCTGGTATCTGGTGATACCGGAGTTGCTGCCCGTGTCGATCGGCACCTGGTACAAGCAACTGCCGCCGAGTGCGCAGTTCTTCTCATCGTCGATTATCTGTCTCGGACTTTTCACCGCGGCGCGCGTGTGCGAGCAGGTGCGCTCGGGCATCAACGCGTTGCCGCGCGGCCAGCGCGCCGCGGGCCTGGCAATGGGCTTCACGCAATGGCAGACGTATCGCTACGTGCTGTTGCCGGTCGCGTACCGCATCATCGTGCCGCCGCTTACGTCCGAGTTTCTGAACATCTTCAAGAACTCGGCGGTTGCGTCGACCATCGGTCTGCTGGATCTGTCCGCGCAGGCGCGCCAACTGGTCGACTACACGTCGCAGACGTATGAGTCGTTCATCGCGGTCACGCTGGCGTATGTGTTGATCAATCTGATCGTGATGCAACTGATGCGCTGGGTCGAAGCCAAGACCCGGTTGCCCGGCTATATCGGAGGCAAGTGATGCACCATTTCGACTGGAGCGGTATTCCGGGCGCACTGCCTACGCTGTGGACCGGCGCCATCGTCACCATCAAGATCACGCTGATCGCGATCGTGATCGGCATCATCTGGGGCACGGTGCTCGCCATGTTGCGGTTGTCGTCGTTCAAGCCTTTCGAGTGGTTCGCGAAGGGCTACGTCACGATCTTCCGTTCGATCCCGCTGGTGATGGTTCTGCTGTGGTTCTTCCTGATCGTGCCGCAGGTGTTGCAGAACGTGCTCGGGCTCTCGCCCGATATCGACATTCGCCTTGCGTCGGCAATGGTCGCTTTCTCGCTGTTCGAGGCGGCGTACTATTCGGAGATCATTCGCGCCGGCATTCAGTCGGTGCCGCGCGGGCAGGTCAATGCGTCGTTCGCGCTCGGCATGAACTACGCGCAGGCCATGCGTCTCGTGGTGCTGCCGCAGGCGTTCCGCGCAATGGTGCCGCTTCTGCTCACGCAAGGCATCGTGCTGTTTCAGGATACGTCGCTCGTCTACGTGATCAGCCTCGCCGACTTCTTCCGCACGGCCACGAATATTGGCGACCGTGACGGCACGAATGTCGAGATGGTACTGTTCGCTGGCGCGTGTTATTTCGTGATCTGTGTGGTCGCGTCGAGCCTCGTCAAAGGTCTTCAGAAAAAGGTCGCAAGATGATCTCTATCAAGAATGTTTCGAAGTGGTACGGTCAATTTCAAGTGCTGACCGACTGCACGACGGAAGTCAAAAAGGGTGAAGTGGTGGTGGTGTGCGGGCCGTCGGGCTCGGGCAAGTCCACGCTGATCAAAACCGTCAATGGCCTCGAGCCGTTCCAGAAGGGCGAGATCGTCATCAACGGCCAGTCGCTCACCGACAAGAAAACCAATCTCTCGAAGCTGCGCGCGAAAGTCGGCATGGTGTTCCAGCATTTCGAATTGTTCCCGCATCTGTCGATCGTGCAGAACCTGACGCTCGCGCAGGTCAAGGTGCTGGGCCGCTCGAACGAGGAAGCCACGACCAAGGGCTACAAGCTGCTCGATCGCGTGGGTCTGCGTGCGCACGCGGACAAGTATCCGGGGCAGTTGTCGGGCGGACAGCAGCAGCGCGTGGCGATTGCACGCGCGTTGTCGATGGACCCGATTGCGATGCTGTTCGACGAGCCGACCTCGGCGCTCGATCCTGAGATGATCAACGAAGTGCTCGACGTGATGGTCGAACTCGCGCAGGAAGGCATGACGATGATGTGCGTCACGCACGAAATGGGCTTTGCGAAGAAGGTCGCGCATCGCGTGATCTTCATGGACAAGGGCTTGATCGTCGAAGACGACCGCAAGGAAGATTTCTTCGCGAATCCGAAGTCGGATCGCGCGAAGGATTTTCTGGCGAAAATCCTGCACTGAGTCTTTTGCGGCCGCGCGGTTTATTGGGCGCGGCCCTTGCCGGGAGAAAAAGAAAAGCCGCTTCGGGGACGAAGCGGCTTTTTCATGTGCGGCGCGCGGACTGTCGACGCCTGCGAGTGCAGGCGCGTCGTGGCTCAGGATTCGAATGCGGCGGCGTCGTCGGCCGCTTCGAGATCGACTTCGGTCGCCGTCCCGGCAGGACTGGCGGGTTCGACCGAAGCCGCTATCGTGCTCACCGAGGCCGACGCATCCAGCGCCGGATTCCGCAGCTTCTCGAGTACCGAGGCCGGCACCGGCACGTTGACGCGGCCAATGACGTCGCCGTGCTGGAACATCAGCAGATCGCCCGGTTCGAACGCGGTCCACACTTCGTTGTCGGTCAGCGGCTTGGTTGCGATCACCGCGACCCGGTCTTCCGGCGTGGTGTATTTGGCGAAGTCGATCGAGACGTCCGCGTCGACCAGATGCGCGGTGGAAAACGGCCAGCGCCGCACGATGTAGTGCAGGTGCGTCGAGCAATGTGCAAACAGCGCCTGGCCGTTCGACATCAGGAAATTGAACACGCCGAATTGCGTGATCTCACGCGTGAGCGTTTCGAGCGCGGCGAACAGTTCGTCGAGCGGCGGCTGCGTGCCGGGGAAAGCCTTGCGCAAGCCTTGCAACAGCGCGCAGAACGCGAGCTCGCTATCGGTCGTGCCGACCGGCTGATAAACGCCCGTCAGCGCCGGCGAATAATCTTGCAGGTCGCCGTTATGCGCGAAGATCCAGTGGCGCCCCCACAATTCGCGCATGAACGGATGGCAGTTTTCCAGCAGGATGTGCCCTTGCGTCGCCTTGCGGATATGCGCAATGGTGTTCTTCGATTTGATCGGATAGCGCTTGACCATCTCGGCGATCGGCGAGGTGGCCGACGATTGATGGTCGATGAACAGGCGGCAGGCTTTGTCTTCGAAGAAGGCGATACCCCAGCCGTCCGCGTGGTGATCGGTGACGCCGCCGCGCGCCGCAAAGCCGGTGAACGAGAACGTGACGTCCGTTGGCGCGGCGCAGTTCATTCCGAGAAGTTGGCACATGTTGCGGGTAAGCCTGTGAACGGGGCGAGCCGTTACAATGACGATTTCCAAGCATATCACCGAGCCAGAAACGCCAAATAGCAAAATTGACGTGTGTTTAGGCTGCAATGTTGCGGTTTGAACAGGTCGATTGGCTTTTTGCCGCAGAATCTCGCCCCTTCGCCATGACCGCTCCCAACGCTCCCATCGATTCCCTCACCATCGCTCGCCCGGACGACTGGCATCTGCATGTGCGCGACGGCGCGATGCTCGCCGCCGTGCTGCCGGATACCGCACGCCAGTTCGGTCGCGCGATCATCATGCCGAACCTGAAGCCGCCGGTCACCACCACGGCGATGGCGCAGGCGTACCGCGAGCGGATCATCGCCGCGATTCCGGCCGGCGCGCGGTTCGAGCCGCTGATGACCCTCTATCTGACCGACAACACGCCGCCCGACGAAATCCGCCGCGCACGCGAAAGCGGTTTCGTGCATGGCGTGAAGCTGTATCCGGCGGGCGCGACGACCAACTCCGACGCGGGCGTCACCGACATCATGAAGTGCGCGAAAACGCTCGAAGTGATGCAGGAAACCGGCATGCCGCTGCTCGTGCATGGCGAAGTGACGGATTCGTCGATCGATTTGTTCGACCGTGAGAAAGTTTTCATCGACCGCGTGATGACGCCGCTGCGCCGCGAGTTTCCGGCGCTGAAGGTGGTGTTCGAACACATCACCACGAAAGATGCGGTCGACTACATCCGCGAAGCCGGCGTGGCGCCGGGGCTGCTGGGCGCGACCATCACCGCGCATCACCTGCTGTACAACCGCAACGCGATTTTCCAGGGCGGCATTCGTCCGCATTACTACTGCTTGCCGGTGCTCAAGCGCGAGACGCATCGCGTGGCGCTGGTCGAGGCGGCCACTTCCGGCAATCCGCGTTTCTTTCTCGGCACCGACAGCGCGCCGCATCCGAAGGGTCTGAAGGAACACGCGTGCGGCTGCGCGGGTTGCTACACGGCGCTGCACGCGCTCGAGCTCTATACGGAAGCATTCGACAAAGCCGGCGCGCTGGAGAAGTTCGAAGGCTTCGCCAGCTTTTTCGGCGCTGATTTTTACGGCCTGCCGCGCAGCGCGGAGAAGGTCACGCTGCGTCGTGAGGAATGGACGTTGCCGGCCGAGCTGCCGGTCGGCGATACACCGGTTGTGCCGCTGCGTGGCGGCGAGTCGATCGCCTGGCGCCTGGTTTGAGGTCGCCTTAGATGCAGGTGCATGACGCGGCGCGGCCGGGCTTCGCCGATATCGACTGGACGGCGCCGTGGTTCGCGCAGTTCGCCGGGCGCGGCCAGCGCTGGCAGCAGGCCGCGCTGACCAGTTACGCGGCCCTGCTCGCCGAAATGAACGCCGATGCCGGCGAGATGCGGCAGACCACCGGGCGCGGGCAGCGGCTTGCGTTCATCGCGCAAGACGATCTGCCGCCCGGCGCCGCATACGAGGCGCATATCGCGGCCACCGGCTGCGTGCCGACACGCCACAATCTGCATGACTTCTTCAACGGTTCGATGTGGTTTGCATTTCCGCGTATCAAGGCGGCGCTGAATGCGCGGCAGTCGGCGGCAATCGACGTGCTGGGCGTCGGTCCGACCCGCGGCGGCGTACGCGACACGCTGACCTTGTTCGACGAGAACGCGTTGCTGTTCGCCTGCGCCGATCCGGCATTGAGCGCCGCGTTACGCGGATTCGACTGGCGGACGCTGCTGGTTGCCCGGCGCGACGCTTGGGGTGCGAGTTGCGAAGTGCGCTGCTTCGGCCACGCGTTGCTGGAAAAGCTGATCGCGCCGTTCAAGGCCTGCACGGGGCATGCGTGGATCGTCGATGTGCCGTCCGACTACTTCCGATGGGACGCCGTGGCGCGCGACGCGTGGCTCGACGAATCCGTGAGCGCGGCGCTCCTGAACACCGACGCGTTGACGAGCCGTATGTTCGCGCCGCTTCCCGTGCTGGGCATTCCCGGCTGGTGGGCGGAGAACGAATCGCCCGCGTTTTACGACGACATTTCCGTGTTTCGGGCAGGCCGGCGCGTCGGCCAGACGCTTTAAGGGGCTGGCGCCGCTCCCCTCATGGACTTGGCCATTCGGCTATTTCAGCGGTTCAAGCGGCTTGCCGGCTACCCAAGTGTTAAAATCCTCGCCAGCAAAGCAGGCTAGGCAGTCGCGGCCTCCGCGGCTTCGGCCAAAGAGGGCGAGGAAAGTCCGGACTCCACAGGGCAGGGTGATGGCTAACGGCCATCCGTGGCGACACGCGGAACAGGGCAACAGAAAGCAAACCGCCGATGGCCCGGCGCAAGCCGGGATCAGGTAAGGGTGAAACGGTGCGGTAAGAGCGCACCGCGGCTGCTGCAAGGCAGACCGGCACGGTAACCTCCACCCGGAGCAATTCCAAGTAGGCAGGCTAGCATCTTCGAGATGCAGGACGGGGCCCCCGTCACGTCTGCGGGTAGGAAGCTCGAGCGTGTCAGTAATGGCGCGCCTAGAGGAATGGCTGCCACGCGCGTCGCGTTTTCGGACGTGGCGCGTGCACAGAATCCGGCTTATCGGCCTGCTTTGCCACCTGATATAACAAAAATGCCGGCGTCCATGCGGACGCCGGCATTTTATTTCGTGCTTATGCTGGGCGGCGGTTAGCAGCGAGCGCGCCGAACCGCGCGCCGCGCGACTCCTTAGCCCGCGACGATGTCGAATGAGTGCGTGAGCTCGGCGGTTTTCGCGATCATGATCGAGGCCGAGCAGTATTTGTCGTGCGACAGATTAATCGCACGCTCGACCGTGGCGGGGTTCAGGTTCTTGCCGGTCACGGTGAAATGAAAGTGAACCTTGGTGAACACTTTCGGGTCTTCGCTGGCGCGCTCGGCCTTCAGCGTCACCGAGCAGCCGGCGATTTCCTGGCGGCTTTTCTTCAGGATCATCACGACGTCGTAGGCGGTGCAGCCGCCCGTGCCGAGCAGAACCATTTCCATCGGACGCGGCGCGAGATTGCGGCCGCCGCCTTCCGGCGCGCCATCCATCGTGACGAGGTGGCCGCTGCCCGTCTCGGCCGCAAACGCCATCCCGTCCTGCCCCATCCAGCTAACTTTGCATTCCATGCTGTGCTCCACCGCGCTTCGCTATGAGAGACGCATTGTAGCCCGGCGTTTGGGTGTCCGCCCGAGGCGACTTTCGCCCGAAATTATGCGAACTAGCTACTTGCGTGTTGCACTGCGGCATGCACAGTCGGTTCGGGGAATGCATGGGGACTTTAGGGGTTTTACTCTAGACGGCACGTCCGCATGCGCTGGCAAAGAGGCCTTGTACCTTAATTTCAAAGGAAACTCGACGGTCCGGCCTGCAACGATAGTGTTTCTCATATTGCGGGATAGCATTTCGCAATGCAAATGTTCTTGCGTTGCACAAGGGCGTCTCATATAATCGATTTCATCGGTTGCAGCAGTTCGCAACCTCCGCTGTCTCCTCCACCTCCTCCTTTGGTGGATTAAACCCGAACCGCTCGTTCGGGTTTTTTTTCGTCCGCGCCTTTTTCCGTGCGAGGCTGATTTCAGCAGGACAGCGGGCTACATAGCGCGCCTTGCCAGCCAGATCACCGCACATCTCGCGCAAACTCCCGCGCCTTTTGACTTGGTGTAGCAAATTCCTTTATAATTCAGGGCTTTTCCGCATCCGCGCCCGCGGAGGAAGAACAGGGAGAGCCTGCACGCGCCTCGATGCGCACACTACAAGCAGGAAAAAACACATTGGGCGCAGCAATTTTTTTGGATCGATCATGAAGACGTTTTCCGCAAAAGCCCATGAGGTGACGCGCGAATGGTACGTGATTGACGCGACGGATAAGGTTCTCGGGCGTGTCGCCAGCGAAGTGGCACACCGTCTTCGCGGCAAGCACAAGCCTGAATTCACTCCCCACGTCGACACCGGTGATTTCATCATCGTTATCAACGCCGGCAAGCTGAAGGTCACGGGCAACAAGGCTACTGACAAGAAGTACTATCGCCACTCGGGTTACCCGGGCGGTATCTATGAAACGACGTTCGGCAAGATGCAGGAACGCTTCCCGGGCCGTGCGCTCGAGAAAGCGGTCAAGGGCATGCTGCCGAAGGGCCCGCTGGGCTACGCGATGATCAAGAAGCTGAAGGTCTACGCTGAAGCAACGCACCCGCATTCGGCACAACAGCCGAAAGCGCTCGAGATCTAAGGGGAGCCCACATGATCGGTAACTGGAATTACGGCACGGGCCGCCGCAAGAGCGCCGTCGCACGCGTCTTCATCAAGGCAGGCAAGGGCGATATCGTTGTGAACGGCAAGCCCATCGCCGATTACTTCTCGCGCGAAACGTCGCTCATGATCGTGCGTCAGCCGCTGGAACTCACGAACCACGCCGCTACGTTCGACATCAAGGTCAACGTCACGGGTGGCGGTGAAACGGGTCAAGCCGGTGCGGTTCGCCACGGCATCACCCGCGCACTGATGGACTACGACGCAACGCTGAAGCCGCAACTGTCGCACGCCGGCTTCGTGACGCGTGATGCCCGTGAAGTCGAACGTAAGAAGGTCGGCTTCCACAAGGCACGTCGCAGGAAGCAATTCTCGAAGCGTTAATCGCTTCGGGTGCGAACCGGCTTTCGGGCTGGAGCGCCGCAAAAGCCGCCAACGCTTTCGCGAAGGCGGCTTTTTTATTGCTCGCGCGGCGTCGCTCTGTCGCGGTGGATTCAGCGCGTGGCCGGCGATTCATCCGCTCGGGCGGGCTGCTGCCGGCAATCGCGCCGCCCGTCGATTTTCGTGGAAGAACCCATTGATTTTGTGGGCTTCGGCACGATATCGAGATCAGCCCTACAATAGCGGTTAGAAGCTTTTTGGAGAGTTCGAATGAACGCAGTCACCGACACACCCGTGACCGAGATGCCCGCCCCCTTCGTTTTTACCGACGCAGCGGCTGACAAGGTCAAGCAACTGATCGAAGAAGAAGGCAATGCGGACCTCAAACTGCGCGTTTTCGTGCAGGGCGGCGGCTGCTCGGGCTTTCAGTACGGTTTTACGTTCGACGAAGCCGTTAATGAAGACGACACCATCATGAACAAGAGCGGTGTCCAGTTGCTGATCGATTCGATGAGCTACCAGTATCTGGTCGGCGCCGAAATCGACTACAAGGACGACATCAACGGCGCGCAATTCGTCATCAAGAACCCGAACGCCACGACCACCTGCGGTTGCGGCTCGTCGTTCTCGGTTTGATGGCCGGTTAGGCGAACAAGTTGTAAATGGAAACGGGGCTTCGGCCCCGTTTCCATTTGTCAGCGAGGATAAATCGCCCCCAGCACGCGTTCCGCGGCCGCACCGGTGACCGCCGGCAGATTGCCCGGCAGGCGCGCCACGCAGCGCATCGCCAGCCAGGCGAACGCTAGCGCCTCGACCTGGCTCGGCGGCACGCCGAGCGCGTCGGTCGTCATTACCGGAACGCCGCCGACGCCGCTGTCCTCCAGCGCCTGCTGCAGCGCCTTCAGAATCTCCGGGTTGCGCGCGCCGCCCCCGCATACGTAGACCGCTCTCGCATCCGACGCATGCCGCTCGATTTCGCGTGCGACCGTCACCGCCGTGAGGGCGACCAGGGTCGCTTGCACATCCGCGGGGGCGAGCGTTGCGAACGGCTGTAGCTTTGCGTCGAGCCATTCCGCATTGAACAGGTCGCGGCCGGTACTTTTCGGCGGCTGCTGCGCGAAAAACGACTCATCGAGCAAAGCGTTGAGCAGCGTGCGGTCCACCTGGCCGCCCGCCGCGAAATGACCGTTTTCGTCGAACGGTTTGCCGAGATGGCGTTCGGCCCACTCGTCGAGCAGCGCGTTCGCCGGCCCGCAGTCGAAGCCGCGCACGCTGCCGGTCGCGTTCAGAACCGTGATGTTGCTGATGCCGCCGAGATTGCAGACCACCCGCGTCTCGTCCTTCATGCCGAACACCGTGGCATGAAACGCCGGCACGAGCGGCGCGCCTTGCCCGCCCGCCGCGACGTCGCGGCTGCGGAAATCGGCGATGACGTCGATATGCATCATTTCCGCGAGCAACGCGGGGTTGTTGATCTGCCGCGTGTAGCCTTTTTCCGGCCGATGCCGCACCGTCTGCCCGTGCACGCCGATCGCGCGCACCTCCGGGGCGGATAGGCGTCCGCCGCGCAGCAGTTCGTGGCAGCACACCGTGTAACGGGTCGCGAGCGCGTTGGCGGCCAGCGCCTCGCGTTCGATTTCGTTGTCTCCCGGCTGTTGCAAGGCGAACAGCGCTTCGCGCAGGCCCGCCGCGAAGCCGACAAACGCCTCGGCCAGCACCTCCGGCGGTTTCCCTTGGGCAAATCTGACGGCTACACCGTCCACGCCGTCCATGCTCGTGCCTGACATCAATCCGAAGTAGATGCCGTCTGCGGGGTCTTGCGCCACGTTGCTGCTCCTGTCGATGGTTCGTTGCGTTGGTTGTAGCAGATTCTTGGCGCAAGCGCGGCTGAAGAAAAAGCGCGACCGCGCTCACCGCCATGCCCGCACGCGGAAATCGTGCGCCGCCGCACCCGTTGTGGCCGACTCAGTGGGCGCGGCGGCGTGCATCTATGGGACAATCACCCTTTTTCGCGACTTCAAGTTTCCAGCATGAGCACCGAGTCCACCAAGCCCAGTCCCGCTTTTCCGATCACCGACGAAGTCCGTCATGCGCTCGCCGTCACCAAGCGCGGCGTGGACGAATTGCTGATCGAAGAGGAATTCGCGCAAAAGCTCGCGAAGAGCGCGGCGACCGGCACGCCACTGCGCATCAAGCTCGGGCTCGATCCCACCGCGCCAGATATTCACATCGGCCATACGGTCGTGCTGAACAAGATGCGTCAGTTGCAGGACCTCGGTCACACAGTGATCTTTCTGATCGGCGATTTCACGTCGCTGATCGGCGATCCGTCGGGCCGTAACGCCACGCGGCCGCCGCTCACGCGCGAGCAGATCGAATCGAACGCGAAAACCTATTTCGAGCAGGCCGCGCTCGTGCTCGACCGCGACAAGACCGAGATCCGCTACAACAGCGAGTGGTCGATGCCGCTCGGCGCGGACGGCATGATCAAGCTCGCGTCGCGCTACACGGTCGCGCGGATTCTCGAGCGTGAAGATTTCACCAAGCGTTTCCAGAGCGGCGTGCCGATCTCGATCCACGAGTTCCTGTACCCGTTGATGCAAGGCTACGACTCCGTCGCGCTGAACGCCGACCTCGAACTCGGCGGCACGGATCAAAAATTCAATCTGCTGGTCGGCCGTGAGTTGCAGAAGCAGTACGGCCAGGAACAGCAGTGCATCTTGACGATGCCGCTGCTCGAAGGGCTCGACGGCGTCGAGAAGATGTCGAAGTCGAAGAACAACTACATCGGCATCAGCGAAAAGCCGAACGACATGTTCGGCAAGCTGATGAGCATTTCCGACGTGCTGATGTGGCGTTACTTCGAGCTGCTCTCGTTCCGCCCGATGGAAGAGATCGCCGGCTTCAGGAAAGAGATCGAAGCGGGCCGCAATCCGCGTGATTTCAAGGTGATGCTCGGGCAGGAAATCGTCGCGCGCTTTCACTCGCAAGCCGACGCCGAGCGCGCGCTCGAAGACTTCAACCATCGCGCGAAGGGCGGGGTGCCGGACGATATTCCGTCGCTCACGCTGGCCGGCGCGCCGCTCGCGATCGGCCAGTTGCTCAAGCAGGCCAACCTCGTGCCGTCGACGAGCGAAGCGCTGCGCAACATCGAGCAAGGCGGCGTGAAGATCGACGGCGCGACCGTGTCCGACAAGGGTCTGAAGGTTGAGGCCGGCGAGTACGTCGTGCAGGTCGGCAAGCGCCGTTTTGCGCGCGTCACGCTGACGGCCTGATGAGCCGTGCATTGCATTCGGAGCGGCGCCGATGATCGCGCTGATCCAGCGTGTGCGGCACGCGGAAGTGCGCGTGAACGATCGCGTGACCGGCGCGATCGAAGCGGGGCTGCTGGCGCTCGTCTGCGCGGAGCGCGGCGACACAGAAGCCGCAGCCGACCGGCTGCTCGCCAAGGTGCTCGGCTACCGCGTGTTCAGCGACGCGGCCGGCAAGATGAATCTCTCCGTGCAGAATCTCGACGGCGCGGGCCGCGCAGGCGGTTTGCTGCTCGTTTCGCAGTTCACGCTGGCCGCGGATACGAACAGCGGCTTGCGCCCCAGCTTCACGCCAGCCGCGCCACCGGATGAAGGCAAGCGGCTCTTCGATTACTTCGTTGCGGCGGCCCGCGTGAAGCATCCGATTGTGGAGACAGGCGAATTCGGCGCTGACATGCAGGTGTCGCTCGTCAATGACGGGCCGGTCACCTTCTGGCTCCAGGCGAACGCCTAAGCGCGCGCCAACATGAGGCGCGCAACGGCGCGCGCGTCTACTCTCCGGCCGCATTTGCGACAATACCGGCTCGGCATAACCGGCGAATGGCGCCCACTTCATCCCATGACCACGCAGATTCTGTTCATCCGCCACGGCGAGACCGACTGGAACCGCATCAAGCGCATTCAAGGTCACATCGACATTCCGCTTGCGACGACCGGGCTCGAGCAGGCGCAACGCCTTGCGCGCCGCATCGCGAATGAAGCGAAGCAGGGCGCGCGGCTCGATGCGATTTATTCCAGCGACCTGCAGCGCGCGCAGCAAACCGCGCAGCCGATTGCCGAGATGCTCGGCTTGCCGCTGCAACTGCGCGAGGGTTTGCGCGAGCGCTCCTATGGCGCGTTCCAGGGGCATGACAGCGACGAGATCGCCGCGCGTTTCCCCGATGAACACGCGCACTGGCAAACCCGTGATCCGGGTTTCGCACCGCCGGAAGGCGAGTCGCAACGCGTCTTCTACCATCGCGTGCTGCATGCGGTCGAGCCGCTAGTGGCCGCGCATCCTGGCGGACGAATCGCGTGTGTCGCGCATGGCGGCGTGCTCGATTGCGTGCGCCGGTTCGCATGCGCCTTGCCGCTCGATGCGCCGCGTGATTACGCGTTGCTGAATACGAGCGTGAACGTGGTGGATTTTGACGACGGCAAGGCGTCCATCGTGTCGTGGGCGGACGTGTCGCATCTCGATGCGCCCAGCGCGGACGATAGTTTCAAGAAGGTGCTGTAACCGCGAAGTCGATCGGGCGGGGCGCTGGGGCGCGCCGCTTCGAACTGCATGCGCCCGGCTCAGGTCGCGGCCGAATCCCACAAGCCCGGCAGTCCGCTCGACGAGTCCGGCGCGGCGAGACCGAAATGCCGGTAGGTCAGCAGCGTGGCGACCCGCCCACGCGGCGTGCGCTGCAGGAAGCCTTGCTGGATCAGATACGGTTCGAGCACGTCTTCGATCGTGTCACGCTCTTCGCCGATGGCAGCCGCGAGATTATCGACGCCGACCGGGCCGCCGTCGAACTTGTGCAGAATCGCTTCGAGCAGCTTGCGGTCCATCAGGTCGAAGCCGACCGCGTCCACGTCGAGCATTTTGAGCGCCGCGTCGGCCACTTGCGCGGTGATGTTGCCGTCGGCTTTCACCTCGGCGAAATCGCGCACGCGCCGCAGCAGCCGGTTGGCGATCCGCGGCGTGCCGCGCGCGCGCTTGGCGATTTCAAACGCGCCGTCCGGATGGATCTGTGCATTCAGCAGCGACGCCGAACGCGTGACGATGCGCGAAAGTTCCTCGGCGTTATAAAACTCCAGCCGCGCCACGATGCCGAAGCGGTCACGCAGCGGATTGGTCAGCATGCCCGCGCGCGTGGTCGCGCCGACCAGCGTGAACGGCTGCAGGTCCAGCTTCACGCTGCGCGCGGCCGGCCCTTCGCCGATCATGATGTCGATCTGATAGTCCTCCAACGCCGGATACAGAATTTCCTCGACGACCGGAGAGAGCCGGTGGATTTCGTCGATGAACAGCACGTCGTTGGCTTCGAGATTGGTGAGCAGCGCGGCGAGATCGCCGGCGCGTTCGAGCACTGGGCCGGACGTTTGCCGCAGATTCACGCCCATTTCCCGCGCGATGATGTGCGCGAGCGTGGTCTTGCCCAAACCAGGCGGCCCGAACAGCAGGACGTGGTCGAGCGATTCCGAACGGCGCCTGGCGGCCTCGATGAAAATTTCCAGCTGGCCGCGCACTTTTTCCTGCCCGACGTATTCCTCGAGCTGGCGCGGGCGCAACGCGCGCTCGAACGCTTCTTCGTTCGGCGAGACGGGCGTGGCCGCGATGATGCGTTCGGCGGCGAGTTTGTCGGTTTCGATCATGGGTTCATTGTACCGCGCGCGCCTGGCTTCAACCCTTGGACAGCGCCTTCAACGCCAGCTTGATGCCCTCGGAAACGCCGGTGCCGGCCGGCACGTTTTTGACGGCCGCCAACGCTTCTTTCTCGGAGTAGCCCAAGGCAAGCAGCGCGTTGAGGATATCGGGGGCGTGGCCGGATGCCGACGCCGCGCCGGCCATCGCGCCGAGATCCGCGCCGAGCTTGCCCTTCAGTTCGAGCAGCAGCCGTTCCGCCGTTTTCTTGCCGATGCCCGGCACGCGCGTGAGACGCGCCGCATCCTGCAGCGTCACGGTCTGCGCGAGTTCGTGCACGCTCATGCCCGAGAGCACCGCCAGCGCCATGCGCGCGCCGATGCCGGAAATTTTCAGCAGTTCGCGGAAGGTCGAGCGTTCCTCGGCTGTACCGAAGCCATACAGCAGATGCGCGTCCTCGCGCACGATCATTTGCGTGAGCAGCACGACACGCTCGCCGGTCGACGGCAGGTTGTAGAACGTGCTCATCGGCACGTCGACTTCATAACCGACGCCGTTGCAGTCGACGAGCAAATGCGGCGGATTTTTTTCCAGCAGAACGCCGGCAATGCGACCGATCATGGGGAGTTCATTCTTGAGAGAAAGGGCGAGTGTAGCGCAGCGAGCGGGCAGCGCGTCGTGCGCTTTTTCGCTTAACCGACGAGGCGTCCGCGCCTGACCCGCAGCCCCTTCTTCGCCAGCGAGGGTGCGATGCCGCCGAGCGTGCTCAGCGTCGATCCGCCGTGAGCGTGGCAGATCGCCATGCCGAGCGCGTCGGCGGCGTCGGTACTGGGTACGCCGGAAAGACTGAGCAGCCGCACCACCATCTGCTGCATCTGCTCCTTGGTTGCGCGCCCGTAGCCCACCACGGCCTGCTTCAACTGCAACGCGGTGTATTCGGCGACCGGCACGCCGCCCGCCACCAGTCCGCAGATTGCCGCGCCGCGTGCCTGGCCGAGCAGCAAAGTGGATTGCGGATTGACGTTGACGAACACTTTTTCAATCGCCGACTGATCCGGCGAATGCTGGCGAATCAGCGTGGAGATGCCTTCGAAAATGGTGCCGAGACGCGACGGCAGATCCGCGTCGGCGGTCTTGATGACGCCGCTCGCGACATAGCTGAGCGTGTGACCGCTTTGATCGATCACGCCGAAGCCGGTCACGCGCAAGCCGGGGTCGATGCCGAGAATTCTCATGGAGTGCCGCACGCGCGGTAAAAAGCTGGTGCCTGCGATACTACAACGAACGTGCCGCGCGGCGGCCGGCATGCGGCGATGTCGGCGGAATAAAAACTGCTGCTGCATGCGTACAGGGAGGTCATCGCGGATGGAGCGCTATCGTAATGTCAGTGGCGATTCGGGCGTCGCGGCGTATGAGATTGGCGACGACTATGTCGCGGTCCGTTTCAAGACCGGCGTCGCGTATTGGTACACGGAGGCGAGCGTCGGTGTGAAGCACGTTGCTGCGCTCAAGCGTCTCGCGCGACGAGGGCAGGGGCTCAGCACTTACATCAGTCAGCATCCCGATGTCAGCGGAGGTTACGAGAGAAAGGACCCGGACGATTGAACGGTGCAGCGCAGAGGGAAGGCAACAAAAAAACGGCCTGATGGAAGTCTCCACCAAGCCGTCTCATTCAAGCCAACTGGGTGACCGATGCGTCAATCGAACCGCGCGCCGTGCCCCAAAAAGCCGGAATCAATGCCGGAAGTGCCGCACCCCGGTCAACACCATCGCGATGTTGTGCTCATCAGCCGCGCCGACCACTTCGTCGTCGCGCATCGAGCCGCCCGGCTGGATCACGCAGGTCGCGCCCGCGGCCACCACCACATCGAGACCGTCGCGGAACGGGAAGAACGCGTCCGACGCCACGGCCGAACCGGTCAGCGTCAAACCGGCGTTCTGCGCCTTGATGCTCGCGATGCGCGCGGAATCGACGCGGCTCATCTGGCCCGCGCCGACGCCGAGCGTCATGCCGTTGCCGCAGAACACGATGGCGTTCGACTTCACATACTTCGCGACGCGCCACGCGAACAGCAGATCGTCCATTTCCTTCGGCGTCGGGTGACGCTTCGTGACCACGCGCAATTCACGCGGCTGCACGTTCTTCGAATCGAGCGACTGCACCAGCAGACCGCCGCCGACGCGCTTCAGATCGAACGCGTTATGGCCTTCGCCCAAGGCGATTTCCAGCAGACGCACGTTCTGCTTGGCCGCGAACACCTGGCGAGCCTCGACGCTGAACGACGGCGCGATCAGCACTTCGACGAACTGCTTGGCCACGGCTTGCGCCGCCGCTTCGTCCACTTCGCGGTTGAACGCGATGATGCCGCCGAACGCCGAGGTCGGATCGGTCTGGAACGCCTTGGCATACGCTTCGCTCGCGTCCGCGCCCACCGCCACGCCGCACGGATTGGCGTGCTTGACGATCACGCAGGCCGGCACGTCGAAGGTCTTCACGCATTCCCACGCCGCGTCGGAATCCGCGATGTTGTTGTACGACAGTTCCTTGCCTTGCAGCTGGTTGTAGTTCGCGAGCGCGCCGGCCGGCACGGACAGGTCGCGATAGAACGCGGCGCTCTGGTGCGGGTTTTCGCCGTAGCGCAGGTCCTGCACCTTGTCGAACGCGAGATTGAAGGTAGCCGGATACGTGTTGCGCGACGCGTGTTGCAATTCGTCGGTCAGGCTCGTCAGGTAGTTCGTGATCGCGCCGTCGTATTGCGCGGTGTGCGCGAATACCTTGGTGGCGAGGCGGAAGTTCGTCTTGTACGACACCGCGTTGCCGTTCGCGCGCATCTCCTCGAGCACGACCGCGTAGTCCGCCGGGTCGACCACCACCGTCACGTCGCGATGATTCTTCGCAGCGGAGCGCAGCATGGTCGGGCCGCCGATGTCGATGTTCTCGATCGCGTCTTCCAGCGAGCACGCTTCCTTCGACACCGTCTGCACGAACGGGTACAGGTTCACGACCAGCAGGTCGATCGTCGGAATGTCGTGCTTTTCGAGCGCAGCCATGTGCTCCGGCAGATCGCGGCGCGCGAGAATGCCGCCGTGCACCTTCGGATGCAGCGTTTTCACGCGCCCGTCCAGCATTTCCGGGAAGCCGGTGTAATCCGCGACTTCGGTGACGGAGAGGCCCGCGTCCGCGAGCAGTTTCGCGGTGCCGCCGGTCGACAGGATCTTGACGCCGAGGTCCGACAGCGACTTGGCGAAGTCGACGATGCCGGACTTGTCGGAAACGGAGATGAGCGCTTGCTTGATCATGATGAAGACGAAAAGCCGAAGGGAAACGTGGCAGGGCGCGAAGAAATGACGACGCGCTACAACAAACCGTGCTGTTGCAGCTTCTTGCGCAGCGTATTGCGGTTGATGCCGAGATACTCGGCGGCCAGCGACTGATTGCCGCCGGCCTGCTCGAGCACCACTTCGAGCAAAGGTTTTTCCACGCATGAAATGACCATGTCGTAGACGTCGTGCGGATTGGAGCCGTCGAGATCCTGGAAATAGATGCCCAGGCTGTCGCGGACAGATTGTTCGATGTTGTTCTTGCTCATGCTGCTAGTCGGTCGGTATGGTCCGGCTCGCCGTCGTTGTTGTCGAGCGTTTCGTCGACGTAGACGAGGCGCTCGGAGATCGCCTTCTGTGCGTCGAAGAATTCGTTGACGGCGAGGAGTTGTTCGCGCGTGGTGTCCAGCGTATTCATGCGATGCCGGAACACGTTGGCGCCAGAAAGGCCGCGAGTGTACCAGCCGATGTGCTTGCGCGCAGTGCGCACACCGGTAAATTCGCCGTAGAACGCGTAGTGATCCTCGAGATGCTCGTTCATCACCTGCTGGATTTCGTCGATGCGCGGCGGCGGCAGCAACTCGCCCGTTTGCAGGAAATGCTCGATCTCGCGGAACAGCCACGGGCGCCCTTGCGCGGCGCGGCCGATCATGATCGCGTCGGCGCCGGTGGCGGCGAGCACCTCGCGCGCTTTTTGCGGCGACGTGATGTCGCCGTTGGCGACCACCGGAATGCGCACCGCCGCCTTCACCGCGGCGATGGTGTCGTACTCGGCCTCGCCGTGATACAGGTCGGCGCGCGTGCGGCCGTGCACGGTCAGCATCGAAATGCCGGCGGCTTCGGCGAGGCGCGCGATGGTGAGCGCGTTCCGGTTGTCGCGATCCCAGCCGGTGCGGATCTTCAGCGTGACGGGCACCGCGTCGGGGCCGACGCCCACCGCGCCCACCACCGCCTCGACGATGCGCTGCACCAGCGGTTCGTTCTGCAACAGCGCCGAACCCGCCGCCACGTTGCACACTTTCTTGGCCGGACAGCCCATGTTGATGTCGATGATCTGCGCGCCGTTCGCCACGTTGTAGCGGGCCGCCTCGGCCATCATGGCCGGATCGGCGCCGGCGATCTGCACGGCGATCGGCTCGACCTCGCCCGCGTGGTTGGCGCGGCGCATGGTCTTTTCGCTTTTCCACAACTGCGCGTTCGAGGCGACCATTTCCGACACCGCATAGCCCGCGCCCAGCCGCTTGCAGAGCTGCCGGAACGGCCGGTCGGTCACGCCGGCCATCGGGGCGACGAACAGGTTGTTACGCAGATTGTGGGAGCCGAGAGTGGGCATGACGTGGACGCGCGCGCAACCGATTGTTCAATTTCGTCAATCGGAGCGTTCGCGAAATGCAAGGGAAAACCGCTATTTTAGCGTTAACGGGTAACCGGGACTCGACATGTGTCGACCGTAACCCATTAAATCTTCTATGAAAGCGGGCCGGTTCATAGAGCCGCCGCCGTTTGCGCCGCTTGCTCCAAGCGCCCGGAAAACCGCGCAAAAAAACCGCGCGGCGCAAGCGGGCGGTGCGCTCAGCGGCGCTGTCCGAACATCATCTGACGCGCCAGCGCGGTTTTCACCGGCGGCACGAATTCGAGCGCGGTGAGCGCGAGGCCGCGCATGATCGCGAGCGGCGCAAAGTCGATGGTGAACAGACGCGCGAGCGTGTCGGTGGCGCCGATCGTCATGCGCCGGTCGAGCGCGCGGCGTTGCGCGAAAGTCGCGAGGGCGAGCGGCGTCGGGCCTTCCGCGGATAGCGCGTCGGCGAGCGCGTGCGCGTCGCGCAGGCCGAGATTCAAACCCTGGCCCGCCACCGGATGCAGCGTCTGCGCCGCGTTGCCGATCGCGACGACGCGGCCCTTCACGAGCGTATCCACCGCGTTCAGTCCGAGCGGAAACGACGCGCGTCCCCGGATCTGCGTGAAGCGGCCCATCCGGTCGCCGAAGGCGGCGCCGAGTTCGCGCAGGAATTCGTCGTCGGAAAGCTGCGTGCGGCGCGCGGCTTCCTCGGGTGCGCAACACCACACCAGCGCGTAATCCGCGCCGCGCACGCCGCCCATCGGCAGGAGCGCGATCGGCCCTTGGGACGTGAAGCGCTCCCACGCCACGTGCGGCTGCGGCGCCGATGCGCTGACCGTGCCGACCAGCGCGGTTTGCCCGTAGTCGCGCGTGTCGCCCGCCGCCGCGCTCTTGCCGGCTTTCTTCTGATCGCCGAACAGGCCGCCTTCGGCGTTCACCAGAATGCGGGTGCGCAAATGCCGCGTGACGCCCGCGGTTTCGATCGGCAGCGTGACGCCGTCGTGTTCCTGCGTGGGCGCGGCGGCGGAGGTGGAGCGGAACCAGTGCACGGGCGTGGCATGCACCGCTTGCGCGAGACCGTGGACGATCGAGCCGTAGCGCAGCACGTAGCCGAGCGCCGGCAAGCCGTGCTCGCGCTGGTCGATCAGCGTGCGGCCGAAGTGTCCGCGCTGCGACACGTGAATGCGCTCGATCGCGGTGGCGTCGGCGGGCCAGTTCAGCGGCTCCAGAATCATCCGGCTGCCGTGCGACACGGCGATCGCGCGCGGATCGGCGATCGAATCCTCCGGCTCGCGCGCGTCGACGAGCGCGATCTTGAGCGCATGCGTCGCGCTGCGGCGCGACAGCCAGCCGGCGAGCGCCAGCCCGACCGGACCGGCGCCGACGATCGTCACGTCGAAATCGAATGACTGAGCGGAGGCGGCGGGCTTCAGAATCACCGCCGACTGGGAAACGTCGTTCATCGCGGATTACGTCCTCGTTTCATGGGCCGCGCGGGCTTCCTGCATGAGCGCCTCGATCTCGTCGGCGGCCACCGGCACGTCGCGCGTCATCAGCTCGCAGCCGGTCGGCGTGACGATCGCGTCGTCCTCGATGCGGATGCCGATATTCCAGTAGCGCTCCGGCACGCCTTCGGCCGCACGGATGTACAGGCCCGGCTCGACGGTCAGCGTCATCGACGCCTGCAGCGTGCGCCACGGCAGCGTGCCCGCTTCGTCGCGCGGCGCGCCGCGCTCGCGGTAGTCGCCGACATCGTGCACGTCCATGCCGAGCCAGTGGCCGGTGCGGTGCATGTAGAAGGGCGCGTAGGCGCGCTCGGCGATCACGTCGTCGACCGAGGCGAACTTCGTGCGCTCGACGATGCCGGTGTCGAGCAAGCCTTGCGACAGCACGCGCACCGCGGCCTGGTGCGGCTCGTCGAAGCTGGCGCCGGGACGCGTGGCGTCGACGGCGGCCTGCTGCGCGGCCAGCACGATGTCGTAGAGTTCGCGCTGCGCCGGCGTGAAGCGGCCGCTCGCCGGAAAGGTGCGGGTGATGTCGGACGCGTAGCCGTCGAGTTCGCACGCCGCGTCGATCAGGATCAGGTCGCCGTCCCGGGCAATCGCGTTGCCTGCCGGGTAATGCAGCACGCAAGCGTTGGCGCCCGCCGCGACGATCGACGTGTAAGCCGGCGCCTGCGCGCCGAATTTACGGAACGTGTAGAGCAACTCGGCTTCGAGTTCGTACTCGCGCACGCCGGGGCGGCACGCGGCCATCGCGCGACGATGCGCTTGCGCGGAAATCCGCCCCGCGCGGCGCATGACGGCGAGTTCGTGGTCGTCCTTGAAGAGCCGCATGTCGTCGAGCAGCGGCATCAGGTCGCGCGCGGCGCCGGGCGCCGCGACGCCGCTGCGGCCTTGCGCGCGCACCGCCGCAAGCCAGCCGCGCACTTGCTCATCCAGTTGCGCCGACGTGCCGAGCGCGTAATGCACCGACGGCTTGTCGGCGAGAAGCCGAGGCAGTTGCGCATCGATTTCGCCGACGGCGAATGCGGCGTCGAAGCCGAACGCCGCGCGCGCGCCTTCCGGGCCGAAGCGGAAGCCTTCCCACGTCTCGCGCTCGACGTTTTTCTCGCGGCAGAACAGGATCGACGCCGGCTCGCCGGTCGCGGCGCTGGCGTCGAGCACCAGCAATGCCTCGGGTTCGGTGAAGCCGGTCAGGTAATAGAAGTAGCTGTCGTGCCGGTACGGATAGTCGGCGTCACGGTTGCGCACCGTTTCGGGCGCGGTGGGGACGATGGCGACGCCGCCGCCCGCGGCGCGCAGCGCGGCGAGTACGCGCTCGCGGCGCGTGCGGTAGACGTCGATGGCGATGGTGGGTTCGGTCGGCTGGTTCATCGTGCGATTGTAGCGCCCAATGCCGCGACCTATTTGACGGGGCTACTGGCGCGCAGGCCCGTGACGGCGGCCGAGCCCACGAAGTGCTGGAGGCCGCCGCCCGGCCCCCGTGGCCGCTACACCGCGCCAACGTAAGACAGCGCGATGGCCGCCCGTGCATGCCGTCCGCGCGCCCCTTGCCGCCGCGTTGGCCGTTCGGCCGGCTAGACGCAGAACGAGCGACGGGGCAATGTTGCAATCCATCCACAACGAGTCTGCATGCGGCTCGCGAACGTGCGGCGTGCTGCTCGGGAATGCCGCCAAGCCCTTATACTTTCGCCGAATTCAAGAAAAGGCAGATGGTCATGATGAAACTCATCGGTTCGCTCGCCAGCCCCTTCGTGCGTAAAGCGCGGATCGTGCTGGCCGACAAGAAGATCGACTACGAACTGGTGCCCGAGAACGTCTGGGCGCCGGACACGAAGATTCACACCTTCAATCCGCTCGGCAAGGTGCCCTGCCTCGTGATGGAAGATGGCGAAGCGGTGTTCGACTCGCGGGTGATCTGTGAATACGTGGACACGCTGTCGCCGGTCGGCAAGCTGATTCCCCAGTCGGGGCGCGAGCGTGTCGAGGTGCGTTGCTGGGAGGCGCTCGCCGACGGCATGCTGGACGCGGCAGTGCTGATTCGCCTCGAAGGCACGCAGCGCGCGCCCGAGCAGCGCGTGGAAGCCTGGGTCGCGCGGCAGCAGCGCAAGATCGACGAAAGCCTGATCGCGATGTCGCAGGGTTTGGGCAGCAAGCCGTGGTGCGCGGGCAATCACTACACGCTCGCGGACATCGCGGTGGGCTGCGCGCTAGGCTACCTCGACTTCCGCATGCCCGAGTTGAACTGGCGTGAACCGTATCCGAATCTGGACAAGCATTTTCAGAAGCTTTCGCTGCGCCAGTCGTTTATCGACACCGTGCCGGCGAATTGAACGGGCGGTTATCGGCGTGCACAGGGAATAAGAAGCGAATAAGAACCGCATAAGCAGCGAGTAAGCACCGCGCCGGCGATGCGGCCGTCGTGAACGAATGCTTGCCCGAATTCGCGGCAACTTTGAAAATTGAGGTCATTCAAGCTTGCAAAAGCATGAATAAAACCTTGCATCGTGGTAAAAAACGCCTGCTCGTCAGGCGTTTTTTTTGTCTGCGCGCGTGGCGCAATGGCTGATGCAATCGACATACACTGATTTTATTTGTCGGCAGTAGGCGGCCATTGCGAATGGGGCGGCGCATTAAAAGCGCGTCGCCGAAATCAATAACATCGCAAAGAGACTTCCACGATGAAACAGTATCGCCTCGTCATCGCCGCTTCGGCGTTCGCGTTGCTTGCCGCATGCTCCAGTGTCGGCAATGTCGATCCGTCCGCCTTGATCCAGTCCGGCCACTTGGCCACCCAGGCCGCCACCTTGAGCGACACCGACGTGCGCGCGCTGAGCGACAAGTCCTGCGCGCAACTGGACAGCGAAAACAAGATCGCCGCGCCGAACAGCAAGTACCAGAAGCGCCTCGACAAGATCGCCGCGCAACTGGGCGACAACATCAACGGCACGCCGGTGAACTACAAGGTGTATCTCACGAAGGACGTCAACGCCTGGGCAATGGCCAACGGCTGTGTGCGCGTCTACAGCGGCCTGATGGACATGATGAACGACAGCGAAGTGCGCGGCGTGGTCGGCCACGAAATGGGCCACGTGGCATTGGGCCATACGAAGAAGGCGATGCAGGTCGCATACGCGACCTCGGCGGTGCGCTCGGTGGCGTCTTCAACGGGCGGCGTGGCGGCGGCGCTGTCCGGTTCGCAGCTCGGCGAGTTTTCCGAGAAGCTGATTAACGCGCAATTCTCGCAAGCCCAGGAAAGCGCGGCCGACGATTATTCGTTCGATTTGCAGAAAAAGAAGAAGCTCGATCCGTCGGGATTGGTGACGGCATTTAACAAACTCGCGCAGGCGGACGGCGGCAAATCGAGCATATTGAGTTCGCATCCCGCTTCACCGGCGCGTGCGCAGCATATTCAGCAGCGGATCGCTTCGAATCAGTAACGCCTGATTTATGGAAAACGCGCTGGCGGAATCCCGTCAGCGCGCGTTTTTCTATTGAGGGTTGATGTTCGGCGATGAATTCACCGCGCCGCTTTCACGCATGAACGGACGGCGCGGTGACGCAGGATTTACTGCGGCTTATTGTTTCCATTCCGGCGCCGCGTTATCCCCGGCCCGAATGCAAACCCAAACGCCAGCAGCAGCAACGAAACCGCCAGCACCGTATTGTTGCCGCTCGTCACATAGGGCGTGCTGCCCGAAGTGCCTTGCACCGTCAGATCGAGCGAGCCGATCGTGTACGGCGTCAGCCGTCCGAGCACCTTGCCGTTGGCGTCGATCGCGGCGGTCATGCCGGTGTTGGTGGCACGCAGCATGGGCCGGCCCGTCTCCAGCGAACGCATGCGCGCGATCTGCAGATGCTGGTCGAGCGCGATGGTGTCGCCGAACCAGGCGAGGTTGGTGGAGTTGATCAGCACGCCGGCTGGCGTGTCGCTCTCGCGAATGGTGCGCGCGATCTCCTCGCCGAAAATGTCCTCGTAGCAGATGTCGACCGCGACCGGCTGGTTATGCACGATGAACGGCTTCTGCACCGGCGCGCCGCGCGCGAAATCGCCAAGCGGAATGCTCATCAGATTGACGAACCAGCGAAAGCCCCACGGCACGAATTCGCCGAACGGCACGAGGTGATGTTTGTCGTAGCGATACACGTCGCGGGTGCCGGGCGTGACGCCGAACAGACTGTTCGTATAGTCGACCACCCGGCCTTCCGGCGTGATGGTGCCGCCGATCGCGCCGAACAGGATCGCGCTGCCGGTCGAATCCGAGAAATCGCGCACCGCCGACGCGAACCGCGGCGGCAACTGCTGCGCGAGCACGGGAATGGCGGTTTCCGGCGTGATGATGAGGTCGGCGGGCTTTGACGTAATCATCTGCTGATACTGCTCGATCGCGGCGCGCATACCGGATTCCTCGAACTTCATTTCCTGTTTCACGTCGCCTTGCAGGAGGCGCACCGTCAGTGGCGCGTTGGCGGGCACCGTCCATTGCACGAGCGGCAGCAGCAGGCCGGCCGCGATCAGCGCCAACGCGATGCCGCCGGGAACCGCGATGCGCGCAATGCTGCGTTCAGAGCCGGTGGGTTGACTGCCGCCGCTGTCGGCCAACACGCGCGCGGGCAGCAGCGGCAGCAGCGCCTGCACGATCAGCGCCGCCGTCAGCGCCAATATCCAGCCGACGCCATACACGCCCGCCACCGGCGCGAAACCGGCGAACGGTCCATCCACCTGTGCATAACCGCTCGCGAGCCACGGAAAACCGGTGAATATCAGGCCGCGCAGCCATTCGCTAATCGCCCAGGCGCTCGCGAAGGCGAGCGCGCCGTGCCACGTCGGGGAAAACGGTTTGTCGGTGTTGGACGCGCCGTTGCGCGCGTGGCCGGCGCAAAACGACCACACGCCGGCGGCCAGCGCGGGATAGAGCGCCAGATACAAGGAGAACAGCACCACCGCCGCGCCCGCGAGCGGCGCGGCCATGCCGCCGTAGTCGTGCATGCTGACGTACAGCCACCAGACGCCCGAGACGAAGTTGCCGAAGCCGAAGGCGCCGCCCGTCAGCGCGGCGCTTTTCCAGCCGGTGCTGCGCGTGAGCCACGCGAAAAAGAACGTGAAGATGACGAGTTCGAGCCAGCCGCCATGCGGCGTGGGCGCGAACGACAGCGTGTTCGCCGCACCGGCGGCCAGTGCGACGAGGTAATGCCAGCGGGGCAGCGCGCGGCCGCGGGTGTCGGCGGCAGCGGCGCTCACGCCGCTGCGCGAACGGGTGGTAATCGGGTCGGCCATTATTGCGCGGTCGGCGTGAGGAGTTGGGAAGCGAAGAAACGAAGCCGGTCAGGTTTGAACGTGCTGTGCTTCGCGCTCGCGCTGGCCGGCGAGCGGATCGCGGCGCACCAGCAGCATGTGGATCTGGCGGGCATCACCGCGCAGAATTTCGAAGATCAGGTCGTCGAGGCGGACCTTTTCGCCGCGATGCGGCACTCGCCCGAAGTGATGCGTGACGAGGCCGCCGATCGTATCGACTTCCTCGTCCGAGTAATGGGTGCCGAAGGCCTCGTTGAACTGCTCGATCTCGGTGAGCGCGCGAACGCGGAAACGCCCGTCCGGCGACGCGATGATGTTGCCGCTTTCCTCGTCGAAATCGTATTCGTCCTCGATGTCGCCGACGATCTGCTCCAGCACGTCCTCGATCGTGATCAGGCCGGCCACGCCGCCGTATTCGTCGACCACCACCGCGAGGTGATTGCGATTCACGCGAAAGTCGTGCAGCAGCACGTTCAGGCGCTTGGATTCGGGAATGAAGACGGCGGGGCGCAGCATGCCGCGCACGTCGAATTCCTCTTCGGCGTAATAGCGCAGCAGGTCCTTGGCGAGCAGCACGCCGATGATGTTGTCGCGATTGCCTTCGTAGACCGGATAGCGCGAGTGCGCTTTTTCCAGCACGTAGGGAATGAATTCCGCGGGGCTTTCCGCGATGTTGATCGCGTCCATTTGCGCGCGCGGCACCATGATGTCGCGGGCGCTGAGTTCGGAGACCTGGAATACGCCTTCGATCATCGACAGCGAGTCGGCGTCGATCAGGTTGCGCTCGTGCGCGTCCTGCAGGATTTCCAGAAGTTCGGCGCGCGAGTCGGGCTCGGGCGAAATGAAGTCGGTCAGACGCTCGAGAAGTGAGCGTTTTTCGTGCGGTTTGTCGAGTTGGCGTCGACTGGGATACGTGTCGTTCATGGTAGTGCGCCCGGCAAGACTGGGCGCGCTGTTGCAGAGCATTAAGGATACACCACGCACATGGCAGGACCGTGTCCCGCCTGGCTGGCGATGAGTGAAGCAACGGTGAAACCGCCCCGTCGCGCAGGCGAAGCGTAGGTCAATCCTAACTGATTACGCGGGGAAAAGCGTTCCGAAGCAAAAAAGCGCGGCTGGTTACGCGATGAGCATGCTTGCGGCGGGCGCGTTCCGTTCGGCAGGCGGGCGGCGCATCGACCGTTACCGCGTTCGACGACCGCGCAGGGGTTTCACACAGGCCTCACCGGCGGCGCGCCGGTGAGCGTGCAAACAACTCACTGGTTCGAGCGGCGGCCGTCCGCTTGCCCGGCCGCCTGACACCGTTCTAGCAGCGCTTCGAGCGCACGGTCGGGCATGCCGCTTTCGCGCAGCGCGTGGACCGTGCGGCTGACATAGTCGAGCGTCGTGCCGTAGCGTCCGCACGCGCAGCCGAATACCGTTTTGACGACCTCGTCGCGCAGCTTGCCGGTGTAACTCGGCACGTCGCGGCGCATCACGAAGGCGAGCGCGTCGACGCGCCGGCCGTCGGCGAGCACGCACGGCAGCCATGCCGGGCGGTACGAACCCATCGCCATTTCGCGGCGCCAAAGCGCTTCCAGATGCGGCATCGCGCCCTCCGCGGCGAGGCGGAACGCGATGCCGGTGCACGAGCCGCCGCGATCGAGCGCGAGCACGAGGCCAGGCTGCTCGGGCGTGCCGCGATTCACGCGCGACCACAAATACAGCCCGCGGTGATAGCCGTGCACCTTGGAGCGGGTGGCTTCGAGCGTCGGCAGGCCGGGGTTCCAGATCAGCGAGCCGTAGCCGAACAGCCACAGATCGCTTGCGCGGTCCCAATCGCGCAACGTGCATTCGAGCGACGCGCGCAGTTCCTCGTCCGTCAGGAGCCGCGATTCGCCGAGCGCCGGCGGATAGTCGGGGCAGGGCGTTCGCGTGTCGGCTTCGGGGGAAGAGGTGCTCACGGTCGGTTTGAACGGGGTTGGCGGCGGCTATTGGTACGGATCGGGAAAACCCAGCTTGCCGAGGATTTCCGTTTCGAGCGCTTCCATTTCCTCGGCTTCTTCCTCGACTTCGTGGTCGTAGCCCTGGGCATGGAGCGTGCCGTGCACCAGCAGATGCGCGTAGTGCGCGATCAGCGGCTTGTTCTGCTCGGCGGCTTCCTGTTCGACCACCGGGCAGCACAGGATCAGGTCGCCCGTCACCGGATCGTCTTCCGATTCGGCGTAGGCGAAGGTCAGCACGTTGGTCGGATAGTCCTTGCCGCGATAGGTGCGATTCAGCGTGCGGCCTTCTTCGGCATCGACGAAACGCACGGTCAGCTCGCCGTCCGCGAAAAGCGCCGCCTTGATCCAGCCGGCCACGGCGGCGCGCGGCAGCAGCGCCTTGTGTTCCGGCCAGGCTTTGGCGGCGGGGAATTGCAGATTCAACGTCAGTTTCGGGGCGCGGCTCATGCGTGATGGATTTTGTTGCTCTTGTTGCTTTGTTTTCCGCGGCCTATGCCGTGGCATTCGGCGCGGCTCGACGCAAATGGGCGCGGCTCAGCGCGAATCCGCCGGATTGGCCGTTTTCTGCGAATGCGCATCGTACGCCTCCACAATTCGCGCGACCAGCGGATGCCGCACCACGTCCGCACTGGTGAAGCGCGTGAGCGCAATGCCGCGCACATCCGACAGCACCTGCTGCGCTTCGATCAGCCCGCTCTTCGCGCCGCGCGGCAAGTCGACCTGGGTCGTGTCGCCCGTGACCACCGCCTTCGAGCCGAAGCCGATGCGCGTGAGGAACATCTTCATCTGTTCGGGCGTGGTGTTCTGCGCCTCGTCGAGAATGATGAACGCATGATTCAGCGTGCGCCCGCGCATGTATGCGAGCGGCGCGATTTCGATCATCTGCCGCTCGAACATCTTGGCGGTTTTGTCGAAACCGAGCAGGTCGTACAGCGCGTCGTAGAGCGGGCGCAGATACGGATCGACCTTCTGCGCCAGATCGCCCGGCAGGAAGCCGAGACGCTCGCCGGCTTCGACGGCCGGCCGCGTCAGCACGATGCGCTTGACCTGATCGCGCTCCAGCGCGTCCACTGCGCAAGCCACCGCCAGATAGGTCTTGCCCGTGCCCGCCGGACCGACGCCGAAGGTCACGTCGTGCGAGATGATCTGCTTCAGATAGTCGCGTTGCGCCGGCGTGCGGCCGCGCAGATCGGCGCGCCGCGTGTACAGCTTCGGACCCAACTCTTCGAGGTCGTCCTCGCCGTTGTCGGCGGGTTCGTCGAACGGATGATCGGGATTGCCGGGAAAGCGCGGATCGACCGCCGCATCGCCATGGCCGTTGCCATTGCCGTTCGTGCGATGCCGCGCCGGGTGGCGCACTTCGACGAGCGCGAGCTGGATGTCGTCGACCGACAGCGGCTCGCGCGCGTTGTTGTAGAAGTTTTCGAGCGCCGTGAGCGCGAGTTTCGCGCCGCGCCCGCGGATCGTGATGCGGTGGCCACGGCGTTGCAGCGTCACGTCGAGCGCCTGCTCGATCTGCCGCAGATTTTCGTCGAGCGGGCCGCAGAGGTTGGCGAGCCGCGCGTTGTCGTCGCGCGGTGCGGTGAATTCCAGATGCTGCTGAGTGGTCTTCAAGGCGGAGGATCGATCCTGTCGGTTCGTGACGCTGGCGCGCGTCGCTCAGTGAGTGGTGGCCGCTGCCGCAAGGGCGCTTGCTTCGGGACGAACGTCGTCGTGCACCAGCACGAGTTCGCCGCGCAGCGAATGCGGGTACGCGTGGACGATCTTCACGTCGACCATCTGGCCGATCAGCCGCGCGTGCGAAGCCAGCGGCGCCGGGAAGTTCACCACACGGTTGTTCTCCGTGCGGCCCGCGAGTTCGTTCGGGTCCTTGCGCGCCGGGCGCTCGACCAGAATGCGCTCGATCTTGCCGACCATCGAATCGCTGATGCGCTGCACGTTCTCTTCGATCGTAGCCTGCAAATGTTGCAGGCGCTTGAGCTTCACCTCGCGCGGCGTGTCGTCGTGCAGATTCGCGGCGGGCGTGCCCGGACGCGGGCTGTAGATGAACGAGAAACTGGTGTCGTACTTCATCTCGTGCACCAGCGCCATCATCTTGTCGAAGTCTTCTTCCGTCTCGCCGGGAAAGCCGACGATCATGTCCGTGGACAGCGACAGGTCGGGGCGGATCGCGCGCAGCTTGCGGATCACCGACTTGTATTCGAGCACCGTGTAGCCGCGCTTCATCGCCATCAGAATGCGATCGGAGCCGTGCTGCACCGGCAGATGCAGGTGGCTGACGAGCTTCGGCACCTTTGCGTAGGCGTCGATCAGGCGCTGCGTGAATTCCTTCGGATGCGACGTGGTGTAGCGAATCCGTTCGATGCCCGGAATCTCCGCGACGTATTCGATCAGCGTCGCGAAGTCGGCGATTTCGGCGGCGCCCAACGTGAGCGCGCCGCGATAAGCGTTCACGTTCTGGCCGAGCAGCGTGACTTCGCGCACGCCCTGATCGGCGAGACCGGCGATCTCGGTCAGCACGTCGTCGAGCGGGCGCGACACTTCCTCGCCGCGCGTGTACGGCACGACGCAGTAGCTGCAATACTTGCTGCAGCCTTCCATGATCGACACGAATGCGCTCGGACCTTCCACGCGCGCGGGCGGCAGATGGTCGAACTTTTCGATTTCGGGGAACGAGATGTCGACTTGCGCGCGGCCGGTTTCGCGGCGCTTGTCGATCATTTGCGGCAGACGGTGCAGCGTTTGCGGACCGAACACCAGATCGACATATGGCGCGCGCGACACGATCGACGCGCCTTCCTGGCTCGCCACGCAGCCGCCCACGCCGATGATCAGGTTGGGATTCGCTTCTTTCAGTTCGCGCACGCGGCCCAGGTCGGAGAACACTTTTTCCTGGGCTTTTTCGCGCACCGAGCAGGTGTTGAACAGAATGACGTCCGCGTCTTCCGGCGTGTCGGTCTTGACGAGCCCTTCAGCCGCGCCGAGTACGTCGACCATCTTGTCGGAGTCGTACTCGTTCATCTGGCAGCCAAAGGTCTTTACATAAACTTTCTTGGTCATCGAATTTCGCCGGTCGCAGTGGTTAACCTGGGGGCGTCAATTAAAAGGTGAAGAGGGGCGAAACATGCGGGCGGGCCGCGGAGCGGCGCTGTCGCCTTTTCAATGCAGGTTTGCCGCGTAGCTCAATATTATAGCCCTTCATCGGATGGGGTTTCGGCCGCTCCGTTCGCGCGCGGCCGCTCCGGCGGCAGGCCCAGCAAGCCTTCCAGTTCGTCCGACACCTGCGCGAAGCGCTCGCTCAAGAAATCCAGCAGCGCGCGCACGCGCGGCGCCATGAAGCGGTTGCGATGGTAGAGCGCGTGCAGCGGCGCATCGGGATAGCGCCACTCCGGCAGCAGGGTTTTCAGGCCGTCGGTGCGCAGATCCGCTTCCACGTCCCACATCGACTTGATCGCGATGCCGTAGCCGCGCAGCGCCCATTCGCGGGCGACCGCGCCGTCGTTCGTCTCGCGGGCCGTTTCGAGCGGCACCGTGTAGCTCTGTACTTCATCGCCGCGGGTGAAGCGCCATTCGTTGACCGGGCCGGACGCGGTGCCGAGCACGATGCAGTCGAAATTCGCGAGGTCGTGCGGGTCCCTGGGTTCGCCCTTGCGCGCGATGTAGTCGGGCGATGCGCACAGCACGCGCCGGTTCGGCGCCAGCTTGCGCGCGACGAGCGAACTGTCCTGCGGCACGCCGAAGCGGATCGCCAGATCGATGTCCTCCTGCACCAGATTCGACAGCGAATCCGACAGCGTGAGCGCGAAGGTCACTTCCGGGTAGAGCGCGTTGAACTCGTCCAGCCAATGCATCAGCAGATTGCGGCCGAAGTCGGACGTCGCGGAGATGCGCACCTTGCCGCGCACCACGCCCTGGCCCGCTTGCAGCGCGGCTTCGGCGTCGTCGAGCGATTGCAGCGCCTGGCGGCAGCAGTTCAGGTACAGGCGGCCTTCGTCGGTGAGCCTGAGTTGCCGGGTGGTGCGCTCGAAGAGCCGGGCTTTCAGGCCGGCTTCGAGCTTCGCGAGGCGTGCGCTCGCCGCGGCGGGCGTCAAACCCAGCTTGCGGCCCGCCGCCGACAGACTGCCCTGCTGCGCGGCTTCCACGAAGAGGCGGATATCACCGAGGTTATCCATCGTCGTCCGACTTTCAATTTGGATTTGATAATGCTTCAAATGCTACGCCAATTATCAAAACCACGTGTGGCGGCGACAATCCAGTCCTCGAAAACCCTGGTGCGGCCAGCCGCTCACGCCATGCAACTCGATCACGCGACGATCGTCACCGCCGAACCCGACACCGTCCGACGTTTTTTTGTCGGCGTCGTCGGGCTGGCGGACGGCGCGCGTCCGCCGTTTTCGATCGATGGCCATTGGCTGTACGCGAACGGTCGCCCGGTCATCCATCTGATCGAGGCGACGGCGCCCGGGCAAGCGGGACGTTCGACGCCGCGCATCGACCACATCGCATTCCGGCTGGAGGGCGCCGCCGAATGGCAGGCGCTGCTCGACCGTTTGCATGCGGCCGGCGTGGACTATCGGCTCGCGCGAGTGCCTCGGATGCGCGCGCAACCCGCCGAACTGCAACTGTTCGTCGCGCTCGCGCCGGGCGTCGTCATCGAATTCGTGACCGCGCTGCGCCACGGCGATCACGCTCAACTTGAGAACCTGGAGTAGAAGCATGCCCATTCCATTGCTCGCGCTGGCCATCAGCGCATTCGCGATCGGTACGACCGAATTCGTGATCATGGGTCTGTTGCCCGAGGTCGCGCACGACCTGGCCGTGTCGATTCCATCGGCCGGCTTGCTCGTGAGCGGCTATGCGCTGGGCGTCGCGGTCGGCGCGCCGCTGCTCGCGGTGCTCACCAGCAAGATGCCGCGCAAGCTGGCGTTGCAGTTGCTGATGGGCGTGTTCATCGTCGGCAATACGCTGTGCGCAATCGCGTCCAGTTATTCGGTGCTGATGATCGCGCGCGTGGTGACGTCGTTCGCGCACGGCTCGTTCTTCGGCATCGGCGCGGTGGTCGCGGCTTCGCTCGTGCCCGCCGAGAAGCGCGCGAGCGCGATTGCGCTGATGTTCACCGGCCTGACGCTGGCGAATGTGCTGGGCGTGCCGTTCGGCACGTTCATCGGCCAGCAATTCGGCTGGCGCGCGGCGTTCTGGATCGTCAGCGCATTGGGCGTGCTGTCGCTGGCGGGCGTGACGGCGCTGGTGCCGAATCGTCACGATGCCGGGCCGCTCGGTCTCGGTCATGAAGTGCGCGTGCTGAAAGACCCGCAAGTCTGGACCGCGCTCGCGATGACGGTGCTCGGCTTCGGCGGCGTGTTCGTCGTGTTCACCTATATCGCGCCGATTCTCGAACAGGTGAGCGGCTTCTCGCCGCGCGGCGTCACGCTGATTCTGGTGCTGTTCGGCGTGGGCCTCACGATCGGCAATACGGTGGGCGGCAAGCTCGCCGACCGCGCGCTGATGCCTTCGCTGATGGGCATCCTGGTCGCGCTCGCGGTGGTGATGGCGATCTTTGCGCGCACCAGCCATTCGCAGGTGGCCGCGGCGATCACGATCTTCGTGTGGGGCATCGCGGCATTCGCGACGGTGCCGCCGCTGCAGATGCGCGTGGTCGAGAAGGCGGCTGCGGCGCCGAATCTGGCCTCGACGCTGAACATCGGCGCGTTCAATGTGGGCAATGCGGGCGGCGCGTGGCTCGGCGGTCTCGTGATCGATCACGGCCATTCGCTCGATACGTTGCCGTGGGTCGCGGCGGCGGTGAGCGTGGCCGCGTTGCTGCTGACGTGGTTCGCCGCGCGCATGGATTCGCCGGAAGCGGTGGTGACGCAGCGCGCCTGACCGCGCGTGCGCCGCTCAGCCGCGGCGCTCGGCCCATATAAAAAATTCGCACAAGCTTTGCGGGAAGCGTCCTCCGCAATGCTGATAACAGTGTGAAGATAACTTCGTTGGGCGCGGCTGGACCCGATGCTATCTTGCTTCCACTAACCGCTTGCCCGCCGTCCGGCGGCGCTACAGGAGGCAATCATGCATTCCCCGCTTGCGCTGGTTCGCGATCCCGCCGCCGACCCCGGCACGTCGCCGCGTGCATCCGAACCCTTCGATGCACTGGAGCATCTGGTCGGCGTGAATCTCGCGCGTTTGCGCGCCGAGCGGCAACTCTCGCTCGACGCATTGGCTCGCGCTTCCGGCGTGTCGCGCGCGATGCTCGCGCAGATCGAATCGGCGCGCAGCGTGCCGTCCATCAAGGTGCTGTGCAAGGTGGCGGCGGCGTTGAAGGTGTCGGTGGCGGCGTTCTTGCGGCGGCATGCGACGAACGGCTTCGAGCATCTGCCGGCGGAGCGCTCGTCGCGCGTGGTCAGCTCGAACGGGCGCTATTCGGCGCGGCCGCTCTATCCCGACGCCGAACCGACTGCCGCCGAGTTTCACGAGTTGCGCATCGCGCCGTTGCACACCGAAGCCGGCACGCGCCGCGCGCCGGGCACGACGGTGAATCTGGTGGTGAGCGAAGGCACGCTGGAAGTCAGCGTGCACGATCAACGCCAGTTGCTCGCCACGGGTGACGCGATCGTGTTCGATGCCGATCAGCCGCATAGCCTGCGCAATCCCGGTGACACGGAAGCGCGCGCGTTTCGCGTCACGCTGAAGGCGGAGACGCCGCCGCGTTGGGACGTGCCCGCGCCGCACGAGACGACGCGCGAGGCCGCGCCGGTTTGATGGAATGGTGTGGGCGGACGCGCGCGCCGCGGCGCTGCCCTGGCGATGCCCGTCTGTCCAGTAGGGTTGCGCTGCGAGCCGCGCGCGACTGCTGTATGCTTTGCCAGCCGGTCGATCCGGCAATCAGTGCGTCTTCAGGGCGGGGCGAAATTCCCCACCGGCGGTATGCCGGCAGCGCGAAAGCGTGAGCCGGCGAGCCCGCGAGCGCCCGCGTCGTTCAGGTTCTCAGCGTATCGAAAGCCGTAGCGGGGTCAGCAGATCTGGTGCGAAGCCAGAGCCGACGGTCAGAGTCCGGATGGAAGAAGATGTGCAGATAGTCATCTACGTTTTCCGTGGCGCCGCGAGTCATTCGAGCGGTGCGTGAACGGCGCTTCGGGCGGCGTTCAACGGCGCGTCCTTGTCTGTTTGCAATGCCCTGAAACGTTTCTCGCCCAACTTTTGCGATGAGCGTTTCAATCATGTCTTTTGCTGCTTTTCCCGCACCGTCGACGATTGCACCCGATGCATTCCTCGATCTCCCGCTGCTCGCCACCGAAGCCGTTCCGCCGCGCATCGCCGCCGCCTTGCAAGCCATGCGCGATGGCCGCGCCGTCGTCCTGCAGGACGACCACGACCGCGAGAACGAAGCCGATCTGATCGTGTCCGCCGAGCGTCTTTCCGTCGAAACCATGGCGCTGCTGATCCGCGAATGCAGCGGCATCGTCTGCCTATGCCTGCCCGACGAGAAGATCCGCGCGCTCGAACTGCCGCCGATGGCCGTCAACAACGAAAGCCGTCACGGCACCGCGTTCACCGTGTCGATCGAGGCGCGCGACGGCGTGACCACCGGCGTATCCGCGCTCGATCGCGTGACGACGATTCGCGCCGCGATCGCCGATACGGCGAAGCCCGCCGACATCGTGCGGCCGGGCCACGTGTTCCCGTTGCGGGCGATGCCCGGCGGCGTGCTCGCGCGTCGCGGTCACACCGAGGGGACGGTCGACCTGGCGATTCTCGCGGGTCTGAAGCCGGCCGGCGTGCTGTGCGAACTGATGAACGCGGACGGCACGATGACGCGCGGCGCGGACGTCGAGCGCTTCGCACGGCAACACGATCTGCCGATGCTGACGATCGCCGAACTGGTGGCGTTTCGCGAGGCGCTGGCGGCGGCGCGGGAATGCGTGGCCGAAGCCTGAAGCGCGGCATGTGCGGCGCCGGATGATCCGGCACGCCGCTCAAACGACAAGGCCGACTGTTGCGCAGTCGGCCTTTTTTGTGGCTCGCGCCGCGAAGCGAAACGGCTACGACTGCACGTCTCTGAACTCGCCGCGCACGCCCGCCTCGATCAGCGCGGGCAGTTGATCCATGTGCTTCATGATGCGCGTCATGCCCATGTTGCGCAGCGCGTCCGCGTACCCGTCGGGAATATGGCTCGCGCCGACGAACGCGATCGTCTTCATGCCCGCCGCGCGCGCCGCGTTCAAACCGGCCACGCTGTCTTCCACGACGATGCATCGTGACGGATCCACGCCCAGCGTCTGCGCGGCGAAGCGATAGACATCGGGATAAGGCTTGGGCCGCGCCACCTGTTCGGCGCTGAAGATTCGCTCGCCGAAAATCTGCTGCAAGCCCGCGCGCCGCACCGAGGCATGCACGCGCGCCATCCGGCTATTCGACACGACCGCGGCCGGCAGCGTGACGCGTTGCAATGCGTCGCGCACGCCGTTGATCGGGCTGAGCGATGCGGCGAGCGCGAGTTCGACCTGATGTTCGACGGTCGCGAGAAAGTCCGCGGGCAGCACGATATCGAACGACTTCTCGATGCCTTCGAGAAAGCGCGAGGTTTGCTGGCCAAAGGCCGTTTTGACGACCGCTTCGAAGTCGAGACCGGGGAAGGCGGCGGTCAGCGTTTCGACCATTACGCGGTCGGCGATGATTTCGCTGTCGACGAGCACGCCGTCGCAGTCACAGATGAGGTGGTCGATCATGCCTTGAAACGGAAAGCGGAAAGCGCGTGAGCCAGGCGAAAGCAAGCTCGGGCGCGGATTGAAAAGCGCCATGATACGTGCTTTGGCGCAGCCTGCGCGACGCCGCTGCTTTGCGTTCGCGCGCTTCTTGACCGCGGCTTCGTGCCCGCTCTTTAACCACCGCTTCTTAACCGCATTGCCTGGCCGCAAGGTCAGTGCGTGTGCAGGTACAAATACAGCCCCGCTGCCACCGCGCCGCCCACCAGCGGACCGAACACCGGAATCCACGCATAACGCCAGTCGCTGTCGCGCTTGCCGGGAATCGGCAGCAGCGCGTGCATCAGACGCGGCGACAAGTCGCGCGCCGGGCTCATTGCATAGCCGGTCGGGCCGCCGAGCGAGATGCCGATGCCGAGCACCAGCAGGCCGACCGGCAACGCGTCGAGCGCGCCGAGACCCACTTCGGGCGCAGCCAGATACAGCACGCCGAGAATCAGCACGAACGTCGCGATCATTTCAGTCAACAGGTTGTGCGGCACGCTGCGAATCGCCGGCGACGTGCAGAACACGCCGAGCTTCACATCGGCATCGCCTTCTTTCGCGAAATGCTGGCGATACGCGACCCACACGAGCAGCGCGCCCGCCATGCCGCCGAGCATCTGCGCCGCGATGTAGCCGGGCACCTTGGCCCAGGCGAACTTGCCGGCCAGTGCGAGACTCACCGTCACGACAGGATTCAGGTGCGCCCCGCTAAACGACGCGGTGACGTAGACGGCGATGAACACGGCCATCGCCCAGCCCATCACGATCACGATCAGGTCCGCGCCTTTGCCTTTGGTGCGCGCGAGCAGCACATTGGCGACGGCGCCGTCGCCGAGCAGCACCACCAGCGCCGTGCCGATGAATTCCGCAATGTAAGGAGACATCGAAGGTTGATCCGAAACAGGGTTGTCAGGAAGCCGCCGGATAAGCGGCTTCGTTGCATCGAGAGCTTGGGGTCAAGCGGGTTTGGGCCGCGCGGGTCGGTCAGGACGCTCAGGACGCGTCGGCCCAGGCCTTGGCGGCGCGGATCGCGCGTTGCCAGCCGTCGAGGCACTGCTTGACGTCGGCGTGCGGCAGCGCGGGTGTGAAGCGGCGGTCCAGCTTCCACTGGTTCTGGAGTTCGTCCACGTCCTTCCAATAGCCGACCGCGAGGCCGGCCAGATAGGCCGCGCCCAGCGCGGTCGTTTCGGCAACCTTCGGGCGTACCGCGTCGACGCCGAGAATGTCGGCCTGGAATTGCATCAGCAGATTATTCGCGCAGGCGCCGCCGTCCACGCGCAATTCGCCGATGCGAATGCCGGAATCGGCTTCCATGGCCTTCAGCACGTCGAGCGATTGATAGGCGATCGAGTCGAGCGCTGCGCGTGCGATATGCGCGGAGGTCGTGCCGCGCGTCACGCCGAACAGCGTGCCGCGCGCGCGTGCATTCCAATGCGGCGCGCCGAGCCCGGCGAAGGCCGGCACCAGGTACACGCCGTCGCAATGCGGCACGCTGCGCGCCAGCGTTTCGATTTCCGCCGCGCTCTTGATGATGCCGAGGCCGTCGCGCAACCATTGCACCACCGCGCCGGCAATGAAGATGCTGCCTTCGAGCGCGTAGTTGATCTGATCGCCGATTTGCCAGGCGATCGTGGTGACGAGATTGTTCTTCGACTCGATCGGCTTGTCGCCGGTGTTCATCACGAGGAAGCAGCCCGTGCCGTAGGTGTTCTTCACCATGCCCGACTGCGTGCACATCTGCCCGAACAGCGCGGCGTGCTGATCGCCGGCGATGCCCGCGAGCGGAATCTTCGAGGCGAACACGGTGGTCTTGGTCGGCCCATAGACTTCCGACGATGCCCGCACTTCCGGCAACATGCTGCGCGGAATGTCGAGCGCGTCGAGCAGTTCGTCGTCCCACTTCAGCGTATGGATGTTGAAGAGCATCGTGCGCGATGCGTTGGTCACGTCGGTGACATGCAGGCCGCCCTTGGTGAAATTCCACACCAGCCAGCTATCGACCGTGCCGAATGCGAGGCGGCCTTGCCTCGCCTTTTCGCGCGCGCCTTCGACGTTGTCGAGAATCCAGCGAATCTTGGTGGCCGAGAAGTACGAGTCGATCGGCAGGCCGGTTTTCGCGCGGACCTTTTCCTCCAGACCTCGCTCCTTGAGCTGGTCGCAGAAGTCGGCGGTGCGGCGGTCTTGCCAGACGATCGCGTTATAGACGGGATGGCCGGTTTCGCGGTCCCACACGACCGTGGTTTCGCGTTGATTGGTGATGCCGATCGCGGCGATCGAGGTGCCGTTCATGCCGGCGCGCGTCACGGCTTCGGCGGCGACGCCGGCTTGCGTCGACCAGATTTCCTGCGCATCGTGCTCGACCCAGCCCGGATGCGGATAGATTTGCTGGAATTCCTTCTGAGCGGTCGACACGATATTGCCGAGCCGGTCGAATAGCATCGCACGCGAACTGGTGGTGCCTTGGTCGAGCGCGAGGATGTACTGATCCTGCATTGTCTCTTCTCCATGCGTTTTATGGATCGCCGGACTGCGGACCGGCGACGGGAACGGCTTGTTGTTTTGAGCGGGCCGCAATGGTTTCGTGCGTGCCGGCTTCGTCTAGCCGAGGGGTGAATCGGTCGGGTTCACGTGAGCCGCGAGCGCGGTGCGTTGCGACGGCTGCGTCGAGAGTCTAACTATGCGCTCTGTCGCACCGGTTCGCGTGCGAACCACGCGTCGATGTCGTGCGTGATCGAATCGAGCGTGCCCGGCTCGACATGCAGCCCGAGTTTCGAACGGCGCCATAGCACGTCCTGAGCGCTGCGCGCCCATTCGGTGTCGCGCAGATAAACCAGCTCGGCCTCGTACAGACCCGGCGCGAATGCGCGGCCGAGATCGGCCACCGAGCGCGCGTTGCCGATCACGCGCTCGACGCGCGTGCCGTATGCGCGGGCGAGGCGGTAAGCCAGGTCGGCCGGCAGCCAGGCATGCTGCTGCTTGAATTCGGTGACGAAGCGCTCGAAGTTCGCGTGCGCGATGTCGCCGCCGGGCAAGGGCGCGCCGGCCGTCCACGAGGGTGCGGCGTTCGCGTTGCCGCCCAGCGCTTGCGCGAGTTTGTCGACGGCTTCTTCAGCGAGCTTGCGAAAGGTGGTGATCTTGCCGCCGAACACCGAGAGCAGCGGCGCCTCGTCCGCGGGCGCGTCGAGTTCGAGCGAGTAATCGCGCGTGACCGCCGACGGATTGTCCGCGCCTTCTTCCTCGAGCAGCGGCCGAACGCCCGAATAGGTCCAGCGCACGTCGGCCGGCGAGATCTTTTCCTTGAAGTAGCGGTTGATCGAATCGCACAGGTACTGGATTTCCTCCGCGTTGATCGCCACCTGCGAGGGGTCGCCGCGGTATTCGATATCCGTCGTGCCGATCAGCGTGTAATCGTGCTCGTACGGAATCGCGAAGATGATCCGCTTGTCGGGATTCTGGAAGATGTACGCGTGATCGTGTTCGAACAGGCGCCGCGTGACGATATGGCTGCCTTTCACGAGGCGCACGCTATGCGACGCCTTGCGGCCGAGCGCGCCTTGCAGCAGTTCGCCGACCCACGGGCCCGCGGCGTTGGCGATCGAGGCTGCGCGAACGTCGAGCAGCGTGCCGTCCGCGCGCTTGAGTTGCGCGCGCCATTCGCCGCCCGCGCGCACCGCGCTGACGAGCTTCGTGCGCGTGAGGATTTTCGCGCCGCGCTCCTGGGCATCCAGCGCGTTCAGGACGACGAGCCGCGCGTCGTTGACCCAGCCGTCCGAATACACGAAGCCGCGCTTGATCGAATCGACGAGCGGTGCGCCCGCCGGATGATTGCGCATCACGATGCCGCGCGAACCGGGCAGCAGTTCGCGCCTGGCGAGGTGATCGTAGAGAAACAGGCCGGCGCGAATCAGCCAGGCCGGACGCAGATCGGGCATGTGCGGCATCACGAAGCGCAATGGCCACATAATGTGCGGCGCGGCGCGCAGCAGCGTTTCGCGCTCCTGCAGCGCCTTGCGCACGAGACCGAACTCGCGGTACTCGAGATAGCGCAGGCCGCCGTGAATCAGTTTGGTGCTCGCCGACGACGTGTGCGCCGCGAGGTCGTCCTGTTCGCACAGCAGCACCGACAGGCCGCGGCCCGCCGCGTCGCGAGCAATTCCCGCGCCGTTGATCCCGCCGCCCACGACGAGCAAATCGTATCTCGAGCCTTGCGTCACCTGCTGTGTCCCCTAGGTGTTGTCGGAAATCGTATGGAAAGTCTATCGAACCGCCAGTGTTCGTTTTCGAACTTTAATGAACATATTCGAAAAAGTAAAGTTCGGTTTTCCGGCTCACCTCTTCGTCTCGCGGGTGGAGTGGTGGCGCAACGCGCGGCCACGGACGATACTCTGCGCAGTAGCCATTTGGAGGGGAATTCATGCGTGGACTTTTGATGATCGGCGCCGCTGCGCTTCTCACGGGGTGCGTCGGCACGCCAAGCCTGAACGGGACGATGGGCGCGCCGTCGTTCGCGTCGTTGCAGCAGATGTGCAGCGCCGAGCCGGTCGATTACGGCAACGACGCCCAAGGCGTGTATGCGACGTTATTCGATGCCTATGTGGCGAACCGGCGCGGCAAGCTGTCGAAAGACCAGTACTGCGCGTTTCAGGCCACGATCGCGCAGCGCTATGCAAGTCAAGGCATGAGCGCGGATCCGCAGGTGCGCAACCAGTGGGTCGCGTTCTTCACCGATCAGCGGGCCAGGGCGTTGAGCTGGCGCGCCGCGGTCGATCCGACCTTGCGCAGCGGTTGAGGCTCGGCTTCGGCCGGGGCCGCGGGGCTTTCGCTCGATAAAGCTCGATAAAATTCACGCGGCATTGCGGCGCGACGGCGCGCGCCTAGCTCGGGGCGCGACGAAGCGGCCGCGTCCCACGGCGGCGGCCGGATTACTCGAAGCAAATAGGTGCATCGTCAAGGCGACGCGGGCGCGCCACGTCTGCGGCGCAACCCAAGCTCACGCCTCCGGATGTCGGCTGGCGACTCCGGTGGCTGCAGCCATAACCTGGAACGTAGCTAGGAAAAACGTTTGATGGCCCTCAGTGCGCTATCGCCGCTTTCAGTGACGCGCCATTGTTCATTGCCCGATGCGAGCCGTTCGAGTTGCACCAACTGGCGTTCCAGTAGTGCATCGAGTTCTTCCCGCTCCATGTCGACCTGATTGGGAGCGTCCTTGACGAGCAACAGCGTGGCGAATTCATGCGGACTCAGCATCGTTCTCTCCATGTCAAGCAAACGCGGACGGCCTTGCCGGCAACTGGCCAGAGGCCAGTGAGGTCCGCTACAGGATCAGGCGGGAAGTACGGCTTACGCGACGGGTTCACGCAACCGGCGCTACGCGGAATGCGAAACGAACGTCGGGGAACTGGAGTGTAGTCAACCGCACGTTAAACACCAAAGGAGCCCCAGTAAATTTTCCCTTTGACAATCCAGCGCCGTCGAGGCGGTTCAAGGCAGCGGGCAAATCCTTGAATTCACTCGAAGTTTCGCGTGCGCTGCAACATGGCGGAGAACGCCTGGCCTTACCCGGCGACGTACACCTGGCAATTGGCGGCGGTGAGCGTTTCCATCATTTCGGCGGGCGGCGCGGCGTCGGTGAAAAGGGCGTCGATCTGGTCGAGATGACCTTGGCGAACTAGCGCGGGCCGGCCGAACTTCGAGTTGTCGGCGGCGAGAAAGACGGTGCGCGCATGCTGGATGATCGCCTCGGCCACGCGCACTTCGCGGGTGTCGAAATCGCGCAGCGTGCCGTCCGTTTCGATGCTCGACGTGCCGATGATCGCGAAGTCCACCTTGAACTGGCGGATAAAATCGATCGCCAGTTCGCCGACGATCCCTTTGTCCCACGGCCGCACGATGCCGCCCGTCACCAGCACTTCGCAATCCGGATAACCGCTCATCATGCTGGCGACATTCAGATTGTTGGTGATCACACGCAGGCCGCGATGCCGGTTGAGCGCGCGGGCGACTTCCTCGGTGGTGGTGCCGAGGTTGATGAACAGCGAGGCCTGGTCGGGAATGTGCGTGGCGACCAGCGCCGCGATGCGCCGTTTCTCGTCATGGAACATCCGTTGACGCGCCGTGTAGGACACGTTCTCGGAACTGGTCGGCAAACTGGCGCCACCGTGATAGCGGCGCAGCAGGTTCATGTCGGCGAGCCAGTTGACGTCGCGGCGAATGGTCTGCGGCGTCACGTCGAAGTGAGCCGCGAGGTCGTCCACGGTCACGAAGCCGTCGCGTTGCACCCACTCCAGCAGTTCCTGTTGCCGGGCATTGAGAGTCAGGCGGGGGTCTCGGGTCATGTGTCTCGGGTCGTGGGTTTTTATCGGCGCTGCCCGCCGCCGGCGGGCTCAGCCGGGCCGGAAACGAGCGATGCGTGAACGGGGTGAGCGTATTGTAAGACCATCGCGAGCCGTGTCCGCCATCTCGCGCAAGATGCGTGCGATCGGCGACGATGCGTGACGGCATTCAGCCTCGCCATGCATTGATTCATTTCGCAAATGAATTTGTTTTTTGTGCCGGATCGCGCTGCAATCCGGGGTTCCGCTTTTTTTACCCGTTTCTGTGGCCGCGGCGATGTTCATGCGCCGGGCCGCGCTTTCGAGAGTGTTCGACCATGACTGGCTTCAGCTTCAACTGGCAAAACCCTTATCCAACGCCGCGTTTGCCCGTATTCGCGCGCAACATCGTGTCGACGTCGCATCCGCTTGCCGCGCAGGCGGGGCTGCGCATGCTGTGGAAAGGCGGCAATGCCGTCGACGCGGCGATCGCGGCGGCGGCCGCCATCACGGTGGTCGAGCCGGTGTCGTGCGGCTTGGGCGGCGACGCGTTCGCGTTGGTGTGGGACGGCAAGAAGCTGCACGGCTTGAACGCGTCGGGCGTGTCGCCCTCGGCGTGGAACGTCGACTATTTCAAGCGCAAGTACGGCGAGCAAAACGGCCTCGCGAAGCAGCCCGTGCGCGGCTGGGATGCGGTGACGGTGCCCGGCGTGATCGCGGGCTGGGAAGCGCTGCATCAAAAATTCGGCTCGCTGCCGTTCGCCGATCTGATGGAGCCGGCGATCGAGATCGCCGAGCGCGGTCACGCGGTGGCGAGCATCGTCGCCCATAAGTGGGCGGCGGCCGTGCCCGACCTGAAAGACCAGCCGGGCTTCGCGCAAACCTTCATGCCGCATGGCCGCGCGCCGGAAGTGAGCGAGCTGGTGCGCTTTCCGGGCCACGCGAAGACGCTGCGCAAACTCGCCGAGCAAGGTCCGCGCGCTTACTACGAAGGCGAGATCGCCGAGCGGATCGCCGCATTTTCGCGCGAGGGCGGCGGCGCGCTGACCATCGACGACCTGCGCAACTATCGCGCGGATTGGGTCGAGCCGATCGGCAAGGCATATCGCGGCTACACCGTGCATGAGATTCCGCCGAACGGGCAGGGCATCGCGGCGCTGATCGCGTTGGGCATCCTCGAAAAATTCGATGTGAAGGCGCTCGCGGTCGACAACGTCGAATCGCAGCATTTGCAGATCGAAGCGATGAAGCTCGCGTTCGCCGACGTCTATCGCTACGTGGCCGATCCGCGTTCGATGGAAGTCACGCCCGAGCAGATGCTCGACGACGCCTACCTCACTTCGCGCGCGAAGCTGATCGACCACAAGCGCGCGACGCCGTTCGACTTCGGCATGCCGAAAGCGGGCGGCACGATCTATATGTCGGTGGCCGACGAGCGCGGCATGATGGTCAGCTTCATCCAGTCCAACTATATGGGTTTCGGTTCGGGCATCGTGGTGCCGGACACCGGCATCTCCATGCAGAATCGCGGCTGCGGTTTCTCGATGGACCCGAAGTCGCCGAACGTCGTGGAAGGCGGCAAGCGGCCGTTCCACACGATCATTCCGTCGTTCCTCACGCAGCAGGTGGACGGCAAGCAGGAAGCGGTGATGAGCTTCGGCGTGATGGGCGGCGACATGCAGCCGCAAGGTCATCTGCAATCGATCGTCAGGATGCTCGACTACGGTCAGCAGCCGCAGGCCGCTTGCGATGCGCCGCGCTGGAAGGTCAACCGCGACTTCACGCTCGACGTCGAAGCGACGCTCGATTCGAACACCGCCGCAGCCTTGCAGAAGCTCGGCCACACGATCAAGTCGGTCGACGATCCGTACATGGACTTCGGCTCCGGCCAGTACATCTGGAAGCTCGATCGCAACGATCCCGAGCGCGGCTATGTGGCGGCGAGCGACAGCCGTCGCGACGGCCTGGCCGCCGGGTTCTGAGCGGTTCCATTCGCGAAGCGCGGCGCCGTTCAAGGGGCGCTTCGCATGCGCTATCCGCAGGGCTTTTCATGCAGACTCAAGCCAGCTCGCCGAGCTGGCTTTTTTACGCCTCACGCACGGCGCTCCCGTTCGACGGTGTCATCGACTACCCTGGGATTGAACTGCGACGTTCCGGCATGGTCTGTGCTGGGTTATCTGCAGAGTTGCGAAACACCGGCTAAGATGCAAGATACAAGGGGTTAACTCTAATTCACGACGCTGTATCAGACACGGCGGACCACCTGGCGAGAGCGGGCGGTTGCGAGCATGCTCCACGAGTCGATACAGCTTTCGGAGCAAGACACGATGCACACAGAGCCGAACCACGCCATGCCCTGGCGGATCGAGGATATCGACCTCACCCGCATAGATCGCCAGAAGGCTGTCGCCAACGAAGATTTGCTGTTGCTGCTGTGCGCCGCTTCGTTTATCGAAAGCGGCACCGATCTTTACACGAGTAATCTGAGCACGTTCTTCGACGGCGATCCCGAGGTCTCCGCCTGGCTCAACAACGAGTGGGAGCCGGAGGAAATGCAGCACGGCCGGGCGCTCAAGACGTATATCGCTTACGTCTGGCCCGAGTTCGATTGGGACACCGCGTTCCGCAATTTCATGGACGAGTATTCGCTCACGTGTTCGGTGGAAGATTTCGAAAAGACGCGTGCGCTCGAAATGGTCGCGCGCTGCGTGGTCGAAACCGGCACGGCAACGCTGTATCGTGCGATCGGCGAATGCTCGGACGAACCCGTGCTCAAGCAGATTACCGACAACATCCGCATCGACGAAGTCCGTCACTACAAGCACTTTTTCAAATACTTCAAGAAGTACAACAAGATCGAAGGCAACGGCCGTCTCGCCGTGCTCGGCGCGTTGATGCGCCGGGTAATGGAGATCAAGAACGAAGACTCGGAGATCGCGCTGCGCCACGTGTTCGCAATTCGCTATCCGGAGCGCGTGCACGATTCGCTCTACAACCGCGAGCGCGCGGCGCGCATCAATGCGCTGGTGCGGCGCAATCTGTCGGCCGATATGTGCGTGAAGATGCTGCTCAAGCCGCTCGATCTGCCCGCGAGGATTCAGCCGGGCGTGCATTATCCGCTCGCCAAGATCACGCAGCACGTGTTCTTCCGCTGAGTTTTCAGTTGGCTTGCCGCATGAACGCCAATGGCCCGCTCGTGCGGGCCATTCGCTCTTCGAGGCATTTTTGAGCCTGACCGACTTACTCGACGGATCGACACGATGAGCGACTCTCCCGCACCCCCCCGTCCGCTCGAACAGAACGTGTTCGACGAATGGCCCGATGCCGTGCGCGCGCTGTTCGACGGTTCGTCGCTGGCGAGCAAGACGGGGTTCACCGCCTCGCTGCTGAGCGTCGATACCAATGGTCATGTGCGTACGTCGCTGCTCGGCGTCGGCGAACTGTATGCGCCGGATTCGCGCACGCTGTGCATCGCGTTGTGGCCGCAAGCGAGGGCGACGCGCGCGATCGAGCGCAACGGCCGGGCCGCATTGACCTTTGTTTGCGATGAGGCGTTTTATCAGGTGCAGTTGCGGGTCGCGCCGCTGCCTTGCGTTGAAGGCGACGACAGCGGACTGGTCTATCTGATCTGCTCGATCGACTCGGCGGAGACGCAAAGCGTGCGTTATGCGCGCCTGACGAGCGGCATTACGTTCGAACTGGAAGAAGAGGGGAAGGAGGCGGTGCTCGACCGATGGAAACGGCAGATCGAGCACCTGAAGCGAACGGCGGCCAGCCGTTAGTCCCTTGTTGCGCTAAATCAGGACGACGGCTGGCGAGCCTTGAAGGCTACCGGCCGCGCTGGCCGCTGCGTGTCGGCTGGCCGCCGCGCGGCGCGTCGTTGCGCTGCTTGGTGCCGCCGAGCAAAGCGCCGGGGTTGCCGCCTTGCGGTTTATTGGCCTGCGGCTTGCGCGGCGCATGCTGCGCGCCGTTGCCTTCATGCGCGACAGCGCGCGGCCGGTCGTCTTGACGCTGACCGTCGCGGCGCGGCTGGCCGCCGTTGCCGGCCGGCTTTGCGCCTTGCGGTCTCGGTTGCTGCTGACCGTTCGCCGGGCGCTGACCCGAGCGCTGCGCCGGTTTCGCGGACGAAGCGCCATCGCGCTTCGGCGCACCTTGGCCCTGGCGCGGCGAACGTCCGCCGCCACCGCCACCGCCTTGACCGCGGCGCAGGATCGGCTCCGGCTTCGCAGTCGGATCCGGTTCGAAACCGGCGATCACTTCCTGGGGCACCGCGCGCTTGATCAGCTTCTCGATGTCCTTCAGCAATTGCAGTTCGTCGACGCACACCAGCGAAATCGCTTCGCCCGTCGCGCCCGCGCGACCCGTGCGGCCGATGCGGTGCACGTAGTCTTCCGGCACGTTCGGCAAATCGTAGTTGACCACGTGCGGCAACTGGTCGATATCGATGCCGCGTGCGGCGATGTCGGTGGCGACCAGCACCTGCAGCGTGCCGTCCTTGAACTCGGCGAGCGCGCGCGTACGAGCCGACTGGCTCTTGTTGCCGTGAATCGCCAGTGCGCTGATGCCGTCTTTCGTGAGCTGCTCGGCGAGGCGGTTCGCGCCGTGCTTGGTGCGCGTGAACACCAGCACCTGGAACCAGTTGTGTTGCTTGATCAGGTGCGTAAGCAGTTCGCGCTTCTTGTCGCGATCCACCGGGTGAATCTTTTGCGCGACCGTCTCGGCGGTCGTATTGCGGCGTGCGACTTCGATCAGCGCCGGCGAGTCGAGCAGGTTGTCGGCGAGCGTTTTGATCTCGTCGGAGAACGTGGCCGAGAACAGCAGGTTCTGACGCTTGGGCGGCAACTTTGCGAGCACGCGCTTGATATCGTGGATGAAGCCCATATCGAGCATGCGGTCGGCCTCGTCGAGCACGAGAATCTCGAGATGCGACAGGTCGATGGTTTTCTGCTGCATGTGGTCGAGCAGACGGCCCGGCGTGGCCACGACGATATCGACGCCGCTCCTCAACGCGCCGATCTGCGGATTGATGCCGACGCCGCCGAACATCACGGTCGACTTCAGCTTCAGGTACTTGCCGTAAGCGCGCACGCTTTCTTCGACCTGGGCCGCAAGCTCGCGCGTGGGCGTGAGGATCAGCGCGCGCACCGCGCGCTTGCCCGAAGCCGTGGCGACTCCCGGCATGGTGTTCAGGCGCTGCAGGATCGGCAGCGTGAAGCCGGCGGTCTTGCCGGTGCCGGTCTGCGCGCCGGCCAGCAGATCGCCGCCGTTGAGCACGGCGGGGATCGCTTGTGTCTGGATCGGAGTCGGCGTGGTGTAGCCGAGTTCGTGTACAGCGCGGACCAAGGGTTCGGACAAGCCGAGGGAATCAAAAGACATAAAAACTCTTTGCAATGCAGTATCGCGAACGGCACAACGGGGCCCAAGTGGGCAAAACGCGGCATGAATACGCCTTCGTGGCGTATTCGAGGCCAGAGCCCAGTTCCGGTCGCGGAGAAATCGGCGGCACGCGGGAACGCGTGCCGAATGCTTCAACGCGCTATGCAGACACGTTGACTGGCCTTAAGTTGCATTTCGCCGCCGTGGCGTGTCACGCGACGTAGCGCGCGACACTGACGAATTGACACAGACTGCCCGCCAGTACGAACAGGTGCCAGATACCATGTCCGTGCCGGATGCGCTCGTCGTTGATGAAGAAGTAGATGCCGGCGCTGTAAATGACTCCGCCGGCCACGAGCCAGGCGGTACCCGCGGTCGGTAAAGCCGTGACCAGCGGACGGATGGCAACGAGCGCGAGCCATCCCATCAATACATACAGCACCATCGAAACGCTGCGGGTGCGACGCCCGAGCGTCAGTTCCTGCACGATGCCGAGAGCGGCAAGCCCCCAGCTTACGCCGAATAGCGACCAGCCCCACGGCCCACGCAACGTGACAAGCGTGAACGGAGTGTAACTGCCGGCGATCAGCAAATAGATCGCCGAGTGGTCGCATTTCTGCAAGACAGCTTTCACGCGCGGGTTGCGCACGCTGTGGTACAGCGTCGAGATAGCATACAGCACGAACAGCATCGCACCGTACACGCTGAAGCTGACCACCTTGTACGCGTCGCCCGCGAGCGCGCCCATCGTCACGAGCGTAGCCAGCCCCGCCACCGACAGCACGGCGCCGACGAGGTGGGTAATGCTGTTGAAACGCTCACCGACATGCACGGCTCTTTCCTCCTGCGCGGCGTCATCGAGGCCAATGTGGCCCACATGATACCGGTGCTGAAAAAAACGAAGGGCGCGGCCGCGAGTTTCGCCGGCCGCGCCCAGAGTGCATCTCACGCTGCTTAGTCGAGCGGCGCCGAACGCAGTTCAGCCACTTGCTGCGGCGAGACAGCCGTGCCGTGGTTGCCCCACGACATACGGATGTACGTCACGACGGCGGCCACTTCCTGATTCGACAGCGACTGCGCGAACGGCGGCATGCCGTACGGATGCGGGTTGCCTTCCGTGCTCGGCGGATAACCGCCGTTCAGCACCATGCGGATCGGGTTCACCGCCGACGACATCTGAATCGACTGGTTGTTCGCGAGCGGCGGGAAGGCCGGCGGCATGCCGAGGCCGTTCTCCGCGTGACACTTCGCGCAGTTGTCAGCGTAGATCTTCTGACCTTGCTTCAACAGTTCGCCACCGAACTTTTCCGACGTTTCGAACTGCAGCGGTTCCGGCGCTTCGCTCTTCTGCGGGATCGTCTTCAGGTACGTGGACATTGCGTTGATGTCCGCGTCCGTCATGTACTGCAGGCTGTTGTGAACCACTTCAGCCATCGGACCGAATACCGCGCCGCGGTTCGAGACACCGGTTTTCAGCAGATCGGCGATGTCTTTGGTTTCCCAGTCGCCGAGGCCGGCTTCCTTGTTCGACGTCAGCGACGGTGCGTACCAGTTCTGCAGCGGGATCAGGCCGCCGGCGAACGCAGCCGAACTGACCGGACCGCCCATCGCGTTGATCGAGGTATGGCACATGCCGCAGTGGCCGAGGCCTTCGATCAGATACGCGCCGCGATTCCATTCGACCGACTTGGTCGGATCAGGCTTGTACTCGCCTTCGCGGAAGAACAGCGTACGCCAGCCGATCAGCATGTTGCGCTGATTGAACGGGAACTTCAGTTCGTGCGGACGGCTTGCCACGTTGACCGGCGCGACCGAGCGCAGGTACGCGTAGATCGCATCCGAGTCGGCGCGCGTGACCTTCGTGTAGCTCGTGAACGGGAAGCCCGGATACAGCAGGCTGCCGTCTTTCGAGCGGCCCGTATGCATCGCGCGATAGAAGTCGTCCTGGGTCCACTTGCCGATACCGTACTGGTCGTCAGGCGTGATGTTCGGCGTGAACATCGTGCCGAACGGCGTGGCCATGGGCAGGCCGCCGGCGAACGGTTTGCCGCCGCGCACCGTATGGCAGGCGATACAGTCGCCGGCGCGGGCGAGATACTCGCCCTTCTTGATCAGCGCGGCCTGGTCGGCGGGCGTTGCCGCGACGGCCGTGCCGTTATGCAGGTTGTCGCCGCCCGACCACAGGACGGGAACGAGTGCGGCAGCCGCAACGACGACGACTGCCGAGAGGGCGAACAAAGACTTGCGTTTCATGTGAGTGTCTCTCCTGGTGCCTTATTGCGGTTCGCTGCCGCAGGCAAGCGGAGTCTTCATCGAGCGGGCCGGAGCCGGCACGGGGTTTTGTGGGGCCTGTTGCGTGGAAAGCCATGCAGCGACGGCGTTCACGTCTTCATCGGTCAGGCGCGTGGCGATGGTCTGCATGCAATCAGGCGCGATGGCGTGGCGCGAACCCGAGCGCCAGGCGCCGAGCTGGGCGCTGATGTAATCGGAGTGCAGGCCGACCAGACCCGGAATAGCGGGTTCCATGCCGGTCAAGCCCTTGCCGTGGCAAGCCGCGCAAGCCGGAATCTGTTTCGATGCGTCGCCCTTCAGCACGATCTGCTGACCGCGCGCGAGCGTGGCCGCCGACACCGTCGGCTTGGCCGGTTGCGGATACGGCGGGCGTTGCTGCGAGAAGTACGTGGCGATCTGATGGAGGTAGTCGTCCGAGAGATACGTGACGAGGTAGTTCATCGGCGGGTACTTGCGGCGACCTTCGCGGAAATTCTGCAACTGGTTGTACAGGTAGTCGGCCGGCTTGCCGGCGAGACGCGGGAAGTAGTCGTTATCAGTACCTTGACCATGCGTGCCGTGGCAGGCCGTGCAACCTTGCACGCGCGCTTCCATCGTATCGGGGGCCTTCGGTTGAGTCTGCGCTTTCGCAGCGCTATAGACACCCGCGGAGCCGATCAGCAGAAGGGCAAGCAACGGGCGGAAAATGCGTCTTGAAGACACGCGTAACTCCATCAAAATCGGGGACCTGACCGAACTTCGAGCGGCTCGGTGTGAAGGGCAGCCGGCGCTGCGGCGACGCAGCATTCTATCATCGAAGGCTGATGGTGACTATTTGCCACATTAGAGAAGGTTCCAGTCCTCACAGTCGTGCGACAGTTTGACGCGCAGTGTCGGATCAGGATGAATTTGACGTTGTCCCGCATCAATCCGCGCGATCGCGGACGCCGGCGTTGTACCCGGCGTCTCGCGTGATAAAGCAGGTTGAACCGAGCCGCGAGGGCGGCATCGAAGCGTACACTTGCGGGCTCGCAGGCGTCCCCGTGACTCAGACCGCGCTGGTTCCGCCTCCATCGTTTTCCTGTTTATCCGCTATCGGCCTTACATGAAGCTATCCAATTTCTCCCGCCCGAGGCTGCTTGTGTTGACGCTCGGCGCCACGGCGCTGCTTGCGACGTCCACGGCTTTCGCGCATGCGCATCTGGTGTCGAGCGAGCCGGCGGCGAACGCCGAAGTGGCCGCGCCCACGCAAGTGACGATCCGCTTCACCGAGCCGCTCGAACCGGCTTTCAGCAAGATTGCGCTCGCCGACGCGAGCGGCAAGTCGGCCGCACCGGCTGCGTCGCAGGTCGACAGCCAGGATGCGAAGGTCTTGCACCTGCCGCTGCCGCAGTTGAGCGCGGGCCGCTACGCGGTGCATTGGACGGCGGTCGCCACGGACGGCCACCGTACCCAGGGCGACTTTGCGTTTACCGTCAAATGAGCATGGACGGACTCTGGATCGGGCAGGTCGCCATGGCCGCGCTCATGAACGTCGCGTTTGCGTTTGCCATCGGGTCGGCGTTGTTCGGCGCCTGGCTCGCGAAAGATGCCCAAGCCAAGATCGCACCCGCGCGGCCAGGCTGGTTGCGCGCCCAACGGGCGATGTTGACGGCCACCGTCGTGCTGGTGCTCGCGGATCTGGGCTGGCTGCTGTATCAGGCGGCCTCGATGAGCGGTGTGGGGCTGGCTGCCGCGATCGGCGTGGTGCCGACGGTGCTCACGCAAACGCATGTCGGATATGGCTGGATTGTTGCGTTCGCGGGTGCCCTCGTATTGCTCGGCACGGCGATGGCGGGTCATACGGGCATGCTGCGCAATGCGCTGCTGTGGTTCGCGGTGGTCGCGATCGCGGCGGGCAAGGCATCGCTCGGTCATGCGGCCGACGCCGGGCTCGCATCCGCGGCAATCGCCATGCAAACACTGCACGTGCTCGTGACGAGCGTGTGGGGCGGGCTCGCGATGGCGGGCGGGCTTTCGGTGATGCCCGCGCTCGGCACGTCGACCGCGCGAGGAATGCTGATCCGCACGGCGACGCAGATGTCGAATGTCTCGGTGGTGGCGGTCGTGCTCGTGCTGTTTTCAGGCGTATTCAATGCGGTGCGCGGGTCGGGCGGCTCATTCGAAGCGCTCGAATTCAGCGCGTGGGGTCACGTGCTGATGCTCAAGCTTGCGCTTGTCGCGCTGGCGCTCGTGCTCGGCGGGCTCAACCGCTTCGTGGCGCTGCCGCGCCTGCGTCGCACGGCCGCGACAATCGACGCGCATACTTTCGCAAACATCCTGTATCTGGAAGCGCTGGCGATCATAGGCGTGTTCGTCGCGGCGGCGGCGTTGTCGCATAGCGTGCCGGCGTTTGCCGCGCTGGGCTGAGGCCGGGCCGATCGCGATGTAAGGGCCTTTGTTGCGTAAAGCTCTGCGGAGCAGGGGCCGCGCGGCGGAACGGCCGGAAAAACACGTGTTCCGACCCGTGTTGCGGCGTGTCGCGTGACGGTCGCCGCGCGTGCGTCCCGTCACCGTAACGTGCCCGCTAATACGACAACGCCGCCCGCGGGCGGCGTTGCTTCACGCAATCACCATTCGGCGACGCTGCCATCTTCGTGGCGCCACACCGGGTTGCGCCAGCGGTGCCCGACCTTCGCCATCTCGCGCACCTTCTCTTCGTTCACTTCGATGCCGAGACCGGGGCCTTGCGGAATCGACACGAAACCGTCTTCGTATTTGAAGACTTCCGGATTCTTGATGTAGTCGAGCAAATCGTTGCCCTGGTTGTAGTGGATGCCGAGGCTCTGCTCCTGGATGAACGCGTTGTAGCTCACCGCGTCGATCTGCAGACAGGTGGCCAATGCAATCGGGCCGAGCGGGCAATGCAGCGCGAGCGCGACGTCGTAGGCTTCGGCCATCGACGCGATCTTGCGGCACTCGGTAATGCCGCCCGCGTGCGACGCGTCCGGCTGGATGATGTCGACGTAGCCGCCCGCCAGAATGTGCTTGAAGTCCCAGCGGGAATACAGGCGTTCACCCAGCGCGATCGGCGTGTTGGTCTGATTGACGATGTCGCGCAATGCTTCCGCGTTTTCCGAGAGCACCGGCTCTTCGATGAAGAGCAGCTTGTACGGATCGAGTTCCTGCGCCAGCACCTTGGCCATCGGCTTATGCACGCGGCCATGGAAGTCCACGCCGATGCCGATGTTCGGCCCCACCGCCTCGCGCACCGCCGCGACGTTGTTGATCACGCCTTGCACCTTGTCGAAGGTGTCGATGATCTGCAGCTCTTCCGAGCCGTTCATCTTCACCGCCTTGAAGCCGCGTTCGACCACGGCGCGCGCGTTGTTCGCGACGTCGCTCGGCCGGTCGCCGCCGATCCACGAATACACCTTGATCCTGTCGCGCACCTGGCCGCCGAGCAGCGCATGAACCGGCACGCCGTGATGCTTGCCCTTGATGTCCCACAGCGCCTGGTCGACGCCGGCAATCGCGCTCATCGTGATCGGGCCGCCGCGGTAGAAGCCCGCGCGGTACATGACCTGCCAGTGGTCTTCGATCAGCAGCGGATCCTTGCCGATCAGATAGTCGGACAGTTCCTCGACGGCTGCCGCGACCGTATGCGCGCGGCCTTCGACCACCGGCTCGCCCCAGCCGACGATGCCTTCGTCGGTCTCGATCTTCAGGAAGCACCAGCGCGGCGGAACGATGAAGGTTTCGAGCTTGGTGATTTTCATGGTGTGCGTCTCCTTGCGGCTTGCGCGTCTGCTGACGATTCGGGGGATCCACATGCTACAACAAAAGCGCGCGTCAGTACTATTAATAGTACTATTTGCCACATAGTGGCGAAGCGCTGGTCGTTGCGGCACGCACCGGGCCGAAGCAGTGCTGGTGAGCCTCGAAGTGCCGGCTGATCTCGAACGCTCCGCCTGCCGATGTCGATAGAGCCGCAAGGCCGTTTGGAGAAACCTATTCAGCACGATCTGCATGGGCGCGTTGCCCATATGCTGGCGACCGCGATTTTGCGCGGCGACTACGCGCCCGATTCGATCCTGCCGCGCGAAGCGGAATTGATGGACACCTTCGGTGTGAGCCGCACGGTGTTGCGCGAGGCGCTGCGCACGCTGACCTCGAAAGGACTGATCGAATCGCGTCCGCGGGTCGGCACGCGCGTGCGGCCGAAGCACGCGTGGAATCTGCTCGATGTCGATGTACTCGACTGGTACTCGCGAGTCGCCGAGCCCGTTGCCTTCGCGCTCAAATTGCAGGAGATGCGCGAGATGATCGAGCCGTATGCGGCGGCGCTCGCGGCGGCGTCGCGCACTGACGAGGCTTTCAATGCGCTCGCGGCGGCTCATGCGGCGATGGTGGCGGCGCGCAACGTCGACGAATGGGTGCGTGCCGATCTGCAATTTCATTTGAGCGTGCTGATCGCGTGCAGCAACGAATTGCTGATCCCGCTCGGCACGCTGATCGAGCGCACGCTCGAAGCGCAGTTACGCCTGAATGCCAAGCGCGCGGCGGTGTTCAATGCGTCGCTGAGTGAACATACGGCGGTGTTCGAGGCCATTCGCGATCGCGACGCCGCCGCGGCGCGCGAGGCGATGGCGGGTTTGCTCGGCGTAACGCGCGGGCGGATCGAGGCGTGAGTCTCGGCTTGCGGAAGGTTGAGCGGAGCGCGAGCGTGGGTTGAGCGCGCAACCGCTCTTGCGCCGCTCACGCACTGACGCGCTTACTTTGCTTCGGAAGCCGCGGCCGCTCCCGACGGCGGCACCAGTTCGAAGCACCCTGGCGGCGTCGACGACGGTTTCGCCTTGGCGTCCGGCTGCTGTGAGTCGATACATTTGAAGGCGCTCTGGTCGCGCTGAACGAAGATCGTATCGGCCGGACCGGCAGCGCCTTGCGCACCGTTGACGACCGCAACGATGCGGTAGCCGTTCTGCAGCAAGGTGGGGAGTGTCATCGAACTCGGACGCCATTGGCTGTCGGACGGCGTCTGCGCGTGAGCCGTAAGCGCGCAAGCGCTGCCTGCGAGCGCGATGGAAGCGGTGGCCGCGGCAAGCGCGGCAGTGCGGAACGTCATCAAGAAACCTCCTTGAAGTTGCTGTTTGGAAGGCCAAAACAGGAAAGCCGCTGAACCTTGCGGATCAGCGGCTTTTTCTTGCAACTGGTGGCGAATCAGGGACTCGCGGCAGATGGCCGGTGACCCTTGTCCGGCTTGGCTTCGCGGCTACCATCGTTCTCAAGATAGCAGCTTCGGGTAGCCGTTGCGCCTGGTTTTACAATCGGTTTCAGGGACGGCTCTAGCGTCGCCTCGATTTGGTTAGGTGTCTTCGCCGGCTGTAGTGATGTCAGTTCGTCGGACTCCGCGCGCGGTGTCCGCAGCGTTTCTGCAGAGCCGCGCGTGAGCGCTACGGGATCGTCCTCGCTGGTCACGGCCCCGCGTCGTGCCAAGGCGTTTTCCGGTCACTCGTTGCGAATCGCAATAGCCGCCTTTGTGCGCCGAGCATGACGCCGACAGGCGTACTCGCCAACTGCTGGTCATGGAGCGCCAGCAGCCGTTCCAGACTTGCCGCATCGTCCGGGCTAACCTGCCAGACATCGGCTGCTGTCGCTCGCGCCGCGCTGCGCTCGAGCGCCTCGGCAGCTTCGTGAAACAGTGCGTGGTCGGCGGTTCCGAAGCCGGCCTCCCGTAGGTACCAGGCCATGTACAGCACGTGTATCAGGTCGCTGAGCAGGTGTCCGTTTCCGTCGCCTGCACGCAATGCCGCGAGCGCCAGGTGATTGCGTAGCGAAACCGAACGGACGGACTCCAGCGTCGCGGGTAAAAGCGTGGCCTTTGCGGATGTCCTATTGGACGCGCAACGAATTCCCTTCCTCTTTCTATTCATTTTGTATAAACGGCGAAATTCGATTGATTCCCGTGCTGGTCCTTGAAATCCGTGTTCGCTGTTTCCGTTTTCAATTTGCGCAGCCTTTGGCTAATGCCAAACTGGAAACGAAGGCAGTATGAAGCGATAACGAAAAGCGGAGCCTCGAATTGCAATATTTAACAATCTGAAGGCGCTGATTGCATGAATACATATGTAATTTAGTGGGCGTCACGTTCGTGAAACGGCTTTTCTGGAAGCTACCGATGGAGCAAATGAATATTGGCTGGAATATGTAATTCACGTGTCACTCGGAGCGCGGCACACGCAGTATTGTGCGATATTCGCGTTCATCATATGATTTCGGACGCTTCGAGATTTGAACTTTCCGGAGACCAGAAAGATGGGTGCGCAGGATCTTGCCGCGGCAATCAACGCGGGCATCAATCAAACCGAAAGGCTGCTGAGGCTGGACACGCCCCTTGGCGCCGACGTTCTGGCGCCTCAACGGGTTATTGGCAAGTCGCGTATCGGCCGAAACTTTGAATTTACGGTCGATGTGGTCTCATTGCGCGATTCGCTTGAACTGAAAACGCTCATTGCCCAGTCTGTCACGCTCTGGATTCAACAGACCGACAAGACTTATCTGCCTCACCACGGTTATGTGCATACCGCACGGCGGCTTGGGTCTGACGGCGGCCTTGTCGGCTACCAACTGGTTTTCTCTTCGTGGTTGCATTTGCTGCGATTCCGGAAAGACGCACGCATATTTCAGGAAAAGACCGCTGAAGACATTCTGATCGAAGTATTCAACGGCCATCCGCAGGCACAAGGCGCATTCCGCTTCGACCTGCAAACGCAGCTTCCTTCGCGCTCGTTCTGTGTCCAGTATGAAGACGACTGGAACTTCGTTCATCGCCTGATGGAGTCCGAGGGTCTGTACGGTTATTTCGAGCAGGCGGCGGACGGCAAGTCGCATATGCTCGTTATCACCGACCGAGTGTTTTCGTTGCCGGCGTTATCACCGCAGAGCGTGCCGTTTTATCGGGCCGGCACAGGCGGCGAGGCGGACGCGTTGGTGCAGTGGAGCGGCACGCGCGCTCTGCAGAGTACGACGCTGACGACTCGCACGTTCGATTACAGGTCACCGCCGACCTCCGGGAACCCGAAAGGTACGAGTGTTCCCACGCTGGACAATCAGGGCAACCTGCCGCAGCAGGCCGAAGTATACGAATACACGGGCGCGTATACCTACGGTGAGCAGCAGCGTGGCGACCAGCTCTCCAAAATCCGCATGGAGGAATGGGAATCGCGGGCAAAGCGTTTTTACGGCGTCGGTGGGTTGCGGCGGGCGGATGCCGGCCGCTGGTTCGAACTGACCGACCATCCGGAACACGACCGGGATAGTGAGGAGGACCGGCAGTTCGTCGTTATCGCGACCGCGTGGTTCATCGAGAACAACTTGCCGGTGTCCAGCCAAACACCGGATTTCCCGCATAACCTGAAGCGGGAGCTTGAGACGAAGCGGGCCGTCAAGACCGCGACGACGGATTCGCATCTCGTGCCTCATGCGGACGGCAGCGAGGGATTCTTCCTGGTCGAAATCGAAGCCCAACGCCGCGCCGTGCCGTTTCACAGTCCCCTCGAACACCGTAAGCCGGCTATGTATCTGCAGACGGCAACCGTGGTCGGGCCAGCGAACGAGGAGGTTTATACCGACTCGTTGAATCGCATCAAGGTGCGAATGCACTGGGACCGCCTGAACGATGGCGATGAGAAAGCATCTTGCTGGGTGCGGGCGGCCTATTCGGACACCGGTGGCGGATATGGCGCCGTCCACATTCCGCGCATTGGCGAGGAGGTCGTCATCGACTGGGTCGGGGGCGACTGCGACCGCCCGATTGTGACAGGACGCGTGTACAACGGTGCGACCAGGCCGCAATGGCACTCGAACGGACTGCTCTCAGGCTACCGGTCGAAAGAATACCAGGGTAGCGGTTACAACGAGATAGTCATGGATGACGCGACCGGCCAGAATCGCGTCCGCCTATATTCGTCGAGTACCAACGCACACCTGCATCTGGGCTATCTCATCGAGCAGACCGGAAATACGCGGGGCGGCTATGTCGGCAGCGGCTTCGACCTGAAGTCCGACGCCTACGGCGCCATCCGGGCAGCAAAAGGGCTGTATGTCTCGACGCACCCCGGCACGGGGAGCGCGGTTCAGCAGATCGAAGCGCGGCAGGCGCAACAGCAGTTGGTTAACGCGGAAAGCGTGCTCGAAGCATTGTCGGATGCAAGCACCACCCATCAAGCTGCAAGCCTGAAGGATGGGCGCGATGCGCTGAAGGCATTTACCGAAGCCACGCAGGACAGCGTGTCGGGCGCGACATCGGGCGGCCGGACGGCAGGCGGCGGCACCGGCAATGCGAATGCGTTCAGGCAACCTGTCATGCTGTTCGCCAGCCCGGCCGGCATCGCCCTGTCGACGCAGCAAACCGCCCATATCACTGCTGACGAGCAACTGAATATCGTGAGCGGCCAGAGCGCTCATATTGCGACCGGCAAGTCGCTTATCGCGAGCGTTGCCGAGCGCATCAGTCTTTTTGCACAGCATGCTGGGATGAAGCTCTTTGCCGCGAAGGGCAAGGTCGAGATTCGGGCCCATGCCGACAATGTCGAGTTGACCGCGCAGAAGACGGTCAAGCTCTTGTCCGCGACCGAAAAAATCGAAATGGCGGCGAAGCAGGACATCCTGCTGACTTCGGGCGGCGCTTACATCCGCATCTCGGGCGGAAACATCGAAATTCACGCCCCCGGAAAGATTGACATCAAGGGTAGCCAGCATTCGTTCAATGGTCCGACGCAGGGCAATTACGACATGCCTGTGCTGCCGAAGGGGGACTTGCACAACAGGCTTGAACTGAATCTCGCCGACGATTCGCTGAAACCCGTACCGAATGCGCCGTACAAGGTGATGTTCGAAAACGGTGGGGTGATGTCCGGCAAGCTCGATGCGAATGGCTATGCAGTGCTGCACGATGTACCGCCGGGCCCCGTGAAGGCATTCTTCGGTGAGGATGCGCGTCCCTTCACCCGGGCACCGCTTCCGGCGGCAACGGAGCTTGCGCCGGACGACGTTCTGAAGGAACTCCACGCAGCGGGCCATGACGGAATCACTCACGAGAATCTCGCAAGTCTTTTTAACCGTTTCTCTGGCCGGCCGGACGTGCAATGAGCGATAACGACCAACAGGCGATCGAGGACGCGGTCGAGCAGATTGGCCTGTCGATGGCTTCGAATGCGTTTCCGCTCTTCTACGTCGCACAGAACGTGTACGACACGAGCGAGAGTGTCTGGACAGTGTGGAACAGTCGTGACAGCACCGACGAGATGGTCAAGGTCGAGGCGGGCATCGACCTCGTGTTTGCCGTGGTCGGATGGGTGCCGGTGGTCGGCGCCGGCGTGAAGCGCACCTTCCGCCTCGTCAATCACAAGTCCGACATCTACGGACCGCTGCTCTTCGATGTCCTCCGGCTGGTGCTGCAGCGCGCGGGCGTTCACACGGGCCCGGAAGAACTGGTCGACAAGCTGTTCGACGCGTCGGGCCTGAAGACCGTACTGACCGGTGCGCGTGAGCACATCGAGAAATCCTGGTTGTTCAGGGAGATGCCGGTCGCGGCGCAGGCTACGTTCAGGCAGGCGCTCCTATGGGTGGAAACTAACCTGCCGTACTGGCTGACGCAGTTCCTCGAGCGCAAGCTCCTTCATTGGAAGAAGAAGCAGCCGAACTCGTCGGCGCAGACGACGCTCGAGCGTCGCAAGGAAACTGACAAGCCGGGGAAAGTGGGGGTCGAGGCTGAAGAGGGGCATAACCGGCCATCGTCATCGTCGGGTCCGGGTGTGGTGAACGCAAAGCTCGCGGTGGCCGACATCACAAACGGAGTCACCGGCATCCTCGGCGAGCATATTGCTGACTATTATTGCTATGAGACTCTGGGATGGGGTAGCGACTGGGAAACGCATGACCAGGGACTGATGGGCCGGTGGTCGCGCGAACCTGCCGCCGAGACGCCAGGTAAGTTGAATGACCACGGCAAGCTGAACAAGCTCTTTGACCTGCGCCCTCGAGGCAAAGGCATCGACGGAGTCTGGCGAGCGAAACCGGCGACCAACGAGGGCAAGCCCTATGCCATTGTCGAGGCGAAGTCATCCAAGGTAGACCGGCCATTAAAGAATCCGGACGGCAAGCGGAACATCACGCCGAAGCTTGGAACCGCCATGTCTCGTGTAAAGGATGTGGTGCGTCCCGACGCGGAGGAGTTGCTGGAGCCGCCGGCGGCGCAGACAGCATCCGCCGCTTCTGCCGCGTCCGGCAAGCCGTCGGGCGGAAAACGTCCTCACGGTAAGCAGACTCCCGCGCCGACAGACCGGGTTGGCAACACAACGCCAGATGGTCGCGGCGGTGGTGTCATCGTACAGATGAGCGATGACTGGATTCGTCGGAATTTGTCCAGCGCGGTGGGCGATGTACTGTCGAGGGATATTCAGTCGTCAGGATATGCACGGCATATCCTCTATGTCCCGTTTTACCTGCCCAGCGCGGTTGCCCACGAAACTGCGTTGATTCAGGGCGACGAGCACGGGCATCATGACCACGACGTCCCCGCAACGCACCACTATCGTGACGAGGAAGTTGCAGTTGCGGTCAAGCGGAAAGCGATAGCGGTTAACAAGAGAACTTTGTGAGTGCGCGTATGAATGATTTTTCGACAAGTCGACGACAGCGCTTTCTGAGTGAAGGGTACTTTCGCTGGTTGAAGGACTTCCTCAGAGAATCGGTCGATTACTGGAGCCGCACACTTCCTGCCAATGGGACTGAGCCGGAGCGGCGCGCGGGTGCAGCTTGGTCGCGCGCCTCGGACAGGTTCAGAGGGTTACTGCTCCGATACACCGGCGGCGAAAACATTCAGCCAATGCGGACGGAACTGGAAGATGTCGTGGGCGCATACGAAGAGTACACGGCGTTGCGGCGCATTGCCGATGATGATTCGACGTCTCCCCCGTTCATGTTTGGCGAAATTGGAGACTATGAACAGGCCATGCAATTAATCGGCTTGTGTCACCTTCTCCATCGGCGAGATCTGTTGCCGCGAATAGCCGGGATGTTGGACCCGTCGTATTGCGCTCAAGATACCTTGTACGAGGACCTTCTCGCCTATGGTATCGACGGAAGATTCGACGTGGATAAGTGGTTTCAGGATAAACCGTATCGCACTCTCATCAACAGCTTCTATCGCGATACAGACGGCGAAAGCATTGCAGATATCTCGGCATATCTTGAAGACTGGTATCCAGCCTTGAAGGATGCTCCCGGCTACCGAGATGGCCATCTGAACCAGTCCGAAACTGGTGGGAGCTACGTTGGCTATTGGGCGATGGAGGCTGCCGCGGCAGCATATCTTCTCGAACTCGACGACTCGCCTTTTCGCGACCACGTCGCCTACCCGAAGGACCTCGTTGACTTCGCACGGGATTTCGATGCACGCCAACAGTCCCAGCCGACCTCGCTGGACACTGGGCCTGTGACAGTACGTACCGGTCAGATTTGCCCCGAAACCGGTATCTGGAAGGCACAAGGCCACAATGTCCCCGGCGTGCTAGTGCGCCAGGGAGAGCGTATGCCAGATGTTTTCGCCCCGGACCGGAATGGGACTCTCCGTCAACAGCCGGCACTATGGGAATTCGAGCGCAAGGCGTAAATCTCTCACGGTCAGCGGCGAGCGACATGTTCTCGGACGTTCTTCGTCAGATCCACATCCGCAAGTAGCATTCGCAATACGACGGATACGTCTACGCGACACGAACCCACCACCGGCCGACCTATCGATGGTGATGGGCTATTACACCGCCGACGCGCTGCCTGTTTATGATTTTTCGCAAGGAATTTCACCGTTTGCGATAGCTGGTTTGCGCCGCTCCCGACGGGCACCCAGGCCAATCGCTTGATGGCAATGGCAGGCGAGCGTGCGATTAGCGACAACATGTCTGGTTTTCTTCCGGAGCAGTCGCGGGTTTACGATTGGCTTACCACGAACGGCGCACGTGGGTGCGTCTTCTGTCTCACGATCGACTGGCTTCTCTGCATGCGCACAGGCCTTTCGTCGCGTCGCGCTAAAGGTGCAACAGGACCATCCGGAGCTGCTATCGTCACCGAACTGGGCAGACCTCGCGAGCTTCGTTGAAACGTACAAAGGCGGGTCGTGACTGGCTCGAAGTCTCCAACCGCACAGCGGCGGATGTTCTCGCATGGCGAATCGCGCCGACGCGAATAGCGCGGGGCCGTACCGCCGCTGCGTGATTCCGAGCGGGGACGCGGATCACGTATGCTCGCATGAACACGACGCCGCCGCAGTCATCATCGGATGATGCACGGTCCCGGTGAGATGTAAGCCTGACTGGCAGCCGAGCCATGCGCTGCATCACTGTCGGTTAGGACGGAAGCGGGCCACCCGCCTGTCAGTGGAAAAAAGACACGAGCCGCTCACATGGCCCAAACGGCCGAAGGAGTTCAAAGTGACAGACGATATTGGCTTAGCGAACGCTTATGGCGCAGACGTGCCGGAATCGCTGCGAATTCTCGCCGGGTATCTTGAGCGCGCACTCGATAGCGCGACAAGCATCGTGATGATGCGACACACGGTCGATGCGTGTACCGTCTATTTGGGCGACCCAGCAGGTTTGCCCGAGGACCTGAAGCAGATTGGCACGATCGCAACTTCGCTTGCAAACGACATGCTCGAGCTAACCTCCTCGGGCGGGAACCAGATTCATATCGATAGCCAAGCCTATCGCTTTGTCCGAAGCTTCACGGAAGTCGGCGATACCGCAGCCGTGGTCTTTGCTGCCGATTAGAACAGACGTCGCCAGCAGTCCGCACCTGCAACGTTGGTTAGCACCTGATTGCTTTTCCCTTGTTCTTTCGCGAGACGCCTGGGCCGCTTCGCTGCCCCGGCGCCAAGCGTCGCGTTATTGGTTGACTCGCTTTGCAAACGTTGAGATCGCATCAGCCATCGCTTTGGGCTGCTCGGGCGCCATCGCGTGTCCCGCATTCGGCAATACGACTATGAGATCGGTCAGTCACCGGAGCTCGAAGCCATACTCGACCTGATTCGCTACAACCATGATGAGGCCGCATTACTCCGGCTGGTCCATGAGTACCGCGAGCAACGCGACGGCAGATGGAAGGACTGATGGCGATCAAAAAGACTGATGCTGGATGGTTGGCAGATTTGCAACCAGGAGGACGGGGAGGGAAGCGCTTCCGGAAAACATTCAAAACGCAAGCCGAGGCGAAAGCGTGGGAGGCTTGGCTTACCACACAAATTAACCAGAAGTCCGATTGGACGCCGGAACGGAGAGACACGCGCAAGCTCTCCGAGTTGATTGCGCTGTGGTTTTCCCATCATGGCTCAGGACTTCGTTCGGCCGGCGATACATTACGCCGACTGAAGGCTATGGCGACTGCCATGGGTGACCCAGTTGCAGATCGTTTCACCGCGGAAGTCTTTGCGGAATACCGGACCAAACGACTCGCAGCGGGAATCACCGCGAACAACTTGAACCGAGAACAGGCCTACATGAGCGCCATGTTCAACGAGCTGACCTGGCTCGGAGCGTGGACGCGCGAAAACCCGCTGGCAAAGATACGTCAATTTAAGATACAAGAATCCGAACTGAGCTATCTCACCACTAGCCAGATAAGAGCCTTGTTAGCCGCGCTAGCGGACGCCCGTCACCCGCACGTTCGGTTGATCACCAAAGTATGCCTCGCGACCGGAGCGCGATGGAGTGAGGTCGAAGAAATGCGAATCTCACAATTCAGAAATGGGCTAATCCAGTTTGCAAGAACGAAGTCAGGAAGGGTCCGAGCAGTGCCGATATCTGACGAACTCGCCCAACAGATGCAAGAGCACTACCGTGAAAACGGCAACGGCGAGCGGATATTCGGCTACGCGTGGTCGGCCTTTCGAGAAGGCATAGCACGAGCGGGAATCTCGCTGCCAGACGGCCAAATGACCCACGCGCTACGCCACACGTTCGCTAGCCACTTCATGATGAATGGAGGAAACATTTTGACGTTGCAGCGCATTCTTGGCCACCAAAGCCTGACGATGACGATGCGTTACGCGCACCTTGCCCCGGAGCATTTGCAGGAGGCTAAGATGCTGAACCCACTTCGACAGTTCGAAGTTGAGGATGCCTGAAACGGATTGCTGGTTACGTAGCCCGACAGGATTCTCGCATGCGAGAATCGCCCTACGTACCTACGTCTGGACGCCGAGGTCGAGTTGGCCTTGCGCTCTGGACGGATCCTCAGGCAGTTCATCCGAAGACACGGCATTCATTCCGACAGAACGGGCAAAATTACGCAGCCCCTTGTCGTCTGAGTAAATACACGTTGCAACACGGCTGCGCGCAATCGCCACAATTTGGTGATCGAATTTGACCTTACTCCAAACCGCGTTTTGCTTCCCCTTCTTGTTGCCGGAAGATAGCGCCGCCCGAATACTAAGCGAACACTCGATCGCTGCGCGTTGGTCAAACGGCACAACTTCAAAAACCGATGATCGACTGAATTCGTCCGCCAGATCGGGAGCGTGGACAAGCAACTCCGACAACGCTGGCGTAGGAATAAGGATCTTAGTCCGCGCTTGACGGAGAGTCTGCACGAGAAAATCCAAGCGCTCTTTTTTGTGTCGCTCTGTTGTGCGAGGCGTCAGGAGACTGATGAGAATTCCAGCATCAAATACGACCATTAATCGCTTCCCCGGATCCTTTGGTGTTCTTTTATCGGGTCATCGAGTCCCGCCCATCCGTTTCCCGGATGCGACGCGAGCTTGGCGAACACCTCGTCAGCGGGCGTGTCATCAAGCTCCTCAAAATGCGCGATATGAAAGCTCATTAGATTCCAGCCACCTTCGCTTGAGCGCTCCCAAACTCCTTGCCCGTGAACGCGAACTGGCTTGCCAAGGTAATGGGCAACAAGCGCTCTTGCCGTCTCCGGCGTTGTCTCGATTCCCTTGTAGATCGTCTGTTCGTCCAGCGACTGCAGCCACACGGGTATCGTGCGGTCCGTGCCGCCAATTCGAATGACAGTGCCGTCTAGACAGCCGGCTTCACGTAACCGGTACGGCTTTTCATCGGGAATGTCACGGCCGAGAAACTTAATGTAGACAATGTTCCCCGCCTTCAGCGTCGCCTTCGCATTGTCTGCCTTCAGGAGGCGATTGATCGCCTCAAACGGCTTCCGAATGTCATCCGGTGCGTCTACTGAGTGTGCAAGTTGCAGGCGTGCTTGGACCTTAGGTATCGCTGGATAGTCGACCTTGGCTTGCGGAATCGCACTTCCCTTTTTCACGCTCGTGAAATGCACGTGCTCGTGACTGCCGAGTAGGTCGGCAAGCTGACCCAAATACTCCGCCAGCCGCGACATCGGGAGAGTGTCCGGCGTAAAAGCGTCGATTCGAAATTGGATGAGTTCGGTCTTGTCCATGGCATGGCCTTCGCTCTGATTATAAGGGGAAGACCGCCAGCAAGCCTACTGACCGTTGCGTCGTCAGTGTCAAACGGGGTTGACACTTCGTTGACAGTCGCCAGAAATGACAAAGGGTTAGCCGAAGCTAACCCTTTGATAACACTGGTGGCGAATCAGGGACTCGAACCCCGGACCTGCGGATTATGATTCCGTCGCTCTAACCAACTGAGCTAATTCGCCGAAAGAAGCGAGATTATGGGGATAGCGCCGGAGGCTGTCAACCCCCGGCGCGCTACTTTTTCAAAGCAGCCCCGGACACCCCGTGTTCAGTCTCTCGCGTAGATGTCCGAGTCCTTGGTCTCCTTGACGAACAGAATGCCGATCACGAACGTAATGAGCGCGATCACGATCGGATACCACAACCCCGAGTAAATGTTGCCCTTCGCCGCGACGATCGCGAACGCGGTCGCCGGCAGGAAGCCCCCGAACCAGCCATTGCCGATGTGATACGGCAGCGACATCGACGTATAGCGAATGCGCGTCGGGAACATCTCGACCAGCATCGCCGCAATCGGCCCGTACACCATCGTCACGTAGATCACGAGGATCGTCAGGATCGCCACGGTCATCGGCCAGTTGATCTGCGAAGGATCGGCCTTCGGCGGATAGCCGGCCGTCTTCAGCGTCGTCGCGAGCGTCTTGTCGAACGTCTTGCCTTGCTCCTTGGCGTCGGCGGCTTTGCCGTCATACGTGTTGATCACCGTGTCGCCGACCTTGATCTGCGCGAGCGCGCCCGCCGGCGCCGCGACGTTCTCGTAGTTCAAGCCCGACTTCGAGAGCGCGCTCTTGGCGATGTCGCACGAACTCGTGAACTTCGCCGTGCCGACCGGGTTGAACTGGAACGAGCATTCGTCCGGATTCGCGATCACGACGATCGGCGATTTCAGCGTGGCGGTTTCCAGCGCCGGATTCGCGTAATGCGTGAGCGCCTTGAACAGCGGGAAGTACGTGCACGCGGCGATCAGCAACCCCGCCATGATAATCGGCTTGCGGCCGATGCGATCCGACAGCGAGCCGAAAAACAGAAAGAACGGCGTGCCGATGAGGAGAGCGATCGCGATCAGGATGTTGGCGCTCGCGCCGTCGACCTTCAGCGTCTGCGTCAGGAAGAACAGGGTGTAGAACTGACCCGTGTACCAGACCACGGCCTGGCCGGCTGTCAGGCCGATCAGCGCGAGGATCACGACCTTCAGGTTCTTCCACTGGCCGAATGCTTCCGAGAGCGGCGCCTTGGAGGTCTTGCCTTCGGCCTTGATGCGCTCGAACACCGGCGACTCATGCAGTTGCAAGCGAATCCACACCGACACGGCCAGCAGCGCGATCGACGCGATAAACGGAATGCGCCAGCCCCATACGCCGAACGCGTCCTCGCCCATCGCCGTGCGCACGCCGAGAATCACCAACAGCGACAGGAACAGGCCGAGCGTGGCGGTGGTCTGGATCCATGCGGTGTAGAAGCCGCGGCGTCCCGCCGGCGCATGTTCTGCGACGTAAGTGGCGGCACCGCCGTATTCGCCGCCGAGCGCGAGACCCTGGAGCATGCGCATCGCGATGAAGATCACTGGCGAAGCCATGCCGATCGCCGCGTAGCCGGGCAGGAAGCCGACGAGGAACGTCGACAGACCCATGATCACGATCGTGACGAGGAACGTGTACTTGCGCCCGACCATATCGCCGAGGCGCCCGAACACGATCGCGCCGAACGGCCGCACCGCGAAACCCGCGGCAAAGCTGAGAAGCGTGAAAATGAAGGCGGCGGTCGGATTGACGCCGGAGAAAAAGCTCTTGCTGATGAAAGCCGCGAGCGAACCGGCCAGATAGAAGTCGTACCACTCGAAAATCGTACCCAGCGACGATGCGAAGATCACCCGCTTCTCTTCTCGCGTCATCGGCGTATGCGAGAGTTGCCCGCCAACGGTAGCCATATGTCGTCTCCAATATTGATATGCACGCGGTTCGCCGGCAAGGCGTCCCCGTGGAACCGATTATTGGAATGGAAACTTACGGGCTACTGACGTGGCGGGGTGAACAGGGTTGCGTCGTTCATGCGGCGAATTTTGGCTAACGCCGTTCAATATTGGTCTAAAACACGCAAACGCGCGGCTAACGCGTCTCAATAATTGCCGCCGTCCGGTTCGGCGTTCAGGCAGCGTTAGGGTAAGTCCCGTGCCGGTTCGTGCGCTTGCAAGCTGACACGCACCAGCGTTCCGGCAAGCCGCGGCGAGGTTTGATAGACGTTGTCCTCGATCGTCAGTTCGCCGCCGTGCATCGTGGCGATCTCGCGGACGATCGCAAGCCCAAGGCCGCTGCCGTCGCCTTCGCGGCCGAGAATCCGGTAGAAGCGCTCGATCACCCGCGAGCGCTCGGCCGCCGGAATGCCCATGCCGGTGTCCTCGACTTCGAGATGGACGCGCCGCGCTGCCGCTTCATGCCGCACCCTCACGGTAATGCGCCCGCCCGCCGGGGTGTAGCGGATCGCGTTGTCGATCAGATTCGACAGCATTTCGCGCAGCATCACCGGATTGCCGTCCACTTCGACCGGTTCCTCGGGCGCTTCGTAACCGAGGTCCATCTGCTTGGCGAGCGCGGCTTGAACCCAGTCGCGCACGGCATGGCGCGCGACCTCGGTGACCTCCACGGTGGTGAAAATCTGCCCCGACATGCGGTTCTCGGCGCGCGCCAGCGCCAGCAACTGCGTGACGAGCCGCGCCGCGTGCTCGGAACTGGTGGCGATCTGTTCGAGCGAGCGATGAACTTCCGCCGAGACGTCCTGGCGCAACGCCAGTTCCGCCTGGGTGCGCAGGCCGGCCAGCGGCGTTTTCATCTGATGCGCGGCATCGGCGATGAAGCGCTTCTGCAATTCCATGTTCTGTTCGAGGCGCGTGAGCAGATCGTTGAACGACGTGACCAGCGGCTCGATCTCGGGCGGCGCGCGGCGTGCTTCCAGCGGCGACAGATCGTCGGGGCGGCGCGCGCGGATGTGGTCCTGCAGCGCATGCAGCGGCGCGAGTCCGCGCGACAGGCCGAACCACACCAGCAGGATCGCGAGCGGCAGGATCACGAACTGCGGCAGGATCACGCCCTTGATGATGTCGTTGGCGAGCTGGCTGCGCTTGTCGAGCGTTTCGGCGACCTGCACCAGCACCGGCTGCGCGCCGGGCGTCTGCGGAAACTCGACGGTCGTATAGGCGACGCGGATGTCGTTGCCGTGCAGCACGTCGTCGCGGAATTCGACGAGGCCGGGCGGCGGGCGATCGTCCTCGTGCGGCAACGGCATGTCGCGCTCGCCGCCGACCAGTTCGCCGCGCGTGCCGAGCACCTGATAGAACAGGCTGTCGACATTGTCGGTGCGTAGAAAATCGCGCGTGGAATCGGGCAGCGACAGCTCCGCCACGCCATTCACCGGATGAATCTGGCGCGCGAGCACATAGGCGTCGGTTTCGAGCGCGCGGTCGAACGGCCCGTTGGCGATCGACTTGGCGACCAGATAGGTGACGGCGAGGCTCATCGGCCACAGCAGCAGGAGCGGCGCCAGCATCCAGTCGAGAATCTCGCCGAATAGCGAGCGCGGGCGCGCCGCGGCGGCGGCTTCGGTCTCGTCGGGCGGGGCGAACGGATTGGCGTACCGCTCGTCGCGCGCTTCGTCGAGGTCCGCCGCGTGCGCCGTGGGGCGATCTGCGCGAGCGGCCATGGGGCGTTCCCTATTTGAAATGGTGGCTCGCCGGCATCGGGCCCGACGGCGGCTCGGGTTCGGGCCCGGCGGGGGGCGGCGGCGCGCCCTCGCTCTCGCCGGCGTGGGCGTTCACGTTCGCGGGCGACGCCGCCTTCTCGAGGCAATATCCCAGGCCCCGCACAGTGATGATGCGCACGCCGCTCGGCTCGATCTTCTTGCGCAGCCGGTGCACGTAGACTTCGATCGCGTTGTTGCTGACCTCCTCGCCCCATTCGCACAGATGGTCGACAAGTTGTTCTTTCGAGACCAGGCGGCCGATGCGCTGCAGCAGCACCTCGAGCAAGCCCAGCTCGCGCGCCGACAGGTCGATCACCTGTTCGTTGACATAGGCGATGCGGCCAACCTGGTCGAACGACAGCGAGCCGTGCCGCACGACGGTCGGGCCGCCGCCCGCGCCGCGCCGGGTCAGCGCCCGCACGCGCGCCTCGAGTTCGTTCAGCGCGAAGGGTTTGGCCATGTAGTCGTCGGCGCCGAGGTCGAGGCCCTTGACGCGTTCGTCGACGCTGTCCGCGGCGGTCAGGATCAACACCGGCAGGTTCGAATTGCGCGCGCGCAGTCGGCGCAGCACCTCGAGTCCGGACATGCGCGGCAGGCCGAGATCGAGGATCAGCAGGTCGAAGGTTTGCATCGACAGGGCGGTGTCGGCCTCGACGCCGCTCTTCACGTGATCGACGGCATAGGCCGATTGGCGGAGTGATCGAACCAGACCGTCCGCGAGTATGCTGTCGTCTTCGGCAATCAGAATTCGCATGGTGCGCCAGCTTTGGCCTTGCCGGCACCTTGGGTGTCCCCGCGGCGCACAGCGGTCTCCGAAAATTATTGTGGGTGGTGGGGTAGCGCGAGAGTAAATATGCGCGTTCGCATGGAATCGTGCTTGCCAAAACCACTGTTTTTTTATACAGTGTCTGGGTTTCGTGCGCCGTTCGTTGAAAACGCGCTGCGCACCTGCCTCAGACGCCGTTCATCATAGCAAAGGACGATTCATGGAAGAAAGCAAGAAAGGCTCGGCTGGACTGACTGCTGAAAAGAGCAAGGCACTCGCTGCCGCACTCGCGCAGATCGAAAAGCAGTTCGGCAAAGGGTCGGTCATGCGGCTCGGCGCAGGTGAGGCAGTCGAAGACATCCAGGTGGTCTCAACCGGATCGCTCGGTCTCGACATCGCACTGGGCGTCGGCGGTTTGCCGCGTGGCCGTGTGGTCGAAATCTATGGCCCGGAGTCATCCGGTAAAACCACGCTGACGCTGCAGGTCATCGCCGAAATGCAGAAGATCGGCGGCACGGCGGCGTTTATCGACGCGGAACACGCGCTGGATATTCAGTACGCGGGCAAGCTCGGCGTAAATGTGAACGACCTGCTGGTCTCCCAGCCGGACACCGGCGAGCAGGCGCTCGAAATCGCCGACGCGCTGGTGCGCTCGGGCTCGATCGACATGATCGTGATCGATTCGGTCGCGGCCCTCGTGCCGAAGGCCGAAATCGAAGGCGAAATGGGCGACTCGCTGCCAGGTCTGCAAGCGCGCCTGATGTCACAGGCGCTGCGCAAGCTCACCGGCACGATCAAGCGCACGAACTGCCTCGTGATCTTCATCAACCAGATCCGCATGAAGATCGGCGTGATGTTCGGCAATCCGGAAACCACCACGGGCGGCAATGCGCTGAAGTTCTACGCGTCGGTGCGCCTGGACATTCGCCGCATCGGTTCGATCAAGAAGAACGACGAAGTGATCGGCAATGAAACGCGCGTGAAGGTCGTCAAGAACAAGGTGGCGCCGCCGTTCCGCGAAGCGATTTTCGACATTCTGTATGGCGAGGGTATCTCGCGCCAGGGCGAGATCATCGACCTCGGCGTGCAGGCGAAGATCGTCGACAAGGCCGGTGCCTGGTACAGCTACAGCGGCGAACGTATCGGTCAGGGCAAGGACAACGCGCGCGAATTCCTGCGCGAGAATCCTGATATCGCTCGTGAAATTGAAAACCGTATCCGCGAATCGCTGGGTGTGAACGCCATGGCCGAAGCAGTGACCGGGGCGGGCGCCGAAGTCGCGGGCGAAGAAGAGTAACCATCACGTGATACGCAAGGGCCGGCCGTTGTCCAATGCTGGACGCAACGCGGGCGGCCCGCGTGACGGTAACGGCGATTCGAACGATCCGTTCGACCCGTCCGAATCGTTCGACGCACATGATCGCGCCGCGGGCCGTCGCTCGCGGCGCGCGCAGTTTGACTCCTTCCCACGTGTTACTTCTGATCCTTCCGGAAGCCCCTCGGGTTCTTCTGAAGCCGCTTCAGTCACCGAAACCACCTACACCCGCTCGCGTCGCGCGCCTGGCGAAGCGAAGCCGGATCAAGACGAAACGAAGAAATCCCAACGCCCGGCCCGTTCGCTAAAAGGGCGCGCGCTCGGCTATTTGTCTCGCCGTGAATACAGCCGCGCCGAGCTCGCGCGCAAGCTGAAACCGTTCGTCGAGGAAACCGATTCGCTCGACACCTTGCTCGATTCACTGGAAACGGAAAACTGGCTGTCCGATTCACGCTTCGCCGAAAGTCTGGTTCATCGGCGCTCGTCGCGGTTGGGCGCGAGCCGGATCGTCGGCGAATTGAAGCAACACGCGGTCGACCCGGCGCTCGTCGAGGAAGCCGGCGCGCAATTGCGCGAAACCGAACTCGCGCGAGCTCGGGCCGTTTGGCAAAAGAAATTCGGCCAGCTTCCCGAAACGCCCGCCGAACGCGCGAAGCAGGCGCGTTTTCTGGCGTCGCGCGGTTTTTCGGGCGCGACGATCGGCAAGATCCTCAAAGGTATCGACGAGGAGTGGAGCGGCGAGTAGCCAGCGGGCGCTGCTCGCTCGCCCCGGCCCGCTGGGCGTCGCCGCGCATTCCGACCTGTCTCAAATACCCAGTATGCTAAAATTCACCGGTTTTCCAATCCGGCCTTTCCTTTCCGCATGCCGCTCTCCCCGCCAGTGTCCCGTCAGTTGCGCCACCGTCGCGCAATCAGAGCGGAAGCCTACGAGCGAGCCGATGGCCTGTGGGATGTGGAAGCGTGCTTGACCGACGAAAAACCGCGCGACGTGGTGCTTGCGTCGGGCGTCCGGCCTCATGGTCAGCCGATTCATGAACTCTGGCTTCGCATCACCATCGATCGCAAGCTCAATGTCGTCGACGCCGAGGCGTCGTCCGACTGGGTGCCCTATCCCGGTCTGTGCCAAGCCAGCAATCCCGCCTACCGTGCCCTCATCGGGCTCAATCTGTTCCGCAACTTCCGTCGTGATGCCGCCCGTTTGCTGGCCGGCACGGCCGGCTGCACGCATCTCACCGAGTTGTGCGCGCTCCTGCCGACCGTCGCGATCCAGGCGTTCGCCGGCGACGTGTGGAACATCAACGAGGGTGCGCCGGGCGCTAGCGCCAGTTCAGAACGCGCATCGTCCAGCGGCGCGGGCGAGCATTCCAACGACAAACCGCCATTCCAGTTGGGACGCTGCCACGCGCTGCGTTTCGACGGCGAGGCGGTGCAGCAGTTTTATCCGCGCTGGTATGTCCGCGCTCCGTATACAGCGGATCGCGGCGCATCGTCAGATGGAGCGGCCCGCCACGAGGGCGAGGGCGGCAACGCGTCCGGCATGAACGGCGGCGACGGAAACGAAGTTCAATCCAACTCTCAGACTGAAGGGAATCACGCATGAAGATTCACGAGTACCAGGGTAAGGAAATCCTGCGGAAATTCGGCGTCGCGGTACCGCGCGGCAAGCCGGTCTTCTCGGTGGATGATGCGGTCAAGGCCGCGGAAGAGCTCGGCGGCCCGGTGTGGGTCGTGAAGGCTCAGATCCATGCGGGCGGCCGTGGCAAGGGCGGCGGCGTGAAGGTTGCCAAGACGCTGGAACAGGTTCGCGAGTACTCGAACCAGATCCTCGGCATGCAGCTCGTCACGCACCAGACCGGCGCGGAAGGCCAGAAGGTGAATCGCCTGCTGATCGAAGAAGGCGCTGACATCAAGAAGGAACTGTATGTCGGCCTCGTGATCGATCGCGTTTCGCAGAAGATCGTCGTGATGGCATCGAGCGAAGGCGGCATGGACGTCGAGGAAGTCGCGGAAAAGACGCCCGAGCTGATCCACAAGGTTGCGGTCGACCCGTCGACCGGCCTGAAAGACGCCGAAGCCGACGACCTCGCGAAGAAAATCGGCGTGCCCGACGCATCGATCCCGCAAGCGCGCGCGATCCTGCAAGGTCTGTACAAGGCATTCTGGGAAACCGACGCATCGCTCGCCGAAATCAACCCGCTGATCCTGACCGGCGACGGCAAGGTCATCGCGCTGGACGCGAAATTCAACTTCGATTCGAACGCACTGTTCCGTCATCCGGAAATCGTCGCGTATCGCGATCTGGACGAAGAAGATCCGGCTGAAGTCGAAGCGTCGAAGTTCGACCTCGCGTACATCTCGCTCGACGGCAACATCGGCTGCCTCGTGAACGGCGCGGGCCTCGCCATGGCAACGATGGACACCATCAAGCTGTTCGGCGGCGAACCGGCGAACTTCCTCGACGTGGGCGGTGGCGCCACGACCGAGAAGGTCACGGAAGCGTTCAAGATCATGCTGAAAAACCCGAACCTGACGGCGATTCTGGTCAACATTTTCGGCGGCATCATGCGTTGCGACGTGATCGCGGAAGGCGTGATCGCGGCGTCGAAGGCCGTGTCGCTGAAGGTGCCGCTCGTCGTCCGCATGAAGGGCACGAACGAAGACCTCGGCAAGAAGATGCTCGCTGAATCCGGTCTGCCGATCATCGCGGCGGACAGCATGGAAGAAGCGGCTCAGAAGGTCGTCGCGGCCGCTTCGGGCAAGGCGTAAGCCTTAGTCCACGGTTTTTTGCCAGGATTAACCAGGATTACGAATGGCGGCGCGTAAGCGACGCGGGCGGAGAACATCCCGCCTCGTGGCGCCACCGCGCGGCGCCAAACGAACAGAGGTCAATACATGTCGATTCTGATTAACAAAGACACCAAGGTCATCACGCAGGGCATCACCGGCAAGACCGGTCAGTTCCATACGCGTGCTTGCCGTGAATACGCAAACGGCCGCGAAGCGTTCGTTGCGGGCGTGAACCCGAAGAAGGCCGGCGAAGATTTCGAAGGCATTCCCATCTACGCGAGCGTCGCTGAAGCCAAGGCTGAAACGGGCGCGACCGTGTCGGTGATTTACGTGCCGCCGGCAGGCGCCGCGGCTGCGATCTGGGAAGCCGTCGAGGCCGATCTGGATCTGGCGATCTGCATCACGGAAGGCATTCCCGTGCGCGACATGATCGAGATCAAGGACCGCATGCGTCGCGAAAATCGCAAGACGCTGCTGCTCGGACCGAACTGCCCCGGCACGATCACGCCGGACGAACTGAAGATCGGCATCATGCCGGGTCACATCCACCGCAAGGGCCGTATCGGCGTCGTGTCGCGTTCGGGCACGCTCACGTATGAAGCAGTCGGCCAACTGACGGCGATCGGCCTCGGCCAGTCGTCGGCGGTCGGTATCGGCGGCGACCCGATCAACGGTCTGAAGCACATCGACGTGATGAAGATGTTCAACGACGATCCGGATACGGACGCCGTGATCATGATCGGCGAGATCGGCGGTCCGGACGAAGCGAACGCGGCGTACTGGATCAAGGACAACATGAAGAAGCCGGTGGTCGGCTTCATCGCCGGTGTCACGGCGCCTCCGGGCAAGCGCATGGGCCACGCCGGCGCGCTCATCTCGGGCGGTGCCGATACGGCCGAAGCGAAGCTGGAAATCATGGACGCTTGCGGCATCAAGGTCACGAAGAACCCGTCGGAAATGGCGCGTCTTCTGAAGGCGATGCTGTAAGTCGAAATTCGCCTGCAATGCCGGCGTGTTTTTGATACGCTTACGGAGTCCTTTCGTCAGCGTGCGGTTCTAAGAAGCGGGGGAGTTTTTAGACTCCTCCGCTTTTTTATTGGCTCCGTGTCCGATTTCTTCTTATTCTTTTACTCATGCTCGAGTTTTTCGCCACGCTCCATTGGGGCGCAGTCATACAGATCATCGTCATCGACATTCTGCTCGGCGGCGACAATGCCGTCGTGATCGCGCTGGCTTGCCGCAACTTGCCGCCGGCACAGCGCACGAAGGGCGTGTTGTGGGGCACGGTCGGCGCCATTCTGTTGCGCGTGGCGCTGATCGCGTTCGCGGTGGCGCTGCTCGACGTGCCGTTGCTGAAGTTTACCGGCGGCCTCCTGTTGCTGTGGATCGGCGTGCGCCTGATGGCGCCCGCGCATGACCCCCACGAGAACGTCAAGCCGGCCGACAAGCTGATGTCGGCGATCAAGACGATCATCGTCGCGGACGCGGTGATGAGCCTCGACAACGTGATCGCGATTGCGGGCGCGGCTGAGGCGGCCGATCCGGAGCACCGTCTCGCGCTGGTGATTTTCGGCCTCGTGGTGAGCATTCCGCTGATCGTGTGGGGCAGCCAGGTGGTGCTCAAGCTGCTCGACCGCTTTCCGATCGTCATCACGCTCGGCGCCGCGTTGCTCGGCTGGATCGCGGGCGGCCTCATCATCAACGACCCGGCGGGCGACCGTTGGCCGATCCTCGATACGCCCGCAGCCGAGTACGGCATGTGCATCGCGGGCGCTTTGTTCGTCGTGATCGTCGGTTATCTGTTCAAGCGCCGCAATGCTCATCGCGCGGCGGCTTGAGGTTCGATCTCGAGCGGAGTGAAACGCGCGGCGTCTTGTGGTGAGCGCGGCCCGCGCCGCCGCGCCGGCCCAACGTTAGCCATTCGGCCGACTGGGTGAAACAAGCGCTGCTGGCTACGATTGAAACGCCTGTTCCCGATTCGCGGGGCAGGCGTTTTTTTCGTTTCAGGAGCTTGCAGATGATCGTTACCTTGCCGTATTCCCCTTATTCCCACGCCGTGCCGCGCTCGCGTTCCACGTTCGTGCGAGCGCGTTGGTCCGCGCGGCTCACGCGCGCATTCCGCCGCGTCGGCTTCGGTTTCACGCTGATCGAACTGATGATCGTGCTGGCGATTGTCGGTGTGATTGCCGCCTATGCGATTCCCGCGTACCAGGACTATCTGGCTCGCAGCCGTGTGGGCGAGGGGCTGTCGCTCGCCGCATCGGCGCGGCTCGCGGTGGCCGAAAACGCTGCGAGCGGCAATGCGTTCGGCGGCGGTTATGCGTCGCCGCCGGCCACGCGCAACGTGGAGTCCGTTCGCGTCGACGAAGATACCGGCCAGATCACCGTCGCCTTCACGACGCGCGTTGCGCCGGCCGGCTCGAACACGCTCGCGCTCGTACCATCTGTTCCGGACAACGCGGATGCGCCGACCGCGCGCGTCGCGTTGAGCAAGGGCGCCATGCAGGCGGGCTCGCTCACGTGGGAGTGCTTCACCGGCGGTAAAGCCGCGTCGTCGCTGCCGGCTCCGGGCGCCGGTCCCGCACCCGCTGAAGCGCCCACCTTGCCGTCGAATCTCGCCCCGCCGGAATGCCGCTCGTGACCGGCGGCGCGAATCGGATGGATGAGTGAGCACATCGACGTAAAACGCTGATTTTTGGCATATTTCAGCTCGGCCGGCGCACAGCGGGAGGATTTTTTTGTATAGTGCGCCGGTTGCTGACGCCCACCGGTTACTCGATGCCCACCCCATTCGCGCGCTACCTCTCTCTCGTTCTGCTGGCTCTCGCGTTGGTGCTGCCGTATGCAGTTGTCAACCACACGTATCCGATTCCGACGTTCTACGCTGAATTCACCGCGCTCGCGCTGTATCTGCTGACCGGCGCGGGTGTCGTGCTCCTGTTCGTCAGCGCGACACCGCGCATTTCGTTCGCATCGCCCGTCGTCGCGCTCGTACCGTTGCTGTTCGGGCTGCTGCTGGTGGCGCAATCGGTGTTGCTGCCGGTCGCGCAGCCGTCGATGAACTGGCTCGGCGGCGGCTTCCTGCTCGCCGCATTCATGGCGACGCATGCGGGCTACGGTTTCACGCGCGCGAAGCTCAATGAGACGGCGCTGCGCTGGGCGGCCGGGGCATTGATCGTGGGCGGTCTGTTCGCGGTGTTCTGTCAGCTGATCCAGTTGTTTCATCTCGAGGTGCGCGTGTCGCCGTTCGTCGTCGCCTATAACGTGACCACCGAGCGCCGGCCGTTCGGCAATATGGCGCAGGCGAACCACCTCGCCACCTACATCGCGTTTGCGATGGCGGGGGCGCTGTATCTCGTGCAGACGCGGCGCATCGCCGTCGGCATCTGGCTGCTGGTGTCGACGATTTTCGCGGTTGGACTCGCGTTGACCGTCTCGCGTGGTCCGTGGCTGCAGATGGGCGTGCTCGTGGTGGCGGGTTTCTGGATGGCGTTCGCACAGACGCGCGATCCCGCCCAGTTACGCCGCGGCAACCGCGAATGGATCATCCCGATCGTGCTGGCGGTGCTGTTCTTTGCGATCAATGCTTTGATCCGCTGGGCCAATGTGCGCTATCACCTGGAGCTCGGGCAATCCGCGGCCGACCGCTTCAAGGACGCCGGCCAGATCGCGCCGCGCCTCGCGTTGTGGAAGTACGGCTGGACGATGTTCAAGACGCATCCGCTGCTAGGCGTGGGCTGGGGCGAATTCCCGAGCTATCAGTACGAGTTCGCGAAGACGCTGGGCGGCGTCGAGATCGCCAACAACTCGCATGACATTTTCATCGACCTGCTCGCCAAGACCGGCTTGATCGGCCTCGCGATCGTGCTGTTCGGCCTCGTCACGTGGCTCGTGCGTGTGGTGCGAGCGCCGCAAACTGCCGCGCGCGTGTTCGGCATCGCGCTGATCGGCGTGCTGGTGATGCATGCGCTAGTCGAATATCCGCAGCAGTACATGTTCTTTCTGCTGCCGGCGATGTTCGTGTTCGGCTTGCTGGAGACGCGGCCGTTGCGGCTCGTGCCCGGGCGTCTGTCGTTCGGCGCGTTTGTGGTGGTGGTATTCGGCGGCCTCGCGGCGCTCTATCCGGTGTATCGCGACTACGCGCGCGCCGAGGTGCTGTATTACGGCGCGCGTCCCGCCGAGCAGTATCGCGCGGACCCGTCGTTCCTCTTTCGGGCGTGGGGCGATTACGGTCTCGCGACACTGTTGCCGATGAATTCGATGGACTTGCAGCACAAGCTCGCCATGCACAGGCAGGCGATGGCGCTCTTGCCGGGCGAAACGGTGCTGCGCCGCTATGCGGTATTGCAGGCGCTGAGCGGCGATACGGCGGCGGCATTCGACACCGTTGAACGCCTGAAAATCTTCGCCGAGGAATTGAAGGACTGGCCGTCGCAATTGAGCTATCTGTACGAACTGTGCGACGAGCAGAAGACGCTGACCGGCTTCAAGGCGGAATTGATGAAGCGCTACGGCATGCCGCCGCACGACGTCAATCAGGACGACGAGAGCGAGGAGGATTGAGCCGCGCTGTCGTTCATACGCCGCAGAGGTGAGCGGGGCGTCGTCACCCCCCCGCCACCCAATCCCCCGATTTCCCACCATGCTTTTCCATCACCTTCACATCGGTGATCGTCATCCCGCGATCGACCGCCTTGCAGGCCCATGAGCCGTTCGGAGCCAGCTAATGGTCGTTAAAATCAGCGGCTTGCTGTTTACGCTTGCGTAGATATTGAACGATTTCGTTGGTTAATTTGTACAGTATTTGGCTGCGGTTCACGCGCCGGCACGCGACTGCTAGTTTGCGTTGTTGCGCCTGCCCATCGAACCTGACGATGCGGACCAAGCCGCGCAGTACTGCTGCAATTGCAAACCTCACGTGGCCGATGATGCCAACGACATTGAAAATCGAGAGTCGCGCTGACGCGACACCTATTACGGTCAAACGGCATCCCCTTCGAAATAGTCAGAGTCGATCTTCTTTATGTGGAAGGTACTGATAGTTGAAACACCGACGTTATGATCCACCATCAACTTGACGAGTTGATCGCCATCCACGAGGATAATTTTAGACGCGATTACGCCTGCATAGTCTTTCGCGTCGCGGGTGAATGTGGAGGTAGTGATGAAGACACCTTTGTTTGCTCGTTGTCCCTGTAAGGCTCCCGCGAATTTCTGTATTTCTGGACGACCTACCGTGTCTTCCCATCGCTTTGCTTGAACGTAGATCACATCTAAACCGAGTTTGTCTTCCTTGATCGTGCCGTCAATGCCGCCGTCCCCGCTACGCCCGATAACGCTTCCTGCGTCTTGGCGGGAACCGCCGTATCCCATCGCCACCAGTAGATCAATCACCAACCTTTCGAAAAAGCTAGGCGTCGAAGATCTGACTTGGTCCAGCAACTCAGTTTCGAGGTTAATCCGCAGTCGCTCGTACGCCTGTGCAAACGATTCTTCGGGAGTTGACTCAGCGACTTCTGCGGTCGGCACATCGAGTTGTGACGCGGGCACTATCGTGGCCTGTACTTCACTGGTCTTCTTCTGCCGGAACGCGATGAATTCCGGGTACTGATCGAGGGTGCTGTTGTCGATTCGGTCGGGATTTTGCGCAAGTAAAGATTTACCGCGTTCGGTGATATTGAAATAACCGCGCTTTCTTGATTCCACTACACCCGCTTGCTTCAAATACGTTCGCGCCCAACCTACCCGATTATCGAACAACGGAGCAGTACCGCTAGGAAGAAGTGTGTTGCGCTCTTCGTCGGTAAGTTGATACGCGTCGGCGAGGGTCTCAACTACGTTTCGGAATCGATATTCTTGACCATCGGCGACTGCACGCAGGACGGATAGCATCAGGGTTTGGTAATCTGGTATGGGCATGACTGTGTCTAATTGTTCCCAAGTTCGCGTTGCATGCTACCGGGCCGCGAGTAAATTTTCAGCTTTCCAGCTAACACGGTGCACCTGTCTGAAACTGAATTAAGTTGCAAGCCACATTCCTCGTTGCCGAACAACGCCAAGTGCGTCTAGGGGAAAGGTCAAAACAATAGATCACCCCCTCGCCACCCAATCCCCCGATTTCCCGCCGTGCTTTTCCAGCACCTTCACATCGGTGATCGTCATGCCGCGATCGACCGCCTTGCACATGTCGTACACCGTCAGCAGCCCAACCTGAACGGCGGTCAGCGCTTCCATCTCCACACCCGTTCGTCCGAGTGTTTCCACCTGAACCGTGCAATGCACGCCGGGTAGCGTGTGGTCGAGTTCGAAGTCCACCTTGACGCGCGTCAGCGCAAGCGGATGACAGAGCGGGATGAGATCGGCGGTGCGCTTCGAGCCTTGAATCGCGGCGATGCGCGCGATGCCGATGACGTCGCCTTTTTTCGCGTTGCCGTCGCGGATCAGCGCGAACGTCTCCGGCAACATGCGGATCGAGCCGCGCGCGATGGCGATGCGCTTGGTCTCCTGCTTGCCGCCGACGTCCACCATATGCGCCTGGCCGGCAGCGTCGAAATGAGTGAGTTCAGGCATGGTTGGGCTCCTTCAGAGGGCGCCTATCATAGCAGCGCGCGGGGGCGGGGATTCGTCGCGAGGTGTCTGCGGCCCGGATCAGCCAAACTGTCCGAAGCACTGCGGCGACTGACTACAATGACCCCATGCCCGCTATCTTAGTCCGAGCGGCGGGCGTCGCTTTTCGACTTCGTCATACCGATCTCGCGATGCGTCTCAAACGCTTTCTTGCCGCGTTGTTGTCCGTTGCGCTCGCCGCGCCGCCGGGTGCGTTCGCGCAATCGCATGCCGCGTCCCATGTCACGCCCGGCACCACGGAGTCCGCGGAATCGCCGTTGGTGAGCGGCCCGGCCGATTCTTATGCGGACCCGATCGTGCCGCCCGGCATCGCGCAAGGCGTGTTCGGCGTATATGGCGGCGCGCGGAGCCGCTTTTCCCAACGGGACTTCCTTCGGGGCGGCGGTTCAAACACCGGCTGGCGCGCGCCGATCGTCGCGCAGCAATTGCCCGACCTCGGCAGCGGCGGTTCAGACTCGCTGACGCCGCAGGCCGAGCGCAAACTCGGCGAACGCGTGATGCGCGAAGTGCGCCGCGATCCCGACTATCTCGATGACTGGCTGGTGCGCGACTACCTCAACTCGGTCGCCGCGAAACTCGCCGCGGCGGCGAGCACGCTCTACATCGGCGGCTATCGTCCGGACTTCGATCTGTTCGCGGTGCGTGATGCGCAGATCAACGCGTTCTCGTTGCCGGGCGGTTTTATCGGCGTCAACACCGGCTTGATCGTGGCGACGCAAACCGAGTCCGAGCTTGCGTCCGTCGTCGGCCACGAGATGGGCCACGTCTTGCAGCGGCACATTTCGCGGATGCTCACGGCCGGCGAGCGCAGCACCTACGCCGCGCTCGCCGGCATGCTGTTCGGCGTCCTGGCGGGCGTGCTCGCGCACAGCGGCGACCTGGGCAGCGCGATCGCGATAGGCGGCCAGGCGTATGCCATCGACAACCAGTTGCGTTTCTCGCGTTCCGCCGAGCACGAGGCGGACCGCGTCGGCTTCCTGCTGCTCGCCGGCGCCGGTTACGACCCGTATGCGATGACGAGCTTCTTCGGCCGCCTCGATCGCGCGTCAATGAGCGACACGGGCATCCCGGCCTATGCGCGCACGCACCCGCTGACCGGCGAACGGATCGCCGACATGGAAGACCGCGCGCGCCGCGCGCCGTACCGGCAGCCGCATCAAGCGTCCGAATATGGTTTCGTGCGAGCGCGGGCGCGCTTGCTGCAGGATCGCTCGCGCGGCGAATACGCGGACGAAATTTCGCGCTTGCGCTCGGAGATCGAGGACCGGACAGCGGTGAATGTCGCCGCGAACTGGTACGGCATCGCGTATGGACAGATGCTGCTGGACCGTTACGACGACGCGGCGGCGTCGCTGGCTGCCTCGCGCGCGGCGTTTGCCGTGAGCGAGCGAGGAGCAGGGGAGCCCGCGCGCAGTTCGCCGAGCCTCGACGTGCTGGCCGCCGATATCGCGCGGCGCGCCGGTCGCAACGACGAAGCCGCTCGTCTCGCCGAGTTCGCGCAAAAGCGCTGGCCGCAGTCGAATGCCGCGATCGACATGCATATCCGCACACTGCTGACGTTGCGGCGTTTTACCGATGCGCAGGCCCTGGCCCGCCAGGAGACGCGTGCTCAACCGGACCAGCCGGCCTGGTGGATGTATCTCGCGCAGGCCAGCGCCGGCAGCGGCGATGCGTTGACACAGCATCGCGCAATGGCGGAAAAGTTCGCGCTCGAGGGGGCGTGGCCATCGGCCATCCGTCAACTGAAGGACGCGCGCGATTTGAAGGCGATTGGCTACTACGACCTCGCAACCGTCGATGCGAGGCTGCATGAGATGGAGAGCCGCTATAAGGAGGAGCGGCTCGATGAGAAGAGCTAGCGGCGTGTTGGCATCGTTACCGCTCAACGGCGGAGCCGCGATACAGCTCGCGCGGAGCAAACAGCCGGAGCCGAGACCCTAGATTCGCGCCGCCGGACTGGCAACAAAGCCGAACCGCGCGGCGACTTCCGCTCGCCGCACCGGTTGCAAGGGCAAGACCAGCCCATTGTTCCAGCGCAACTCGCCGCCCGTCGAATCGTCTGTCAGCGTGGCGTGATCGGCGAAAATTTCCAGATCGTGATCATGCAAAACCGCGACCTTCGGCGGCGCGGAGCCATCGACGAACACGATCCCGCCTTCATCGTCGACGAATACCGCCGAGGGTTCGAACGCGCCGCCGGCCTGATCCGTCAGCGAAAGCGCGCCGGCGGCATCGAGCGACAACCTCACCACCCACGGCGTATAACCCAGCTCGACGTAAACCCGCTGCGGGCCGTTCTGAAAGAACCACTGTCCGTGTTCGTCGGCGTCGTAGTTCCGATTGATGAATCCGAGCAGCGCCTCATGCCGGATCGGCTCACCGGGCAAGCCGCTCGCCTGCGCCGCCTCGTCCCGCATGCGCCAGTTGCCGCGCCGGTCCAGCATCAGCCACCCTGTGCAACCCGGCACATTGGGCCACTTGGCGAGGGCCTGCCTGACGATGTCATCCATGATCGACGTGCCGCTCCAGGTAGCCGAACACGCGCCGCGACAGCCAGTCGATGCGGCCAGGGAACGGCCCCGTCATGAAGCCGGCGTGGCCGCCGTGCCTCGGTTGATCGAGTTCGACTGCAGCCGACACGTCGTGCCGCGACGGCAACGCCGCAGCCGGCAGGAACGGATCGTTGCGCGCGTTCAGCACCAGCGTCGGCACCTGAATGTGCGGCAGCAGCGGCCGCGTGGTCGCGCTGCTCCAGTAGTGGTCGGTATCGCGAAAGCCGTGCAGCGGCGCAGTCACGACGTTGTCGAACTCGTACATCGTGCGGCTCGCGAGCATCGCGTCACGGTCGAACAGGCCCGGAAACTGGAGCAGCTTCTGTTCGGCCTTCTGCTTCAACGTCTTCAGAAAACTGCGCGTGTAGACCATGCCGAAGCCCTGCGACAGCGCGCGTCCGCCGGCGTGCACGTCGATCGGCGTGGAAATGGCCGCCGCGGCCGAGACAACCGGCGCCGCATCGTCGCGTTGCTCGCCGAGCCAGCGCAGCAACACATTGCCGCCGAGCGACACGCCCGCCACGACGATCGGCCCGCGATGCGCGGCCCGCAAGCGCCGCAGAATCCAATCGACTTCGTTGCTGTCGGCGAGATGGTAGAAGCGCGGCAACAGATTCAACGCCCCGCTGCAACTGCGAAAGTGCGGCACGACGCCATGCCAGCCGTATTCGCGCGCGGCCGACATCAGCGTGGCCGCGTAGTGCGACGCCGAACTGCCTTCCAGGCCGTGAAACAGCACGAAGAGCGGGGCGTCGGCGGCAGGCGCCCGAGGGGCGGAAGCGGCGTTGCCGGCAGGATCGTGCACGACCCAATCGAGGTCGATGAAGTCGCCGTCGGGCGTGTCCCAGCGCTCGCGGCGGAACGTCACCGCCGGGCGGCGCGCGAACAGCGACGGAACGATGGTCTGCGCATGGCGGTTCGGCAGCCAGAGCGGTGCGCGATAGAGCAGTTCGACAGCAGCGTCGACAGCGACCGCGGCGCGGGCCGCGACGGAAGCGGCGGATTGATCGTGCGTCGCCGCCCAACTCCCCAAGGGGGCTGCCTTCGGGGCGGGGGACTTCGTGCGGGGCGTGCTCATTCCGGCGTCGAACAGGAGATGAAACGGAACAAGGCGCGCGTCAGTGCAGCGAGCCCTGGCCATGCCGCATTTTCGTGGCGAACTGGCTGGCGGCCTCGTTCGGCATCGGGCTTGCGTGAATGTGCGCGATGCGCCATTCGCCGCGCTCGTGGACCATCACGTAAGTGGTGAACACCATGGCGGGCGTGGCGGTAGGATCGGCCGGGCGATGCGCTTCGGCGATCGCGTAGACGACCGTGCCGAGGCTGTCGTAGACGCGGATATCGAGCGGTTCGATGGAAACGGGCGCGGCTTCGAGCTGGATCTGCAAGCCGGCGCGAATGCTGTCGAGACCGTGCAGATGCGAGCCGTCGGCGCAGATGCAACTGACGAACTCCTCATCGATCCACAGGCCCATCAAGCTGTCGATATTGACCTCGGCGACGGCCTGATAGTAGGCATTCAGCGTATCGGCGGCGGCTTCGAAGATATGGGCAAAACGTGGCATGGCTCGTCAGTCTCTTGTGCGCGGCGCGCGGTTGCGGGGCAGCGGTCAGCGGGACAGTCCGGCGCACCGGACGATCGCACCCGAGCGCCAGAATGCCCGCGCCGCAAGGCGCGAACGTGACGCGACGCGCTCAGGGCGTGCGGTGTTGCGTGCGAGTGTCAGTGGGCTCAGCGTTGCGCGAGCAGCATGCCGCGCAAATCGCCGAAGACCTGCTCGGCGCTCAACTGCTTCAGGCAGTTCAGATGGCCGAGCGGACACTCGCGCTGAAAACAGGGGCTGCATTCGAGATGAAGCCATTGTACCTTCGCAAGCTCCGACAAGGGCGGCGTGTGGCGCGGATCGGTGGAACCGTACACCGCCACCAGCGGCCGGCGCAGAGCGGCCGCCACGTGCATCAAACCGGAATCGTTGGTGACGACCGCGCCGGCCCGCGAGATCAACGCGCACGCTTCGCCCAGCGCGGTCTGGCCGCACAGGTTGCGCACGTTCGGCGCTTTTTCGGCGATCGCCTGGGCCAACGGCGCATCTTTCGGCGAACCGAGCGCGACGATCTGCGTGTACGGGAACGACTGGCCGACCATTTGCGCGAGCGCCGCGAAATGCTCGGGCGGCCAGCGCTTGGCGGGACCGTACTCGGCGCCGGGGCAGAACACCAGCAGCGGCACGCGGGTATCGAGATTGAAGCGCGCGGAGACGCGCGCCGCTTCGTTCGGATCGGCGTCGAGCCGCGGCATCGGCAGATCGCCGGGGACCTTCGCGCCGGGCGCGTAGGCGAGGGCGGCGTATTGGTCGACCATCGGCGGGCGCTCGTCCTTGCGCGGATTGGCGTGGCGCACGTTCAACAGGCCGTAGCGGCTTTCGCCGGTATAGCCGATGCGCAAGCGGATGCCCGCCATCCACGGAATCAGCGCCGACTTGAGCGAGTTCGGCAGCACGTAGGCGGCGTCGTAGCCGACGTCGCGCAAGTCGCTCGCCAGTTGCCAGCGGCGCAGCATTTGCAGCTTGCCGTGCGCGAGGTCGGTGGCGTAGACGTCGCGGATTTCCGGCATGCGTTCGAGCACGGGCGCGACCCAGGAGGGCGCGACCGCGTCGATGAGCATGCGCGGGTGCAATTTCGCGAGGCGCGCAAACAGCGGCTGCGCCATCAATGCGTCACCGATCCAGTTCGGTGCGATAACCAACGCGCGACGCATCAGAGTGAGTGTCCGGTGTTCAGTCGAAGCGCCGCGCGAGCCATGCGCGCGGCGTTCGGATAGGTAAAAGGGAAATTGCCGCGAGCTGCCTGGCGCTCGTTCCGCAAAGCCGGATGCGCAGTGGCGGCGGCTTGCGTCCCGCGCGCCCGGTGTGGCGCTCGTAGCTGCGTTTGCCTCTGCCTTGGCTGCCGCCTAACGTTCGCCGCTGCCCGCTGAAAGGCCACGCGCGGCTCGCCGAACGGCGAACCGGGCAGTGGAATCCGCAATGGATCAGGCGGTAGATCGGGCGGTGAATCAGCCGACAGCAACTCAGCCGACAGCAAATCAGCAGACAGCAACTCAGCAAGCGGAAAGCCCGGCTGCCATCCCGCGAGGGACCAGCCAGGCGCGCCGCGCCGCCAGCGCCCGCTGCTCAGTGGGTAGCGTTCGGTCTTAATGACCTTTGACCACTTCGCCGTCGCGCAGCTTGTAACGCGTGCTGCAATACGGGCAGCGCGCCTCGCCGTGCGTGACGTCGATGAAAACGCGCGGATGCGCGCTCCAGCGCGGCATGGCCGGGTTCGGGCAGTACGCCGGCAAATCTTTCGCCGACAGTTCGACCAGCGGCATTTCCTTGATTTCGCTCATGAGACTTTCTCGTTGTATGCAGGGTGCGGGCGTTGCGCCGTTAAACAGCCGAAGCCAGGGCAACGCGCGTTAAATCTTGGTGAGCCAGTGCGCGTACTTCTCGCTCCTGCCGTTCACGATGTCGAAGAAGCCCGACTGCAGCTTCTCGGTGATCGGGCCGCGTGCGCCAGCGCCGATCGTGCGGTTGTCGAGCTCGCGGATCGGCGTGACTTCGGCGGCCGTGCCGGTGAAGAACGCTTCGTCGCAGGTGTAGACCTCGTCGCGCGTGATGCGCTTTTCGATCACCGGAATGCCCAGGTCGCGCGCCAGCGTGATGACCGTGTCGCGCGTGATGCCGTCGAGGCACGACGACAGATCGGGCGTGTACAGCTTGCCGTTGTTGACGAGGAAGAAGTTCTCGCCCGAGCCTTCCGACACGTAGCCGTCGACGTCGAGCAGCAGCGCTTCGTCGTAGCCGTCGGCGATCGCTTCCTGGTTGGCGAGGATCGAGTTCACGTACCAGCCCGACGCCTTCGCGCGCACCATCGACACGTTCACGTGATGGCGCGTGAACGACGAGGTCTTGACGCGGATGCCCTTGGCGATGCCGTCTTCACCGAGGTAAGCGCCCCACGGCCACGCGGCGATCGCCACGTGGATCGTGTTGCCCTTGGCCGACACCCCGAGCTTTTCCGAGCCGACCCAGATGATGGGGCGCAGATAGCAGGACTCCAGCTTGTTTTCGCGGACCACTTCGCGCTGCGCCGCGGCGAGCGTTTCGTGGTCGAAGGGCACGTCCATCTGGAAGATCTTGGCCGAGTTGAGTAGCCGCTTGGTGTGTTCCTGCAGACGGAAAATCGCGGTGCCGCCGTCGGCCGTCTTATAGGCGCGCACGCCCTCGAAAACGCCCATGCCGTAGTGCAGCGTGTGGGTGAGCACGTGGATCTTGGCATCGCGCCACTCGATGAGCTTGCCATCCATCCAGATCTTGCCGTCGCGGTCGGCCATTGACATACGATTCTCCAGCAGGTGCGGTTGTGCGTTTGTGAGTGCCCTCGAACCCGGCGCCTTGCGCGAGGCCGCGGGGGACAAGAAAACCTGGGGCTGCCCGGCGTTTTCTCGTGGGGTCATGCGAGGAGCGTTATTTTAGCGTCTTTTGCACACCAAACGGGCATTTGGCCGCACTTCGGGCGCTATAATTCGGCGCACGCATAATTCACATCCGGATGCGCCAGCGGGTGCTTGACGACCTGGCGCCGACTTCCCCTTCGTTGCGGCGCCGCCTCGCGTCCGCGTTTCGCCTCATGCTCGCTCGTCTGTCCGATACCGATCGTCGCGCCTTTATCGAGGGCGCGCGCGCGTATTCGCCCACGCTCATGGCGATTTTCTCGTGGGGCCTCGTCACCGGTATCGCGATGAGCAAGTCGGTGCTCACGGTGCCGCAGGCGCTCGCCATGTCGCTGCTGTGCTACGCGGGTTCGTCGCAACTGGCGGTGCTGCCGCTGCTCGCCGCCAAGCTGCCGATCTGGACCGTGCTGCTCACGGCCGCGATGGTCAATACGCGTTTTGTGATCTTCAGCGTCGGCCTCGCGCCGCACTTCTCCTATCTGTCGATGTGGCGGCGCATCGTGCTCGGCTACTTCAACGGCGATGTGATCTATCTGCTGTTCCAGAAGAAGAGCTTTCCGACCGGCTACGTGCCGGGCAAGGAGGCGTACTTCTGGGGCATGGCGCTGTGCAGCTGGCTGTCGTGGCAAGTGTCGTCGGTCGCCGGCATCTTGCTGGCGAGCATGATTCCCGACAACTGGGGCCTCGGCCTCGCCGGCACGCTGGCGCTGCTGCCCATCATGGTGGCGGCGATCGCGACGCGCTCCACGCTGGTCGCGGTCAGCGTCGCGGGCGTGGTGTCGCTGCTCGCCTTCGATCTGCCGTACCGGCTCGGGCTGCCGCTCGCGGTGATCGCCGCGATCGTGGCCGGCAGCGCCGCCGATCTGATGGTCGAGCGCGCCGATCTGCGCCGCATCCGTAGCAACAGCGCCGGAGATTCCCGATGACATCCACGCAAATCTGGCTGGCCATTTTCGGCATGACGCTGGTCACCGCCGTGACACGCGCGATGTTTCTAATCGGTGGTGAGCGCACGGTGTTGCCGGAGCGCGTGCAGCGGATGCTGCGTTATGCGCCGGCGGCCGCGTTGGCCGCCGTCGTGCTCCCCGACGTGCTGGCGACACCCGAAGGTCTTTCGTTCGCGCCGTCCAACCACGAGTTTTATGCGACGCTAGCCGGTCTCGGGTGGTTTTTGTGGCGGCGCACCATGCTCGGCACGATCGTCGTGGGGATGCTCGTGTTCACCGTCCTGCGCCTCGTCGTGTGAGTTTGGGGGCGTGGATCGGGCGGTAAATGCTGCGTCGCGACACGGGCCGGGCGGCTGGCAAATACGGGGCATACGCCCCGCCGCGGGTCAGAAGGCCGTAAGGATCAGTTAAAATGGCCGTTTCCGGGATAACCGCGCCGCTGCATCGCGCGAGCCGCGGCCCCGCCGCCGGCACCCGATTCAGTGGAGCCGCCGCCGTGCCGAAGCGCTGAAGCTTGTCGCGCCTCGCCCGCCGCGCGTCGTCCGCCACCGCCTTCTCATCAACTCGCACACAAACGCCCATGAACAAGGTATTGCGTCTCTCCGATCTGATCGCCGAAGGCAAGCTATCCGGCAAGCGCGTGTTCATCCGCGCCGATTTGAACGTGCCGCAGGACGATCAAGGCAACATCACCGAAGACACCCGCATCCGCGCCTCCGTGCCGGCGATCAAGGCCGCGCTCGACGCCGGCGCGGCCGTGATGGTCACGTCGCACCTGGGCCGTCCGACCGAAGGCGACTTCAAGCCGGAAGATTCGCTTGCGCCGGTCGCCAAACGCCTCGCCGATCTGCTCGGCCGGGACGTGCCGCTGGTCTCCAACTGGGTTGAGAACGGCGTGAACGTGGCGCCGGGCTCGGTCGTGCTGCTGGAAAACTGCCGCGTCAACAAGGGCGAAAAGAAGGATTCCGACGAACTCGCGCAGAAAATGGCGAAGCTCTGCGACATCTACGTGAACGACGCATTCGGCACCGCGCACCGCGCCGAGGCCACCACGCACGGCATCGCGAAGTACGCGCCCGTCGCGTGCGCGGGGCCGCTACTGGCCGCCGAGCTCGAAGCGCTCGGCAAGGCGCTGGGCGCGCCGAAGCGCCCGCTGGTGGCGATCGTCGCCGGCTCGAAGGTGTCCACCAAGCTGACCATTCTGAAGTCGCTCGCCGACAAGGTCGACCAGTTGATCGTCGGCGGCGGCATCGCCAATACGTTCATGCTGGCCGCGGGTCTGAAGATCGGCAAGTCGCTCGCCGAAGCCGATCTGGTGAACGAGGCCAAGGCCATCATCGAGGCCGCGAAAGCCCGCGGCGCCTCGGTGCCGATCCCGACCGACGTGGTCACGGCCAAGGAGTTCGCGCCCACCGCCAAGGCCGAAGTCAAGGCCGTCGCCGACGTACAGGACGACGACCTGATCCTCGACATCGGACCGGAAACCGCCAAGGCGCTGGCCGCTCAACTGGAAAAAGCCGGCACGATCGTGTGGAACGGCCCGGTCGGCGTGTTCGAATTCGACCAGTTCGGCAACGGCACGAAGACGCTGGCCGAGGCGATCGCCAAATCGCCGGCGTTCTCGATCGCAGGCGGCGGCGACACGCTCGCGGCGATCGCCAAGTACGGCATTCACGACAAGGTCAGCTACATTTCGACGGGCGGCGGCGCCTTCCTCGAATTCCTCGAGGGCAAGAAGCTGCCGGCGGTCGAAATCCTCGAATCGCGGGCCTGACGTGGCGACGCGCTCCCCCACGGTCAAGTCCGCCAAGGCGCGCGGCGGCAAGTCGCCGCGCAACACCGCGGCAGCATCGGCAGGGGAGCGCCCGGCGCGCTCCGCCGCCGCCCCGATAGCGGCGCGGACTCTCGGCGAAACGGCCGTGCTCGCTCCCCCGCCGGCGCCCCGCGTGCCCGTATCGAACACCGCTTCATCCAATAAAGCGACGCTGGTTTCAACCGGCGCGCAGCCCCTGGCAGCATCCTTCGGTGCGCAGCCTCCGCATCCGACTCGCAGCGCTCTTTCCAGCGATCTCACCCAGACGAGGAGACTCATGCATCGCGCCACCAAGATTGTCGCCACCATCGGACCGGCTTCCAGCACGCCGGAAATCCTCCTGCAAATGATTCAGGCAGGGGCCGACGTGGTGCGGCTCAATTTCTCGCACGGCACCGCCGACGACCACCGCCAGCGCGCCGAATTCGTGCGCGAGGCGGCCCGTCAGGCCGGCCGCGAAGTCGCCATCATGGCGGACCTGCAAGGCCCGAAGATCCGCGTGGGCAAATTCGAAAACGGCAAGGTCGCGCTGGTCGCCGGCGAGCCGTTCATTCTCGACGCCGACTGTGAACTCGGCAACCAGGAACGCGCCGGTCTCGACTACAAGGATCTGCCGCGCGACCTGAAGCCGGGCGACGTGCTGTTGCTCAACGACGGCCTGATCGTGCTGAACGTGGTCCGCGTGCTCGGCAACGAGATTCACACCACCGTCAAGATCGGCGGCGATCTGTCGAACAACAAGGGCATCAACCGCCAGGGCGGCGGTCTGACGGCGCCCGCGCTGACCGCGAAAGACATGGAGGACATCCGCACGGCGATGTCGCTCGGCGTGGATTTTGTCGCGGTATCGTTCCCGAAGAACGCCACGGACATGGAAATGGCCCGCCAATTGGCGAACATCGCCGGCGCGCCGTACGGCATCAAGCCGAAGATGATCGCCAAGATCGAGCGCGCGGAAGCGATTCCGGCGCTGCAAGGCATCCTCGACGCGTCGGACGGCATCATGGTCGCGCGCGGCGATCTGGCCGTGGAAGTGGGCAATGCCGCGGTTCCCGCGCTGCAAAAGCGCATGATCCGGATGGCGCGCGAATCGAACAAGTTCGTGATCACCGCTACGCAGATGATGGAGTCGATGGTCAACGCGCCGGTGCCGACCCGCGCCGAAGTATCGGACGTGGCCAACGCCGTGCTCGACGGCACGGACGCGGTGATGCTGTCGGCGGAATCGGCGGCGGGCAAGTACCCGGTGCAAACCATCGAGACGATGGCGGCGATCTGTATCGAAGCCGAAAAGTCGGAACAGTCGGAGCTGGACAAGGACTTCCTCAATCGAACGTTCACGCGCATCGACCAGTCCATCGCGATGGGCGCGCTGTTCACCGCGTATCACCTGGGCGCGAAGGCGATCGTGGCGTTGACCGAATCCGGTTCGACCGCGCTGTGGATGTCGCGTCACTGGACGCACGTGCCGATTTTCGCGCTCACGCCGCGCGTCGGCAGCGAACGCGCGATGGCGCTGTACCGCAACGTGACCTCGCTGCATCTGGACACCAACACCGACCGCGACACCGCGTTGCAACAGGCGCTGGAAACCGTGGTGAGCAAGGGCTACGCGTCGCGCGGCGACATGGTGGTGCTGACCGTCGGCGAGCCGATGGGCCAGGCCGGCGGCACGAATACGCTGAAGATCGTGCGGGTCGGCGAACCGTATTGATTCGCTGCGACGAGTAGCAGACTGCTCGATCGGCACAGGCTTGATCGAGCGAAGCAGGCTGTCATGCCCCGCGAGAGGCGGCGCACAGACTCGAACAGCGCGCTTGGGCGAAGGTAGATGCGCCGCGCGCTTTCCAGGCTGCGCGAACTGCGCCGACTGAGCGAAAGGGTGCGCAGCTTGCTTCGCGATCGAATCGCCCAGAAGATGCCGACGGCATAAGAATTCGTTTCAATCTAAGGAGTTACAGCATGCCTCTCGTATCAATGCGTCAACTGCTGGACCATGCCGCTGAAAACGGCTACGGCCTTCCGGCATTCAACGTGAACAACCTGGAGCAGGTGCAGGCGATCATGGCGGCGGCCGACAAGGTCAACGCACCGGTCATCATGCAGGCTTCCGCCGGTGCGCGTAAGTACGCGGGCGAGGCGTTCCTGCGCCACCTGATCGAAGCAGCGGTCGAGTCCTATCCGCACATCCCCGTCGTGATGCACCAGGACCACGGGCAGTCGCCGGCGGTCTGCATGGCGGCGATCCGCAGCGGTTTCACCAGCGTGATGATGGACGGTTCGCTCGAAGCCGACGGCAAGACGGTCGCTTCCTACGAATACAACGTCGAGGTGTCGCGCAAGGTGGTGGAAGCGGCGCATTCGATCGGCATCACCGTGGAAGCGGAGCTGGGCGTGCTGGGCTCGCTGGAAACCATGAAGGGCGACAAGGAAGACGGCCACGGCGCGGAAGGCACGATGACCCGCGAGCAACTGCTGACCGATCCCGAACAGGCCGCCGACTTCGTCAAGCTGACACAATGCGACGCGCTCGCGATCGCGATCGGCACCTCGCATGGCGCGTACAAGTTCAGCAAGAAGCCCACGGGCGACATCCTGTCGATCCAGCGCATCAAGGAAATTCACCAGCGCATTCCGAACACCCATCTGGTGATGCACGGTTCGTCGTCGGTGCCGCAGGAACTGCTCGCGGAAATCCGCGAATTCGGCGGCGACATGAAGGAAACCTACGGCGTGCCGGTCGAGGAAATCCAGGAAGGCATCAAGAACGGCGTGCGCAAGGTCAACATCGACACCGACTTGCGCCTCGCGATCACCGGCGCGATCCGCCGCTACATGGCGACCAATCCGGGCAAGTTCGATCCGCGCGATTACCTGAAGCCGGCGCGCGAAGCCGCGATGAAGATCTGTATCGAGCGCTACACGCAATTCGGCTGCGAAGGCCAGGCCGGCAAGATCAAGCCGGTTTCGCTTGATAAAATCGCGGAGAAGTACAAGTCGGGCGAGCTCGCGCAAGTCGTCCGTTAAGCTGCATCGGGGTCAAGCTTTGGCTCTGCGCCTGGCCGTTTGGCCAGGTTGTCGTTAGATCGCCGTTCCCGCATCATCCGGGGAACGGCGTTTCCCTTTTGTTCCGCTCACACTTTTTTGCCTCACTTTTAGCGAACCACGACGATGTCTACCCTTTACGAATCCACGCTCCACTCGCTGCCGCTGCTCGGCCGCGGTAAAGTCCGCGACAACTATGCGGTGGGCAACGACCAGTTGCTGATCGTCACGACCGACCGTCTGTCGGCGTTCGACGTCATCATGGGCGAGCCGATTCCGAACAAGGGCCGCGTGCTCAACGAAATGGCGAACTTCTGGTTCGAGAAGCTGAAGCACGTGGTGCCGAATCATCTGACGGGTGTGGCGCCCGAATCCGTCGTGGCCGCGGACGAAGTCGAGCAGGTCAAGGGCCGGGCGGTCGTGGTGAAGCGCCTCGAGCCGATTCTCGTCGAGGCAGTCGTGCGCGGCTATCTCGCCGGCAGCGGCTGGAAAGACTACCAGGCCACCGGCTCGGTGTGCGGCGTGGAATTGCCGCCCGGCCTGCAGAACGCGCAGAAGCTGCCCGAGCCGATCTTCACGCCGGCGGCCAAGGCCGAAATGGGCCACCACGACGAAAACATCACCTACAACGAGATGGAGCGCCGCATCGGCACGGAACTGTCGGCCACGATCCGCGACATCTCGATCAAGCTGTACAAGGAAGCCGCTGATTACGCGGCCACGCGCGGCATCATCATCGCGGACACGAAGTTCGAATTCGGTCTGGACAATCACGGCAAGCTATACCTGATGGACGAGGCGCTCACCGCCGATTCGTCGCGTTTCTGGCCGGCTGACCAGTATCAGGTCGGCACCAATCCGCCTTCGTTCGACAAGCAGTTCGTACGCGACTGGCTCGAAACGCAGTCGTGGAAAAAAGAACCGCCGGCGCCGAAGCTGCCCGACGACGTGGTGACGAAGACGGGCGAGAAGTATCAGGAAGCGCTCGAACGCCTGACCGGTCACAAGCTGGCCTGATTACGCGCGCCTGGGTGGACTCGCGCCGCGCGGGAAAACGCCGGGCCGCCCCAGGTTTTCGCTCCGGCAGGAAGTCCCCTGAAGGCCAGGCGCGCAGCGACAGGTCCGGGGCGCTCTCAAGAAACAAGGAAGCCGCAACATGAGTGAAGTCCAGACTGCCCACACGCATGCCGCGCCAGTCGTCGGCGTGCTGATGGGGTCCAGTTCCGACTGGGAAGTGATGAGAAACGCCGTGGCGATTCTCCAGCAATTCGGCGTGCCGTACGAAGCGAAGGTCGTCTCCGCGCACCGCATGCCCGACGAGATGTTCGCCTACGCCGAGAGCGCGCGCGAGCGCGGCATCCGCGCGATCATCGCGGGCGCGGGCGGCGCGGCGCATCTACCGGGCATGCTGGCGGCCAAGACCACGGTGCCGGTGCTCGGCGTGCCGGTGGCGAGCAAGTATCTGAAGGGCGTCGATTCGCTGCATTCGATCGTGCAGATGCCCAAGGGGGTGCCGGTCGCCACGTTTGCGATCGGTGAAGCGGGCGCGGCGAATGCGGCGCTGTTCGCGGTGTCGATCCTGAGCGGCACGAGCGCGGAGTATGCGGAGAAACTGGCGGCGTTCCGTGTGCGCCAGAACGAGGCGGCTCACGCCATGGTGCTGCCTGCGCTGTAAGCGCGAAGGCGATTGTTTTAGACGTCCCCCGTTTGACCCCCGGCCGGCGTGCAGTTTGACTGCTGAAGCGCCAGCCGCGACCGACCACTAAGATGAACCCAGACAACACACCGGTTTCACCGATTCTGCCCGGCGCATGGCTTGGCATGGTCGGTGGCGGCCAGCTCGGCCGCATGTTCTGCTTTGCCGCCCAGGCGATGGGCTATCGCGTCGCCGTGCTGGACCCCGACGAAAACAGCCCGGCGGGCGCGGTCGCCGACCGCCATCTGCGCGCGGCTTACGACGACGAAGCGTCGCTGACCGAACTCGCGCGGCTGTGCGCCGCGGTGTCGACCGAATTCGAGAACGTGCCGGCCGCGAGCCTCGATTTCCTCGCGCGAACCACGTTCGTCAGCCCGGCCGGCCGCTGCGTGGCGGTGGCGCAGGACCGCATCGCCGAAAAGCGCTTTATCGCGTCGTCGGGCGTGACGGTGGCGCCGCATGTGGTGATCGAATCGTCGGACGCGCTGGCCGCGCTCGACGACGCCAAGCTTGAAGCCGTGCTGCCGGGCATCCTCAAGACGGCTCGCATGGGCTACGACGGCAAGGGCCAGATTCGCGTGCGCAATGCCGACGAAGTGCGCGAGGCGCATGCGTCGCTCGGCGGCGTGCCGTGCGTGCTGGAAAAGCGCTTGCCGTTGAAGTTCGAGGTGTCCGCGCTGATCGTGCGCGCGTCGAGCGGCGCGTCGGCGGTCTATCCGCTCGCGCAGAACACGCATCGCGACGGCGTGCTGTCGCACACCATCGTGCCCGCGCCGGATGCCAGCGCGACGCTCGTCGCGCAAGCGCAGCAGGCCGCGCTGCAAATCGCCGACAAGCTCGGCTATGTGGGCGTGCTGTGCGTCGAGTTCTTCATTCTCGAAGACGGCTCGCTCGTCGCCAACGAAATGGCGCCGCGTCCGCACAACTCCGGCCATTACACCGTCGACGCCTGCGCGACCAGCCAGTTCGAGCAGCAGGTGCGCGCGATGACCGGCATGCCGCTCGGCGACACGCGTCAGCATTCGCCGGCGGTGATGCTGAACATTCTCGGCGACGTGTGGTTTCCGGACGGCCCGAAGCGCGCGGCGGCCACGCCGCCATGGCACGAAGTCGCCGCGATGCCGGCGGCGCGTCTGCATCTGTACGGCAAGGAAGAGGCGCGTTGCGGCCGCAAGATGGGTCACGTGAACTTCACGGCGGCGACGCTCGAAGAAGCCCGCACGGCGGCGCGCGATTGCGCGCGGCTTCTGCATATCGCAACGAGCTGACGCGCGCCATGCCCGATCAACAGAAACCGGCCGAGGGCGCGGCGAACGCGTTGCCCGTCACCGCCGCGCAGATCGAGCACGCCGCGGCGCTGCTCGACGCGGGCGGTCTCGTCGCCTTCCCCACGGAGACCGTGTACGGACTCGGCGGCGACGCCGAGAATCCGGACGCGGTCGCGCGTATTTACGCGGCGAAGGGCAGGCCGGCGAATCATCCGGTGATCGTGCATCTCGCGCCGCAAGGCGATCCGAATTATTGGGTCGAGTATTTGCCGGCCGAGGCGCAGCGTTTGATCGACGCGTTCTGGCCGGGTCCGCTCACGTTGATTCTGAAGCGTGCCGCGCGTATCAATCCGGCGGTGAGCGGCGGGCAGGATTCGGTGGGGCTGCGCTGCCCGTCGCATCCCGTGGCGCAGGCCTTGCTGGAGGCGTTCAGCGCGTTGCGCGACGGACATGGCGGGGTGGCGGCGCCGTCGGCGAACCGGTTCGGGCATGTGAGCCCGACCACCGCGCAACATGTGCGCGACGAGTTCGGCGGCACGATTCATGTGCTGGATGGCGGCGCGTCGGATGTCGGCATCGAGTCGACGATCGTCGACCTGTCGCGCGGTTTTCCCGCGTTGTTGCGACCGGGGCGGGTGACGCCGCAAGATATCGCCGACGTGCTCGGCGAGGCGCCGCGCTTGCCGGATGGCTCCGACGCGACCGCGCCGCGCGCCTCGGGCACGCTGAAAGCGCACTATGCGCCGCGCACGCCGTTGGCGCTGCTGCCTTTCGAGGCGATCGAGCCGTTGCTTGCCGCGCGTCATGCGGATCGAGCCGACGAACGTGTCGCGTTGGTGGCGCGCGCTTCGCGTGCCGGACGCTGGGCTGACGCCGAAGGCGTGCATTTCGTTGCCGCGCCTGAAGATCCGCACGTTTACGCGCGCGAGTTGTACGGTTTGCTGCGAGCGTTGGATCGGGCGAACGTAGCGCGGATTCTCATCGAGAAGCTGCCGGACACGATCGAGTGGATCGCCGTCAATGACCGGCTTGGCCGCGCCGCGGCTGCGTTTGAAGCGCAAGGGTAGGCCCCGGCGTTTTATTCGCGCAGACCATGAAAAACGCCTGGCTTGAAACCAGCCAGGCGTTCGCGGAATAAAAAACCAACGCCGTCACACGGCGCCCTGAATCACCTCACTTGCCAAGCCCACTAGCCGCGATCTGCTGCTGCACGTACTGTGCGAACAGCGCATGCACGTGCGTCGTCGGATGCACCGTATCGGCAAACATGTAAGTCTGATCCGCGCCCGCGACCGTATAGGTTTGCGGCGAGCAGAACAGCGACGACGCATACGCCGACGGATTGGGTACGCCGTACTGCGCGGCGGCCGCCGCCATCGCGGTCAAATTACACGCCGTGCCCGTGTTCGTCACGGTAAAACCGCTGGCCGATGCGTTGGCCATCAGCGTGTCTTGCCATGTGTAAGCGTCGATAGGAATGACCTTGCTGTAGATGCCGGCCTGCTGTAACGCACCGAAGAACGCGGCGTTATACACCTTCGTGATCCCGGACAACAACGTCGGCGCGAGCGGCCCCGACGTCGGGATCAACGACTGCGCGAGCGGCGTGCTGCCGATGTCCGGAACGTTCGCCACCACCACGTGCGTTGCGCCGTTCTGCAGAATCACGCCGACCTGCTGCGCCAGCGCGACGGCCACCGGCACCAGCGTGTTTTGCGTTTCCTTCAGTACCGCAGTTTGCGCGTCCATGCCGCCGGCGATGTCGGTCTGAATCGCGGCCGTGAGCGCGGAGAGTTGCACGAAAATGTCGTTGGCGCCGCCGTTCACGAGCACCAGTTGATTCGAATTGAAGCTGCCGTGAGCGGACAGATAGTTTTGCACCTGCGTGACGACCGGCACGGTGGTGGCTTGCGCATAGCTCGGTTGTCCGGCCGCCGCGTGCCCCGGACCGTTCGGGTCCACCACGCGCGCGCCGCCTTGCGCATAGCCATAGCCGGAGGTGTTCACGAGCGGTTGACCAAAGCCGCCGAGCGCCGCGGCGGACAACGTGTCGCCATAGTATTCGGCAACCTTCTGCGTCCACACCTCACCGGGATTGGTCGTGAAGCGGCCGCCGCCGAAGCTGCCCTGGATCACCGGCGCATAGGTGCCGACGTCCGACAAGCTGTCGCCGAACGACACGATCTGCAACTTCACGCCGCCCGCAGGCGTGCTGCTTGAATTGTTGTTGTCATCGCCGCCGCCGCACGCCGTAAGCAGCGCGAACGCCGTGCTGGCCAGCGTGACTTTCGTGACGCGCGACCACCGCTGTTTCCTCGATGCTGTTTGATTCATTTTGACTTCATCTCCTCGTATGTCTGGCCCTATGCCATGTGTTGCAGGCAGCGCCCGCCGCGTCGGCGGCGTGACGACAGCTTACAGAATCTTCTACGGTCTGCGCGTCGTTTGAAACGCGGCCGTATTGCGTTCGTTCATCGTCGTATCCAGGGTGATTGGCGCCGGGTCCGCGACGCGGCGCGCGTGATAATCCGCGGCCCACGCGGGCGGCGCGAACAGCGCGCGCAGCTTGTTGCGCCAGCCGCGCACGCTCGCGAAGTCCGCGGCCATCGACGCCCATTCGTGAAACGTCGCCTTGAGCGGGTTATACGTGTGAAGCGGTTCGACGATGCCGTACACCGGCGCCTCGTGCGAATCTTCCTCGACATAGCTGCCGAATAGCCGGTCCCAGATCACCAGCACGCCGGCGTAATTGCGGTCGATATAACGGTCGTTGCGCGCGTGATGCACGCGATGAATCGACGGCGTGTTGAACACGTATTCGAGCCAGCGGAGCTTGCCGCCGAATTTGCCGATCGCCTGCGTATGCACGAAAAACTGGAAGCCGAGATTGATCAACACGATGGCGACGATCTGCGTCGGCGCAAAGCCGAGCACGGCGAGCGGAATCCAGAACAGCCACATGCCGGCGATCGGATACATCAGGCTCTGACGGAACGCGGTGGAAAAATTCATCCGCTCCGACGAGTGATGCACGACGTGCGCGGCCCACAGCCAGCGCACGCGATGACTGCAACGATGGAACACGTAGTAGAGCAGGTCTTGCGCGACGAACAGCACGGCGAACGACACCCAGCTCGCCTGCCAGGTGTAGACGCGGTAATGGTCGTGGACAAACGCGTAGACGGGAATGATGGCGAGCCACGCGAGTTTGTCGGCGGCTTGCTGCATCAGCGCGAGCGCGGCGTTGCAGAGCGTGTCGGGCCAGCTATAGAGCCGTGCGCCGGGGCGCGTGCGCCGCAGATGCCACGCCTCCCAGCCGATGCATGCGAGAAAGACCGGCGCCATGGCGAGCAGCAGCAATTCGGCATCGAATTGCATCGTGTCTTCCTCCGTGGTCCCTGAGCGCCGCGTGTGCCGCGGCGGTTGGTGTCGTTATCGTTTGAGGAGCCCTCGCTACCGTGGCGGCTGCGCGGCTCGCGCGCCGCGCTGGGTGTTTTACGCGCCCCTCGAACACTGCCCGACAGCGTACACGCTTAGGGCATGGGCGCGCGCGGCTTCGCTAGAAGGAATCCTCAATGGGCGCCGCGTTTGCGCGGGTTTTTCCTGGGTTTGCCGTCCGCCGCGCTGGCCGATTTAGCGCGCGGTTCGGTGACGGGCGCCGCGACTTGCCTCGCGCCCTGTTCCGGTCCCTGGTACACCCACTCGAGCAACGCGTCGTGCGCGGCGCGCGCCGCTTCCGAATGCGGATCGTTGATGAGGCTGACCACCACGTAGCTGTTGCCGTCCGCCGAGGCCACATAGCCCGCGATCGCCCGCACGTCGCGCAAGGTGCCGGTCTTGATGTGCGCGTTGCCGCCCGCGCCCCGGTTGGTCAAGCGGTTGCGCATCGTGCCGTCGACGCCCGCGATCGGCAGCGACTCCACGAACACCTGGGCGACCGGGCTCGCGTTGGCCCGCTGCAGCAGATCGGCGAGCGCGAGCGCGGTGATGTGCTCGTCGCGCGAGAGGCCCGAGCCGTTGTCGAGCGTCAGGTATTCCATGTCGACGCTGTCGCGGCGCAGAAACGCCTCGATCGCGCGCGCCGATTTGGCGGGCGTGGCGGGCGGCTTTTCCTCGGCCGCGCCGATCGTCAGGAACAGGTTGCGCGCCATCGTGTTGTTGCTGAACTTGTTGATGTCGCGAACGATGTCGGAGAGCACCGGCCCCTGATGCATGGCGACGAGGCGCGCGCCGAGCGGCACCGCGCCCTCGCGGGTCGCGCCGCTGAAGGTGCCGCCGCTTTGCTGCCAGAGCGCGAGGAAGCCGCCCGCGAAAAACGCGGAGTGATCGAGCACCGCGACGTTGAGGGTGCGCGGGCCGCAGCGCACCGAGTAGTCGCCGGTGAACGACGCGATGACCGTGCCGTTGGCTTGCGGCGCGACGGACGGCGACACCGAAGCCGCGTCGCCGCGGCATGGGCCGTTGATCGCGCGCATCTGATTGTCGATCTGCAACTGCGCGAGCGCCGGCAGCACGTCGATCGCGACGCTGCCGTCGGACGAAGGCGTCAGCGTGAACGACAGCGACTTGAACGCGTAAAGCAGCGGATCGGGGCCGACGTTGTACGGCGCGCTGGCGTCGTCGTCGAAGGGCGGCAGGTCGCGCGTGGACGGATCGAAGTAGCGCTTGTCGAGCACCAGCGCGCCGTCGATGCCGGTGATGCCCGCCTTGCGGATCTTCTGCACGAGGTCGATCAGTTCTTCCGGCACCAGCTTCGGGTCGCCCGTGCCCTGGATGTACAGATTGCCGTGCAGCACGCCGTTGGCGTCGACGCTGCCATCCGCGTAGGCGTTCGTGCGCCAGCGATAGTCCGGACCGAGAATCGACAGGCCGGCGTAAGTGGTGACGAGCTTCATCGTCGAGGCGGGCATCATCGGCTTGCCGGCGTTGAGCGCGACGATCGGCGTGCGGTCGCCGATTTTTTCCACCACCACGCTGATCGACGACAAGGGCACGTGGGCGCGCTGCAAGCCGGCCATGACCTGCGGCGGCAACACCGTGGTGACGTTGACGCGCGGATGCGCGGCCTTGACGCGAGCCTCGGCGGCAAGCGGCAGCGCCGCGCCGCCGCAGCCGAGCGCGGCGCAGACAAGCAGCAGGGCCGCGGTGCGCGGCGCGAACCGGCGAGCCTTGGCGTTCACGAAAGCGGACGAAGCGAATAACCGCGGCAGCACGTCGCGGACAAGAAAAGACAACGAAGCGAGCGTCATGGACGGGCGGGCAGGCAAGATTTCAGGGCGTGTGGCACGTGGGGCAAACAAGCGAGCGTGTGAATGCCGACGCAGCGCGCGAGTCGTTCGTGCAGCGATTGCGTGGCGCGTCCGCGAGCGCCGCATCGACCCGATGATGCAAAGGCGGCGGCTCGACGCATGCCGCATACGCAACGCACGCGTAGGCGAACCGGGCCGCGCGACGCAAAGCGCACATTGTAGAGACATGCCGCCGCGCTGCGGTGGAAAAAGCGCCACGCGGCGCACGCCGCTAGCGAAGGCTAGAATGCGGCATCATCAAACGTTTGGAGCCTTGGGGCCATGCGCATATTGCTAGTCGAAGACGACCGGATGATCGCCGAGGGCGTGCGCAAGGCGCTGCGCGGCGAAGGCTTCGCGGTGGACTGGGTGGAGGACGGCGAAGCGGCGCTCAGCGCGGCGGCCGCCCAGCCTTACGATCTGGTGCTGCTCGACCTCGGCCTGCCCAAGCGCGACGGACTGGACGTGCTGCGCACGCTGCGCGCCCGCGGCCATGCGATTCCGGTGCTGATCGTCACCGCGCGCGACGCGATCGCCGATCGCGTCAAAGGACTCGACGCCGGCGCGGACGATTACCTCGTCAAACCTTTCGACCTCGACGAACTCGGCGCCCGCATGCGCGCGCTGATCCGGCGTCAATCGGGCCGCAGCGATTCGACCATCCGTCACGGCAACGTGACGCTCGATCCCGCGTCGCATCTGGTGACGCTCGACGGCGCGCCGGTCGCGCTGTCGGCGCGCGAGTTCGCGCTGCTGGAGGCGCTGCTCGCGCGGCCGGGCGCGGTGCTCTCCAAGAGCCAGCTCGAGGAGAAGATGTACGGCTGGGGCGAGGAGATCGGCAGCAATACCGTCGAGGTCTATATTCACGCGCTGCGCAAGAAGCTCGGCGCGGAGCTGATCCGCAACGTGCGCGGCCTCGGCTACATGATCGCGAAGGACGCCTGAGCCGATGAGGTCGATTCGCCATCAACTGCTGGTGTGGCTCCTTGCGCTGATGCTGCTCGGCATCGGCATCGCGGGGTGGCTGATCTACCGGCAGGCGCTTGCCGAAGCCAACGAACTGTTCGATTACCAGTTGGAGCAGATCGCCGCGGCGCTGCCGTCGGAACCGTTCTCGCAGGTGCTCGGTTCTCGCGATACCGGCGACGAAGGCATCGTGCTGCAAATCTGGAATCGCAACGGCGTATTGATGTATTACTCGCGTCCGCGTGCGCCACTCGCGCCGCGCGCCGAACTCGGCTTTTCGACCGAACGTACGGAACGCGGCGAGTGGCGGGTGTACGGCGCGATCGTCGGCGATAACGTCGTGCAACTGGCGCAGCCGCTTTCCGTGCGCAACCGGCTGGCGGCCGACGTCGCGCTGCGCACGCTGTGGCCGTTGATCGTGCTGCTGCCGCTGCTGGGCGTGGCGGTGTGGGTGATCGTCGGGCGCGGACTGCGGCCCTTGCGGCGCGTGACGAGCGCGCTCGACACGCGCCGTCCGGAGGCGCTCGAAGCTTTGCCCGACCAGCGCTTGCCGCTCGAAGTGCAGCCGCTCGTGCGCGCGTTGAACGGGCTGCTCGAAAGGCTCGCCACCGCGCTCGACATTCAGAAAGCGTTTGTCGCCGACGCCGCGCATGAACTGCGCACGCCGCTCGCCGCGGTGCAGATTCAGGCGCAACTGGTGGCGCGCGCGAAAGACGATGCCGCCCGCGGTGAAGCGCTTGCCGATCTGCAAACGGGTGTCACGCGCGCCACACGCCTCGCGGAGCAACTGTTGGCGCTCGCGCGTTCCGAGCCGGATGGCCTCGCCGCTACCAGCACGATCGACTTGCGCGCGCTGCTGCGGGACTGCGTGGCGGCTTACGCGCCGCTCGCGCAGAATCGCGGCGTCGATCTCGGCATCGAGGCGAGCGAGTCCGCCACGGTGATCGGCGACGCGGAGGCGCTGGGCGTGATGTTCAACAACCTCGTCGACAACGCGACCAAGTACACGCCGCCGGGCGGGCATGTCGATGTTTCGCTGCATGTCGAAGACGGGCGTCCGGTGGTGCGGATCGCCGACAGCGGACCGGGCATCGAACCGGCCGAGCGCGATCGTGTGTTCGACCGGTTCTACCGTGTCGGCGCCGGCGCGGACCGCGCGCGCACCGACGTGGCGGGCGGCGGTTTGGGGCTCGCGATCGTGCGCCGCATCGCCACCCAGCATCACGCGGCCGTGTCGCTCGACGAATCGCCGGCGGGCGGTTTGCAGGTCACCGTGCGTTTCTGAAGATGGGGCTTTCTGTTCGTAAAGAGGCTTAAACGAGGCTTAACGCGGCCTTATCAGCGGGAATCAAGCGATCTGTCGCTGCTTAAGATTCTTTTAAGCGATAGCACGTACGCTTCGTGACATCCCCAAGCCTCTTCTCCCCTCCAGGAGTACACGATGAACGCGAAAACCTTGTCCCGCGGCGCCGTTGCAGTCGCTGTCGCCGCGGCGCTCTCCGTCGGCTACGTGGCGGGCCATCGCGACGTGCCCGCGCCGCAGGTCATCACGCCCGCGCAAGCCGCGATGATGCCCGCCGAAGCCGCCGCCAAGACGGGCATTCCCGACTTCTCGGGCCTCGTCGAAACCTACGGCCCGGCCGTCGTCAACATCAGCGCCAAGCATGTCGTGAAGCAGGCGGCGTTGCGCGGCAACGGCGGCGGCAACCAGTTGCCGATCGATCCGAGCGATCCCTTCTATCAGTTCTACAAGCACTTCTTCGGCGGCATGCCGGGCATGCAAGGCCCTGACGGCGGCGATGCGCCCGATCAGCCGAGCGCGAGCCTGGGCTCGGGATTCATCGTCAGCAATGACGGCTATATCCTGACCAACGCGCATGTGGTGGACGGCGCCAATGTCGTCACGGTGAAGCTCACCGACAAGCGCGAATTCCGCGCCAAAGTGATCGGCGCCGACAAGCAATCCGACGTCGCCGTGCTGAAGATCGACGCGAGCAATCTGCCCACCGTGAAGATCGGCGATCCACGCCAGAGCAAGGTCGGGCAGTGGGTGGTCGCGATCGGCTCGCCTTACGGTTTCGACAACACGGTGACCTCGGGCATCATCAGCGCGAAATCGCGTTCGCTGCCGAACGAGAATTACACGCCGTTCATCCAGACGGATGTGCCGGTGAATCCCGGCAATTCGGGCGGACCGCTTTTCAACCTGCAAGGCGAAGTGATCGGCATCAACTCGATGATCTACTCGCAGACCGGCGGCTTCCAGGGTCTTTCGTTCGCGATCCCGATCAATGAAGCGATCAAGGTCAAGGACGACATCGTCAAGACCGGTCACGTGAGCCGCGGGCGTCTCGGCGTCGCGGTGCAGGGCGTGAACCAGACGCTCGCCGACTCGTTCGGCATGCAGAAACCGCGAGGCGCGCTCGTCAGTTCGGTCGATCCGGGCGGCCCGGCGGCCAAGGCCGGTTTGCAGCCGGGCGACGTGATCCTGTCCGTGAACGGCCAACCGGTCGACGACTCGGCGGATCTGCCGTCGCAGGTCGCGGGTCTCGCGCCGGGCAGCCCGGCTACCGTGCAGGTGTGGCGCGACAAGAGCACCAAGGATCTGAAGGTGACGATCGGCTCGTTGTCGGATACCAAGGTCGCCTCGGACAAGGCCGATCAGCCGCCCCAGTTGCAAAGCCGGCTCGGCGTGGCCGTGCGGCCGTTGACGCCGCAGGAGAAGAGCGGCGCGTCGGTGTCGCATGGTCTGCTGGTGCAGCAATCGGGCGGCGCGGCCGAAAGTGCCGGCATTCAGCCGGGCGACGTGATTCTGGCGGTCAACGGCCGGCCGGTGGCGAGCGTCGATCAACTCAAGCAGATGATCGCCGGCGCCGGCAACAGCATCGCGTTGCTGATCCAGCGCGACAATGCGCAGATTTTCGTGCCCGTCGATCTCGGCTGATAACCGTGCCGTGGGCGGATCGGCGAGTGGATTGCCGATTCGCGGCACGACCGGCGTTCGAGCCGGTCTGCGCGGGAATCTGAAGAAGTAACGCTTGCCGGTCCTTGCACATCCTGCTCGCGGACCGGCTTTTTTTCGCGTGTTCAGCAGCGGTGCGGAAGACGCCGCGCGCCACCTCGTAAGGCGTGGCAGCGGGTTCCAGCGGGCACGATCCGCAGCGTGGCACGCAGGTTGCGTCTCACTTTATCCGGGGCCGTTCGAGGCACACGGGCCATAAGGACCTTAACGAGGAGCGAACCGATGAAAACCCAACGCAATCAGCGAAGGATCGTAGCCGCCGCGGTGTGCGCGGCGCTCACGCTCGGGCTGGCGGGCGGCGCCCATGCACAGCAGGCGAGCGAGGTCACGGGCGGCACCACCGCCGACGACACCAGCGCGGGCAACGCGAACGGTGGCGGTCTGCCGCAAGTTCAGCAGCAGGGCGACGTCTCGTTCGTGTCGGGCGGCGTCGGTCTCGACGAATCGAAGGCGTTGCAGGCGGCGCAAAGCCAGTGGCCGCTGTCGCTGCGCTTTACCGGCCCCACCGCGGAGTTTCTTGCGGACGTCCACGTGCGGGTGGTCGACGCGCACAACGGCGAGGTGTTGAACGCCACGTCGCGCGGGCCGTACATGCTGATCAAGCTGCGCCCGGGCCGCTACACCGTGCATGCGCAATACAAGGACCGGGACCAGTCCAAGGCGGTGACCGTACTCGCCAAGGGCAGCGCCAAGGCCGCCTTCTACTGGAATACCCAGTAAGCGCCTGGGCTTTGCCTGGCGGCGCCGCGGCAGCGTCGGACGCCATGCGGGAACACTGCCGGAATAGCGGCGCAAACGCGGCGAGGAACACTGCGCAATCGGCCAGAGTTTGGCCGATAATGAAGCCACGGGTCACCCCCGTGGCTTTACTGTTTTGCGCGAGCGCATACGACCGCATAGGACCGCACACCTCACGGAGCCGAGACATGAGCGATGCCTTGACACCTCACGGAAGGCCTGCCGCCAGCCAGGGCGAGCACACCATCGCGATCACCGGTAACCATCACCGCGTGCGGGTGATACACGGCGGCGTGACCATGGCCGACACGCACGCGGGGCTGACACTGGTGGAAACCGGTCTGCCGGACGTGTTCTATTTTCCGCGCGAAGACGTGAACATGGCGCGGCTCGAACGTTCGGCGCACACCACGCACTGCCCGTTCAAGGGCGAGGCGTCGTACTTCCATCTGCGTACCGAAGACGGCCTGATCGAAAACGCGGTGTGGAGCTATGAGACGCCGTTCGAGTCCGTCATGCGGATCAAGGGGTATCTCGCGTTTTACGCATCGCGCGTCGACCGCATCGATCAGACGTCCTGATCCCGCTGTCGCGCGTTCATCGCGGAGGCTGCCATGGAAGTGAACGACGCGTTACGGATTCCGCTTGCGCCGTCCGATGTCTGGGATGCGTTGCAGGACCTCGCCTTGCTGCGCGCCAGCCTCGACAACTGCGAGTCGTTCACGCGCTTCGCCCACGGCGAATACGCGCTCACCCTGACCGTACCGCTCGGCCCGCTGCGCGCGCGTTACGAAGCGCGCGCCCACGTGGCGGGCCAGGATTCCGGGCCGGCGGATGCCGAGCACCGCACCATCAACTTCAAGGCGCGAGCCGAAGGCGTCGGCGCGTTGCGCGGCCAGATCGAAGTGCGCTTGCGCGGTGAAGACAGCGCGCACGGCGCAAGCGGCGAGCGGGGTACGCGGATCGACTACACGATCTGGGCAACCTCCTCGGGACCGCTTGCCGAACTGCCCACGCGTCAGTTGGAAAACGCGCTGCATCAGCTTGCCGATGACTTTTTCGAAGAATTCGCCGCGGTCGTGCGGGCCAAACATGGACAAGGGCCGAACCGCGCGCGCGGTTCGGCGGTGCGCCGTCAGCATGTGTTTCTGCGGCCGATCACGCTCGGCAGCGTGGCGCGGCGCACGCGCGCCGATCATGGCAATGCGTTGCCCGGGCGGGCGGCGGGCGCGGCGCATGGGGCGTCCCACGGTGTGTCGCCTGGGGTCTCGCATCCCGAGCCCAGTCCGCATGCGGTGCCGAACTGGGCCTGGGCCGTGATGATTTTTCTGGTGGCGCTGCTGCTGTATGTCGCGCGCTGGATCAGCGAGCATTGATCGGTTGGCGTGGCCTTGCTTCGTTGACTTACATGTATCGCGCGTGCCGCCGCTGTCGCGCCGGCGCGACTACGAAATCCCGGTGAGCCACTACGAAACGGCGTTGGCGCTCGCATGAGCGTTGCCGTTGAGCGCTTTCGATCGCTTCCGCCGTTGCTCGGGGTGCGCGGCCCCGCGTGCGTCCGCGTGCGCTCGGCATGTCTACTGGCGTGCATCTTTGGTCCGCGTCCTTTTACGAGCGGTCGAACGTTCGCACCTGCGTTCAACATTCACACGCTCAAACCCCACGAAACTCCCGCCGCCATGCGGACGGCGAAGTGCGAAACGCCTGCGCGAAATGCTGCCGCAGCGAAGCCGTCGAGCCGAACCCCGCAATGGCCGCGATCCGTTCCACCGACTCGTCGGTGCTCTCGAGCAACTGCTGCGCGCGCGCAAGCCGCTGCGCCAGCAACCATGCGCCGACGGTCGTGCCGGTGGCGAGCCGGAAGCGTCGCGTGAAAGTGCGGCGGCTCATCAATGCGCGTTCGGCGAGCGTGTCGAGCGTATGCGGCGCATCCAGATTTCCGCTGACCCAATCGAGCAGGCCCGCTAGGCGGTCGCCGCGCAGGTTCGGCGGCATGGGCTGCTGAACGTATTGCGCCTGGCCGCCTTGCCGATGCGGCGGCACCACCAGCCGACGCGCCACGTAGTTCGCCGCCCGCGCGCCGCACATCTTGCGCAGCACGTGCAAACAGCAGTCGAGACCCGCCGCCGTGCCGGCCGAGGTCAGCACGTTGCCGTCGTCGACATAAAGCACGTCCGGGTCGAGCCGCACCCGCGGATAGCGGCGCGCGAAGTCGTCGGCCCACGCCCAGTGAGTGGAGGCCGGCCGTTCGTCGAGGATGCCGGCGGCGGCCAGCACGAATGCGCCCAGACAGAGCCCGACCAGTTGCGCGCCGCGCGCATGGGCCGCGCGCAGCGCGTCGAGCAGCGCGGCGGGCGGCGGCTCGTCCGGATCGCGCCAGCTCGGCACGATGATCGTGTGCGCGTCGGCGAGCGCCGCCAGTCCGTGCGTGACAGCGATCGTGAAGCCGGCCGTGGTGGTCAGCGTGCCGCTTTCGGCGGCGCAGACGCGAAAGTCGAAATCGGGCAGATCGCCGCCGCTGCGCTCCTCGCCGAATACGACGCAGGGCACCGAAAGATGGAAAGGACTGATGCGGTCGAACGCGATCACCGCGATGACATGTCGGGACGCGCCGTCGTCCATTGCGGCAGGCAGAGCCGGTGTAGCCATCCGTCACCTCGTGAATTCAACGATGGCCCGATTCTAGCGACTATTGTCGTGCGGGCCGCTGTCGGGAAAACGGCGGCGGGCGAACAATGCAGTCATCGCCCGCTGCCCGAAGGCTGGATCGGAAATCGAGCAAGGCCGACGACCGGCCGGGGCAGAAGCGAGCCACCCCCCACTTATCGAACAGGAAGGAGTCTTGCCATGACCACACCGCGCCGCGCGCTGATCGTCATCGACGTACAGAACGAATACGTAAGCGGCAATCTGCCGATCGAATATCCGGACGTGCAAAGCTCGCTCGCCAACATCGGACGCGCGATGGATGCGGCACACGCCGCCGACGTGCCGGTGGTGGTGGTGCAGAACCTTGCGCCCGCCAGCTCGCCGCTGTTCGCGCGCGGCACCGAGGGCGCGGACCTGCATCCGGTAGTGAGTTCGCGCGCTCACGATCACTATCTGGAGAAGTCGTTGCCGAGCGCGTTCACCGGAACGGATCTGGCCGACTGGCTTGCCGATCAGCGGATCGACACGCTGACCGTGGCCGGCTACATGACCCATAACTGCGACGCGTCGACCATCAATCATGCGGTTCACGCGGGGCTGGCGGTCGAATTCCTGCACGACGCGACGGGTTCCGTGCCGTATGAGAACAGCGCGGGTTTTGCCAGCGCAGAGGACATTCACCGTGTATTCAGCGTGGTGCTGCACTCGCGCTTCGCGGCGGTGGCCAGCACGGACGAGTGGATCGCCGCGGTGACGAACGGGACACCCCTCGAGCGCGGCAATATCCATGCTTCGAATCAGAAGGCGCGGGCCAGCCGGGCTGCCGCGTAGAACGACGACAGCGCTAGACGGCCGGCCTGCCGGCCGGCCGCTGCGCATAGCCCTTGCGCAACGCGGGGCTCAGCCGCAGCGCGTCGAACATACCCTCGACCATCTGTTGCGCGTGCTTGCCGAAATCGGTGGCGTCCGGCAACAGCAGCATGTCGCGCAGCGAGCCGCCGACGAACGCGTGCACCATCGACGCCGCCGTCGTGACATCGAGGTCGGCCGGCATTTGCCCTTTGGAGATGGCGTTGCGCAGGCCGCCCTCGATGCTGTTGAGCCCCTCGCGCATGGTGGCCTGATAGCGGATCATCACCGGGCCCATTTCCTCCACCAGTTCGCACTTGAGAAACAGGATGTCGAACACGCGCCGGCGCCGCGGATCGTTGGCGGTGTCGCGCAGACACACCGTGCAGATTTCCATCAGGCGCCCTAGCGGATCGGGTTCATTGGGGTTTTGCGAGGCGGCCTTGAGTTCGTCGAGCGGCAGCAGCACGCGGTCGAACATCTCGGTAAACAGATCGCTTTTGTGCGCGAAGTGCCAGTAGATCGCGCCGCGCGTGACACCGGCCGCCTGCGCGATGTCGGCGAGCGAAGTGCGCGACACGCCCTTCTCGAAGAAGACCTGTTCGGCCGCGTCGAGGATGCTGCTGCGCGTCTCCAGCGCCTCTTCCTTGGTTCTTCTGGCCATACGGTATAACCTGCCGTAATCATGGGGTTTTCCCGAGCGTTTTGAAGTGCGCCCGGTGACAATCCGTCTGCTGACAAGCAAATTTTGAACCGATCTTGCAGGTCCCCGCCCTGCGAGAAGGGAAACGTACTTTTACATGCATTCGTGAATGTATATATAATAGCACCCCACGATCGGATAGCCCAAGCCGTGACGAGCAGTTAATATCCGTCACTGTTGCCTTTCAAAACACTTTTGCGCCGCGCTTCTCCGGGCGGCTTCGTGCGGCAATTCCCAGGTATGGCGCATTTCGCCCAAGGTGTCCCGCAGGTTCGGCTTGCATCCCCGGGCTTCCGGTCTAGCGTCGCGAGACGCCTGTGTGCGCTGCCGTCCCCGGGGTAGGGATGCGCGCACTTTTTCATTCTCAGTCTTTGACAGAGGTCGCTCCATGCGCGTCGAACGGATTCCATTCCGCCTAATCAGTGCCGCGACGGCTGCCGTATTGCTGGCAGCGTGCGGACCAAAACAATCTGCCCCGCCGCCACAAACGCCCGAAGTCGGGGTCGTCACCGTCCAGCCGACGGCCGTGCCCGTCGTCACCGAACTGCCCGGCCGCACCAGTGCCTTCCTCGTCGCGCAAGTGCGCGCACGGGTCGACGGCATCGTGCTGCGCCGCGAGTTCACGGAAGGCAGCCAGGTCAAGGCGGGTCAGCGTCTGTACAAGATCGATCCGGCGCCGTACATCGCGACCTTGAACAACGCGAAGGCGGCGCTTGCGAAGGCGCAGGCCAACCTCGCATCCACCACCGCGCAGGCCAACCGCTACAAGGTGCTGGTCGCCGCCAACGCGGTCAGCAAGCAGGACTACGACAACGCGGTGGCCGCGCAAGGCCAGGCCGCGGCGGACGTCGCCGCGGGCAAGGCGGCGGTCGACACGGCGCAGATCAACCTCGGCTATACCGACGTGACCTCGCCCGTGACCGGCCAGATCGGCGTGTCGCAAGTCACGCCGGGCGCCTATGTGCAGGCGAGCGCCGCCACGCTGATGGCAACCGTCCAGCAACTCGATCCGGTCTACGTGGACCTGACGCAGTCGAGCCTCGACGGACTGAAGCTGCGCCGCGAAATGCAGGAAGGGCGCCTGAAGACGAGCGGCCCGGAGGCCGCCAGGGTCTCGCTCATTCTCGAAGACGGCCGCACCTATTCGGAAAAGGGCAAGCTGCAGTTCACCGACGTGACGGTCGACCAGGGCACCGGTTCGGTCACCGTGCGCGCGATCTTCAAGAACGCGGACAAGGTGCTGCTGCCGGGCATGTTCGTGCGCGCGAAGATCGAGGAAGGTGTCAACGAAAACGCGCTCCTCGTGCCGCAGATCGGCGTGACGCATGACCAGAAGGGCCAGCCCACCGCGCTGGTGGTCGGCCAGGACAACAAGGTCAGCCTGCGTCAGCTCGTCACCACCGGTACGTACGGTTCGAACTGGGTGGTCGAAAGCGGCCTGAATCCGGGTGACCGCGTGATCGTCCAGGGTACCGAGAAGGTGCGCCCCGGCGCGCCGGTCAAGGCCATCGCCGCGCAACTTCCCACCACCCCCGCTTCCGGCGCCGCAGCTCAGAGCGCGCCGGCCGCCAGCGGTGCTGCCCAGACGGCTCAACCTGCCTCTGCTGCATCGGGCGCGTAATAACAGGGAGCCCGCCTCATGGCAAAGTTCTTTATCGATCGCCCGATTTTTGCATGGGTGATCGCCATCATTCTGATGCTCGCGGGTATCGCGTCGGTGTTCACACTGCCGATCGCGCAATACCCGACCATCGCGCCGCCGGCCGTGCAGATCAGCGCATCGTACCCGGGCGCATCGGCGAAAACGGTGGAAAACACCGTCACGCAGGTGATCGAGCAGCAGATGAGTGGTCTCGACCACTTGCTGTATCTGTCGTCCACGTCGGACGACTCGGGTACGGCCACCATCACGCTGACGTTCGCGGCCGGCACCAATCCCGACATCGCGCAGGTGCAGGTGCAGAACAAGCTGCAGCTCGCCACGCCGCTGTTGCCGCAGGCCGTGCAGCAGTTGGGCACCAAGGTCACCAAATCGAGCAGCAGCTTCCTGCTGGTGCTCGCGTTCGTGTCCGAAGACGGCAGCATGAACAGGTACGACCTGGCGAACTACGTCGCGTCGAACATTCAGGATCCGATCAGCCGTATCGACGGCGTGGGCACGGTGACGCTGTTCGGCTCGCAGTACGCAATACGGATCTGGCTCGACGCGAACAAGCTGACCAACTTCGGCTTGACGCCGGTGGACGTGCAATCGGCTTTGCAAGCGCAGAACGTGCAGGTCGCGGGCGGCTCGCTCGGCGGCACGCCGTCGGTGCCGGGCCAGGTGCTGCAGGCCACCATCACGGAAGCCACGCTGCTCAATACGCCCGAACAGTTCGGCAACGTGCTGCTGAAGGTCAATCCTGACGGCTCGCAAGTCCGTATCAAGGACGTGGCGCGCATCGAACTCGGCGGCGAGAACTACAACTTCGACACCAAGTACAACGGCCAGCCGACGGCGGGCTTCGGTATTCAGCTCGCCACCGGCGCGAACGCGCTGGCCACTGCCAAGGCGGTGCGCGCGAAGGTCGACGAGCTGTCGAAGTACTTCCCGCACGGCCTCGTCGTGAAGTACCCGTACGACACCACGCCGTTCGTGCGCCTGTCGATCGAGGAAGTGGTCAAGACGCTGCTCGAAGGTATCGTGCTGGTGTTCCTGGTCATGTACCTGTTCCTGCAGAACCTGCGGGCCACGCTGATCCCGACGATCGCCGTGCCGGTGGTGCTGCTCGGCACCTTCGCGGTCATGGGGCTGGTGGGCTTCTCGATCAACACGCTGTCCATGTTCGGGCTCGTGCTGGCGATCGGCTTGCTGGTGGACGACGCGATCGTGGTGGTGGAAAACGTCGAGCGGGTCATGGCCGAGGAGGGCTTGTCGCCTCGCGAGGCCACTCGCAAGGCGATGGACCAGATTACCGGCGCGCTGGTCGGCGTGGCGCTCGTGCTGTCGGCGGTGTTCGTGCCGGTGGCGTTCTCGGGCGGCTCGGTCGGCGCGATTTACCGGCAGTTCTCGCTGACGATCGTGGCGGCGATGGTGCTCTCCGTGCTGGTCGCGTTGATTCTCACGCCGGCTTTGTGCGCGACGATCCTCAAGCCGATTCCGCAAGGGCATCACGAGGAGAAGAAGGGCTTCTTCGGCTGGTTCAACCGCACCTTCGACAAGAGCCGCGACAAGTATCACTCGGGCGTGCACCACGTGATCAAGCGCTCGGGCCGCTGGCTCATCATCTATATGGTGGTGATCTTCGCGGTGGGCCTGCTGTTCGTGAAGTTGCCGAAGTCGTTCCTGCCCGACGAAGACCAGGGCACGATGTTCGTGCTCGTGCAAACGCCGTCGGGCTCGACCCAGGAAACCACGGCGCGCGCGCTGAAGGACGTATCCGACTACCTGCTCGACAGCGAGAAGGCCATCGTCGAATCGACCTTCACGGTGAACGGCTTCAGCTTCGCCGGCCGCGGCCAGAACGCGGGTCTCGTGTTCGTGCGGATGAAGGACTACTCGCAGCGTCAGCATGCGGACGAAAAGGTCCAGGCGCTGGTGGGACGTCTGTTCATGCACTTCGGCGGCTACAAGAACGCGCTGGTGTATCCGGTGAATCCGCCGTCGATTCCCGAACTCGGCACCGCCGCGGGCTTCGACTTCGAATTGCAGGATCGCGCGGGCGTCGGTCACGAGAAGCTGATGGAAGCACGCAACATGCTGCTCGGCATGGCGGCGAAAGATCCGACGCTGGCTCAGGTGCGCCCGAACGGCCTGAACGATACGCCGCAGTTCAAGGTGAGCATCGACCACGAGAAGGCTGCCGCGCTCGGCGTGTCGCTGTCCGCGATCGACCAGACGTTCTCGATCGCGTGGGCCTCGCAGTACGTGAACAACTTCCTCGATATCGACGGCCGGATCAAGAAGGTGTATCTGCAGGGCGACGCACCGTTCCGCATGAAGCCGGAAGACCTGAACGCCTGGTACGTGCGCAATACCGCGGGTGGCATGGTGCCGTTCTCGTCGTTCGCGAGCGGCTCGTGGGGCTACGGTTCGCCGAAGCTCGAACGCTACAACGGTATTTCCGCGGTGGAAATCCAGGGCGCGGCGGCACCGGGCAAGTCGACCGGTCAGGCGATGACGGCGATGGAAGCTCTGGTGGCGAAACTGCCCGCGGGTATCGGCTACGAATGGACGGGCCTGTCGTTGCAGGAGCGCCAGTCCGGTTCGCAGGCGCCGATCCTGTACGGCATCTCGATCCTCGTGGTGTTCCTGTGTCTCGCGGCGCTGTATGAAAGCTGGTCGATCCCGTTCTCGGTGATCATGGTGGTGCCGCTCGGCGTGATCGGCGCACTGCTGGCCGCCACGCTGCGCGGGCTGGAGAACGACGTGTTCTTCCAGGTGGGCTTGTTGACCACGGTGGGCTTGTCGGCGAAGAACGCGATTCTGATCGTGGAGTTCGCCCGCGAGCTGCAGCAGGGGCAAGGCATGGGGCCGATCGAAGCCGCGCTGGAAGCCGCGCGTCTGCGGCTGCGTCCGATCCTGATGACCTCGCTCGCCTTCATTCTCGGCGTGATGCCGCTCGCGATCAGCAACGGCGCGGGTTCGGCGAGCCAGCACGCCATCGGCACCGGCGTGATCGGCGGCATGTTGACGGCGACCTTCCTCGCGATTTTCATGATCCCGATGTTCTTCGTCGTGATCCGCGCGAAGTTCGGCGGCGAGAAGGAAGACCCGGATGAGGCGCTCGCACACTACAACCAGCACCATCCGCAAGGTGGCGGGTCGACGGATCAAGGCTCGGGCAAGGACGGACATTGAGATGCAAAAACACTCTTTGATTGCAGTAGCGGTCGCGTTCCTCGCCGCGGGTTGCACGATGGCGCCGAAGTACGAGCGCCCGGCCGCGCCCGTGTCGGGCGCCTTCCCGACCGGCGGCGTGTACGACACGCAGCCGGGCGCGACCCAGCCGGCCCAGTCCGGCCAGCCCGGCGCGTCCGGCGCGGCGCGCAGCGCGAACGGCCAGGCTGCCGCCGACATCGGCTGGCGCGACTTCTTCGTCGATCCGCGCCTGCAGCGGCTGATCGACATCGCGCTGAAGAACAACCGCGATCTGCGCGTGTCGGTGCTGAATATCCAGGCATCGCAGGCGCAGTACCGGATCACGCGCGCGGCGCTGTTCCCGACGTTGGACGCGGCGGCGTCGCAAAGCAAGCAGCGCACGCCGAGGAATCTGTCAGTGGGCGGCCAGACGATCTCGAACACGTATTCGGTGGGGCTGAACGCGTCGTGGGAGATCGACTTCTTCGGCCGGATTCAGAGCCTGAAAGACCAGGCGTTGGCGCAGTATCTGTCCACCGCGCAAGCGCGCAAGGCGGCGGAAATTTCGCTGGTGTCGCAAGTCGCGAATCAGTACCTCACGGTGCTCGAACTCGACGATCTGCTCAAGGTCACGCAGGACACGCTCAAATCCGCGCAGGAGTCGTATCGGATCACTAAGCTGCAATTCGATAACGGCACCGGTTCGGAACTCGATTTGCGGCAATCGCAGACCGTGGTCGAGCAGGCTCTGGCCAACCTGCAGTCGCAGGCGCGTCTGCGGGCGCAGGCGGAGAACTCGCTCACGTTGCTGCTCGGCGAACCGCTGCCGGCCGACCTTCCGCCGGGCATGCCGCTCGACAACCAGAATCTCCTCACGGATATTCCGGCGGGTCTGCCGTCCGATCTGCTGACACGTCGCCCGGACATCATGGAGGCCGAGCAGAATCTGCTCGCAGCCAACGCGAACATCGGCGCGGCGCGCGCGGCGTTCTTCCCGAAGGTCTCGCTCACCGGCAGTTTCGGTACGCTGAGCCCGACGCTGGGCGGTCTGTTCAAGCCCGGTTCGGCGGCATGGAGCTTCGCGCCGTCGATTACCGTGCCGATCTTCGAGGGCGGCGAGAACAAGGCCAACCTCGATCTCGCCCACGTGCAGAAGAACATCCAGATCGCGACGTATGAAAAGGCGATCCAGACGGCCTTCCGTGAAGTGGCGGACGGGCTGGCGGCACGCGGCACCTACGATCAGCAGATTCAGGCGTTGGAGCGCAATACGTTCGCCGAACAGCGCCGGCTGGATTTGTCGAATCTGCGGTATACGAATGGTGTCGACAGCTATCTGTCAGTGTTGACCGCGCAGACCAGTCTGTATTCGGCGCAGCAGTTGTTGGTTACCGCGCGAATGGAACGTCTGCAAAACCTGGTCACGCTTTACCAGGCGCTCGGCGGTGGCTGGATCGAGCGGAACGGCGAGCAGCCGCGTCCGGCTGACGCACCGGTCGACTACGGTGCGGCGAGCGCACCGGTGGCGGCGTCGGCGGCCACCGCGGGTTAGGTCTTGTAGCAACAACAGGCTTGCGGGCGGCTTTCTGTTTCAAGGGAAGCCGTCCTGTTCAGCCGGTAATCGAAAACGCGCGAAAACACGCGAAAACGCACGAAAACGCCACGGCATGCCGTGGCGTTTTCGTCTGTCCGCAGCGTGTGAGCGACGGGCGATGCCCATCGGTCGCACAGCGCGGCGCAGTGCCGCTCTCCACGCTCAGTGCAGATCCGCGGCTCGCAGCATCTCGTCGCCCGGCGCTTCATTGCCGTCGCGTCCGTCCAGATCACGGCCCGCCTGGCGAATTTCGCACTGCGCGTTCTTCTCGCTCTTCACGCCGTTGAAGATCAGGTTCAGCACGACCGCCGACACCGACGCCAGCAAAATCCCGCTATGCAGAAGCGGCGACAGCGCGGCCGGCAGCTTCGAGAAGAAGTGCGGCGAGACCACCGGCACCAGGCCCAGGCCGATACTCACCGCGACGATGAAGAGGTTGTGGTGGTTCTTCACGAAGTCGACCTTCGACAGCACCTTGATGCCGTTCGCCGCCACCATGCCGAACATCACGATGCCCGCGCCGCCGAGCACGAAGGCCGGCACGGACGCGACCACTTGCGCCATCTTCGGAAAGAGGCCCAGCAGCACCAGGATGACGCCGCCCATCGCGCAGACAAAGCGGCTCTTCACGCCGGTGACGCCGATCAGGCCGACGTTCTGCGAGAACGAGGTGTGCGGAAACGAGTTGAAGATGCCGCCGATCAGCGTGCCGAGACCGTCCACGCGCAAGCCGCGCACGAGCGTCTTCTGATCGACCGGACGATCGACCATGTCGCCGACCGCGAGGAACATGCCGGTCGATTCGATGAAGGTGACGAACATCACGGTGACCATCGTCGCGATCGAAAGCGGATCGAAGTGCGGCAGGCCGAAGTGGAACGGCATCACGAAGCCGACCCACGGCGCGTGCGTGACGCCGTCCATGTCGACGCGGCCGAGCGCGAGTGCGATCACGAAGCCCGCGACGATGCCGAGCAGCACCGAGATATTGGCGACGAAGCCTTTGCCGAACTTGTTGATGAGCAGAATCAGCATCAGCACGACGAGCGAAAGGCCGAGATAAACCGGATTGCCGTACTCGGGATTGCCCACGCCGCCGGCCGCCCAGTTGATGCCGACTTCCATCAGCGACAGCCCGATCACCGAGATCACCACGCCGATCACCACCGGTGGGAAGAAGCGCAGCAGCTTGCCGACCGCCGGCGCGAGCAGAATGCCGACCACGCCGGCCGCGATCGTCGAGCCGAAGATGTCGAGTATGCCGAGCGACGGGTTGGTGCCGATCGCGACCATCGGACCGACGGCCGCGAACGTGCAGCCCATGATGACGGGCAGGCGGATGCCGAAGATCCACAGGCCGAGCGTCTGTATCAGCGTGGCGATGCCGCAGGAAAACAGATCGGCGCTGATCAGGAACGCGATCTGGTCCTTCGGCAGCTTGAGCGCCGCGCCGACGATGAGCGGCACCGCGACCGCGCCGGCGTACATCACCACAACGTGCTGAATGCCGAGGGTGAGCAACTGGCCCGCGGGCAGCCGCTCGTCGCACGGATGAACCGTGTTGGCTTGCATATCGTCTGTCTCCACCGTCTCGTTTTGGGATGGCTCCAAGGTATCGGCGACGAAAAAGCACAACAAGACCGCTGGGGCCTATTCCGGCATTCCCGCTCACGATATGCGCGAGGCGCTTTTCAAAGCCGGATTCGCGGCGCGCAGCGCGTCGAGGCGCGTCCGGACCCCTTTGCGCAGGCGCTGCGAAGCGGCCTGCCGGGTGCGCCCGAGTCGAGCGGATATATGTGAGAATCGATGCGCCGTATCCGGCTCACCGCATAGTGCGGTTTTCGTATGGCGCGTGGCGCGGCGGGGTTAACCCGCGATTCGTCGATCGTCGGCTTGCTTCCTGGCGCGCTCGCCGAACCGCACGGTTCTGAGAAAAACGACGCCTTCCCCGGCAGCGTTTGCACGCTGTTCTCCATTCCAACTTGACGTTCTATCTCCCATGAGCTTTCTCGGCATCGACCTCGGCACCGGTTCCCTCAAGGCAGCGATCGTCGACGAAAACGGCCGCGAGCAGGCGGTGGCGAGCGTCGCTTATGCACTCGAAACACCCCATGCGGGTTGGGCGGAAACTTCCGTGCAGACCTGGTGGCGCGCGCTGTGCGAAGCGATGGCGCGCTTGCCTGCCGACGCGCGGCTCGGCGTGCAGGCCATCGGCTTCTCCGGGCAGATGCACGGCGTCGTGCTGATCGACGCCGAGGGCGAAGCGGTGCGCCCCGCGATGTTGTGGCCCGACACGCGCGCCTTGGCCTTGCTCGATCAGTGGCGCGAGCCGCAGCCGAATCCGGTGGCGCCCGGCATGGCCGGCCCCTTGTTGAGCTGGATCGTGCGGCACGAACCGCAAGCCGCGCGCAAGACGCGCTGGGCGTTGCAACCGAAAGACTGGTTGCGCGTGGCGCTGGGCGGCGCGGTGCTCACCGATCCCTCGGACGCTTGCGCGACCGCGCTCGCCGACCCGGCCGGCGCATGGGACGACGCGCTGCTTCAGCGGCTCGGTATTCCGCGTGAGTGGTTCGCGCCGTTGGCGCCGTCTTATGCCGCGGGCGGCGCGTTGTCGGCGAAGGCGGCGCAGGCGCTGGGGCTGCGCGCCGGCATCGTGCTCGCGACCGGCGCCGCAGATACACCCTGCGCAGCGTTAGGCAGCGGACTCGCGCGCGACGGCGACGCGTTGCTCACCACCGGCACCGGCGGACAAATCGTCGTGCTCGCCGAGCGGGAGCCTGTGGCGGTGAAGGGACTGCATCGCTATCGGGCGGCGAGCGATCACTGGTATCGGATGGCGGCGATGCAAAACGTCGGTATCGCGCTCGAGCGCGTGCGCGGATGGTTGTCGTACGAATGGGCGGACGCTTATCGCGATGCGTTTGGCGATGCAACCGGCGCAGCCGTCAAGGCGCCTACGGGCCTAAGCTTTCTCCCCTACCTCACCGGCGAGCGCACGCCCTGGCTCAACCCCGCGGCGCGCGGCGGCTGGCTCGGCCTCGCGCTCGACCACACGCGCGGCACGATGATGCGCGCCGCTTTCGAAGGCGTCGCTTTCTCGCTGCGCGCCGGTCTCGACGCGATCCGCGCGAGCGGCGCCAGCGTGACGACGCTGAAGCTCGCGGGCGGCGGTTCCGTCGACGCGCGCTGGCGTCAATTGCTCGCCGATGCGTTGAACGTCGAACTGCACGCGGTCGATTGCCCGAACGCGGCGCCGCGCGGCGCGGCGATTCTCGGCGGCCTCGCGAGCGGGCATTGGCATGCCGGCGATCTCGCCGCGCTCGCGCCGGGCGCGACGCGTGTCGCGGGTCCGCAAGGCGATGCGGCGCTCGCCGAACGCTACGCGCGCTTTCTCGATCTGTACGGCCGCGTGGAGACATGGTTCGACGACACCGCGCGCCGGTAACCGCGGCGATGTCAGCTACCGACAATGCTGCGGCGCACTTTGCAATACCATGACGCTTCCCGCACGTTAAGCTATGGCTCGGCAAGCCGTGCAGGGCGACTGCGCCAGCGCGAGTCCGTGAAGCGACACACGCACGGCCGCAGCTTCCGAACCGGACAACAGCGCGTCGCGAGATTTCCCACCGCGACGCGACTCGCATTCACAGACTCACAGGAGCATTCACGATGAAGACCAAAGCAGCAATCGCATGGAAAGCCGGCGCCCCGTTGACCATCGAGGAAGTCGATCTCGAAGGGCCGCGCGCCGGTGAAGTGCTGATCGAAGTGAAGGCGACGGGCATCTGCCACACCGACTACTACACGCTCTCCGGCGCCGATCCCGAAGGCATTTTCCCGGCGATTCTCGGCCATGAAGGCGCGGGCGTGATCGTCGATGTCGGTCCCGGCGTCGGCACGCTGAAGAAGGGCGATCACGTGATTCCGCTCTACACGCCGGAATGCCGCCAGTGCAAGTTCTGTCTGTCGCGCAAGACCAACCTGTGCCAGGCGATCCGCTCGACGCAAGGCAAGGGGTTGATGCCCGACGCGACCTCGCGTTTCTCGCTGGACGGCAAGCCCTTGTTCCACTACATGGGCACGTCCACGTTTTCGAACTACATCGTCGTGCCGGAAATCGCGGTCGCGAAGGTGCGTGAAGACGCGCCGTTCGACAAGATCTGCTACATCGGCTGCGGCGTGACCACCGGCGTCGGCGCGGTTGTGTATTCGGCGAAGGTCGAGGCGGGCGCGAACGTGGTGGTGTTCGGTCTCGGCGGCATCGGCCTGAACGTGATTCAAGGCGCGAAGATGGTCGGCGCGGACAAGATCATCGGCGTCGATCTGAACCCCGGCCGTGTCGAGTTGGCGAAGAAATTCGGCATGACGCACTTCATCAACCCGAACGACGTCGAGAACGTGGTCGATCACATCGTGCAACTCACCGATGGCGGCGCCGATTACTCGTTCGAATGCATCGGCAACACCAAGGTGATGCGCCAGGCGCTGGAGTGCACGCACAAGGGCTGGGGGCAGTCGTTCATCATCGGCGTGGCGGCGGCGGGCGAGGAGATCAGCACGCGTCCGTTCCAACTGGTGACGGGCCGCGAGTGGAAGGGCTCGGCGTTCGGCGGCGCGCGCGGCCGTACCGACGTGCCGAAGATCGTCGACTGGTACATGGAAGGCAAGATCAATATCGACGACCTGATTACGCACCGTCTGCCGCTCGAGCGCATCAACGAAGGCTTCGATCTGATGAAGAAGGGCGAGTCGATCCGCTCCGTCGTGCTTTATTGACCCGCGTAAAAAGGAGCATCGCGATGCTTGAACTCTTGTCGCAGCATGCCTGCCACGGCGGCGAGCAGCGTATCTACCGGCATGACTCGCAGACCATCGGTCTGCCGATGCGCTTCTCCGTGTATTTGCCGCCGCAGGCCTTGCAGGCCAACGCGAACGTGCCCGCGCTGTTCTATCTCGCGGGACTGACCTGCACGGAAGAGACTTTTCCGATCAAGGCCGGCGCGCAACGCTTCGCCGCGCAGCACGGCATCGCGCTGATCTCGCCGGACACCAGTCCGCGCGGCGCGGGCGTGCCGGGCGAAAGCGCGGCGTGGGACTTCGGCGTGGGCGCGGGCTTTTATGTCGACGCGACGCAGCAGCCGTGGGCGCAGCACTATCGGATGTACTCGTACGTGCGTGATGAGCTGCGCGAAACGGCGCTCGCGAATCTGCCGGTGGACGGCGCGCGCCTCGGGATCTTCGGGCATTCGATGGGCGGTCATGGCGCGTTGATGCTGGCGCTGCGCAATCCTGAGATTTATCGCTCGGTGTCGGCGTTCGCGCCGATTGCCGCGCCTTCGCGTTGCCCGTGGGGCGAGAAGGCGTTCAGCGGTTATCTCGGCGAGGACCGTGCAGCCTGGAAGCAATACGATTCGAGCGAACTGGTCGCGCATGCGCAGCGCAAGTTCGCGCAGGGCATTCTGATCGATCAGGGGCTCGCGGATCAATTCCTCGCCGAGCAACTGAATCCCGATGTGTTCGAGGCCGCCTGCAAGGCCGCGGGGCAGCCGCTCACACTACGCCGCCACGCGGGCTACGACCACGGTTACTACTTCATCTCGACCTTCATCGAGGATCACATCGCGCATCACGCGAAGGTGCTGCTCGGCTGAAGTCCTGGGGCGATCGCGGCGGCATTCAGGTGTGTGCCGCCGCGATCCGCCAACTCAGCGCCGCATCAACAGACTCCCGCCATACACCGCCGCCGACAGCACGGTAATCCAGAAACTGGTCGGCCAATCGGTATGGAATGCCAGCGTCAATCCCAGCCACGCCTGCACCAGCGCGAACGCGGCGGCGAGCACGAGGCCGATCGAAAGCCGCGTGGTCACGTTTTGCGCCGCGGCGGCCGGACCGACCATCAGCGTGAACACCAGCAGCACGCCGACGATCTGCGTGCACGCCGCCACGGCCAGCGCGGCGATCGCCAGAAACAGCACCGACACGAGACGCAACGACACGCCCTTGGCCTCGGCCAGTTCCGGCTGCAACGAAGCGAACAGCAGCGGCCGCATGATCGCTGCGAGCGCCAGCAAACTGACGACGCCCAACGCCGCGAGCACGCCGAGCGTCGACGTATTCACGCCGAGCACGTTGCCGAACAGCAGTGCGGTGACCTGGGTCGCGTAGGCGGTGAAGAAGTGCAGAAACAGCAGGCCGAAACCGAGCGACAGCGAGAGAATCACGCCGATCGCCACATCGCGTCCGGCGAGACGCTCACCGAGCGCGCCCATGCCGACGCCCGCCGCGAGCGTGAAGCCGATCATCCCCCAGATCGGCGAAATGCCGATCAGCACGGCGCCGGTCGCGCCGGTGAAGCCGACGTGCGAGAGCGCATGACCCGCGAAGGTTTGTCCGCGCAGCACCAGAAAATAGCCGACCACGCCCGCCAGCACCGCGACGATCCCCGACGCCGCGAACGCGTTCACCATGAAATCGTATTCAAACATCGTGCGTGTGTCCGTTGCGTGAGTCGTGCTGGTGCCCATGCGTATGCGCATGGCCGCCGTTCTCGTCGTGTTCGTGCTCGTGATCGTGCTTTTCGACTTCGACGTCGCCCGACATCACGAAGATGCGGCCGTTCACGCGCATCACGTCGATCGGCGAGCCGTAGAGGCGCGAGAGCACCGGCTTCGTGATCACTTCATCGACGGTGCCGAGCGCGGCCACGCCACTGCCGAGGTACAGCACGCGATCGAGCGCGTTCAGGAGCGGATTCAGTTCGTGCGCCGAAAACAGCACGGCGATGCCGAGTTCCTGCTGCACGCGCCGCACCAGTTCGACTACGCTCTTCTGATGATGCGGGTCGAGGCTGATCAGCGGTTCGTCGAGCAGCAGCAGCCTGGGGTTGCCGAGCAGGCATTGCGCGAGCAGCAGGCGCTGACGCTCGCCGCCCGACAGTTCCGACAACGGCCGTTCGGCCAGCTTGCGTCCGTCGACCAGATCGAGCACGCGTTCGACATCCGCGCGGGTCGCGCTGTCCGCGTGCGGCAAGCCCCAGCGGTGGCCGTCGGCCGCCATCGCGACGAAATCGCGGCCGCGCACGCGGCGCCCGGCGAGCGCGCTGCGTGTCTGCGGCATGTAGCCGATCGACGCGTTGCCGCGCTCGACCGGTTGCCCGAGCACGCGAATCGCGCCGTTGGCCGCCGGCACGAGGCCGAGCACGGCGCGCATCAACGTGGTCTTGCCCGCGCCGTTCGGCCCGAGCACGCCGATGAATTCGCCCTGGTTCACGACCAGACCCGTGTCGCGCAGAATCACGCGGCCGCCGAGTTCGAGCGTGACGTGCTCGAGTTCGAGCACGGGCGCGTGCGGTGCCGCGCTCGTCGATGGATTTGCCGGCGTGGCGCGGCCAGTCGGATTCATTGCGTTGTTCCTTTGACACTCGAAGTGGCTGCCGCCTTCGGGCCGCCTGCCGCCTTGCCCGTATCGCCCGCGGCGAGCGCCGCGCCCAGCGCGTCGAGCTGCTTGAGCATCCACGTCTGATAGGTGTTGCCGGTCGTTTCGGTTTCGGTGACGCTCATCGTCGGCACCTTTGATTGCTGCGCGAGCTTCAACATGCGTTGGGTCAGGGCCTCGGTTGCCTGGCTGTTATAGATCAGAACACGCACGCGCTTTTCGCGCAGATCGCGTTCGAACGCGGCGATATCGGCCGCGCTTGCTTCGGTGTCGTTCATCGTCGCCATCTGGAAGCGCAAGTTGCGCATCGTGAGGCCGATCGCGTCCGACATATAGCCGAACACCGGCTCCGTTGCCGTCACCGGCACGCCGGCGTAGCGGCCATGCAGGTCGGCGACCTTCGCGTCGATCGGCTTCAGCGAATCGAGAAACTTCGCGAGGTTCGCATCGTACGCCGACTTGTGCGCCGGGTCAGCCGCGACGAGCGCTTCGCTCACCGCGCGCGCCACCTTCGGCATGGTTGCCGGGTCGTACCAGAGGTGCGGATTGTCGCCGCTCTTCTTGCCGACCAGCTCGGCGGCGACGATCGTCGTGCGTTTCGTGTTCTTCGACGCGGCCAGCAATTTTGCCATCCACGGATCGTAGTCGGCGCCGTTGTAGACCACAAGGCTCGCATGCTCCAGCGCGCGCGCGGTCTTCGGGCTGGCTTCGAACAGATGCGGGTCCTGGTCCGGATTGCTCAGGATGCTCGTCACGTCGACGCGCTCGCCGCCCAGTTGACGCACCACGTCGCCGTAGAAGTTTTCGGCGGCGACTACGGGGATTTTCGTATCCGCGGCAAACGCGTTGTGGCCGAGCGCGCAGACGGCAGCGGCGGCGGCCACGTACTTCGACAGCTTCAGCGCACGGTGCGCTCCGAATAACATCGAGCCGATTTTCTTCATCGTTGTTTCCTGCTGCGTGAGAGGTGGATGGGTCAAAGGGTTTCAGGAGCGGCGAGCCGCGGCCTGGATGCCAGGGCCGCGTGCCGCGTTCGGGCGACGCTCAAGCCGGCGCGCCCGGCTGCGTCGCGCGAGCGCACACCGCGCACAAGCCGCTCAATTCGACGACCTGCCGATGCACCTCGAAGCCGTGCGCCGGCGCGCTGTGCGACAACTGTTCCGCGAGATCGTCGCCGGGAATCTCGACGGTCGCGCCGCAGCGATCGCACATCAGGAACTGGCTGCGATGCGGCACGCCGACTTCGCAGCAGGCCACGTAGGCGTTCTTCGATTCGATCCGATGGACGAAGCCGTGCGCGAGCAAAAAGTCGAGCGCGCGGTAGACGGTGGTGGGCGGCATCCGGCCGCGTTGCGGTTCGAGCGCGGCCAGCAACTCGTAGGCGCCGACCGGCCGTTCGCTCGCGACGATCGCCGCATACACCTGACGACGCAGCGGCGTGAGCGCGAGCCCGTGCAAGGCGGCGTGCGCGTCGGCGTGCGCGAGCCGCACGGCGTGATGTTCTGCAATCGATGTAGCCATATCAGTACGGACCTCCTGACGAAGCGGCATGTCGGCGGCAACGAACCGGCAAGGTTGCGGAGCGGTGCGAGTCGGCAATGATATAACGTATCTCGAATTTTTGTCAGTCGTCTGAACGTCGAGCGCGGTGTCCGCATTCATTGCTCGAAGCGACATCGCTGCGGGAATCACGTCCCATGCGGTCCTGCCGCGCTGCACCATCGAAATCTCACTGCGCGCCTTGACATGACCCGGTCCGTATCCGATCATTCGATCACAAACAGAGCAATTGTTCGCGCAATGAGCGTTCGCTCACCGCGCCTCAAAAAGCGAAACGAACCGGAGACGAGCAGTGTCGGCACGATTGCAAGACAAGGTGGCCATTCTGACGGGCGCGGCAAGCGGCATCGGTGAGGCCGTGGCCCGGCGATATCTGGACGAAGGCGCGCGCTGCGTGCTGGTCGACGTGAAGCCGGCGGGCAGTTTCGGCGACGCGCTGCGCACCGCCTACGGTGACCGCGTGCTGACGGTCCGGGCCGACGTCACGCGCCGCGAAGACATCGATCGCATCGTGGCGAGCACGCTGGAGCGCTTCGGCCAGATCGACATTCTGTTCAACAACGCGGCGCTCTTCGACATGCGCCCGATCCTCGATGAATCCTGGGACGTGTTCGACCGCCTCTTCGCGGTCAACGTGAAGGGCATGTTCTTCCTGATGCAAGCCGTCGCGCAGAAGATGGTCGAGCAGGGCCACGGCGGCAAGATCATCAATATGTCGTCGCAAGCCGGGCGGCGCGGCGAGGCGCTGGTGTCGCATTACTGCGCGACCAAGGCCGCCGTGTTGAGCTACACGCAATCCGCGGCACTGGCGCTCGCGCCGCACAAGATCAATGTGAACGGCATCGCGCCGGGCGTCGTCGATACGCCGATGTGGAACGAGGTCGACGCGCTCTTCGCCCGTTACGAAAACCGGCCGCTCGGCGAGAAGAAGCGCCTCGTCGGCGAAGCGGTGCCGCTCGGGCGCATGGGTGTGCCCGACGATCTGACCGGCGCCGCGCTGTTTCTCGCCTCGGCGGATGCGGACTACATCACCGCGCAAACGCTGAACGTCGACGGCGGCAACTGGATGAGCTGAAGCGCGGCCCTTCATTGCCGCCTTCACACGAATTTCGTCGAATAAACGCAGCATCACATAACGTACGAGAAAGGAGACAACACATGAAACCAGCCCTCAAATCCGCGCTAAAAGCGGCCAGCGCCGGCGCTATCGCCTGCTTCGCGCTGAGCGCGTCGGCGGCCACGGTGACGATCGCGACGCTGAACAATCCCGACATGATCGAGCTGAAGAAGCTCTCGCCCGCGTTCGAGAAAGCCAACCCCGACATCAAGCTGAACTGGGTGATTCTCGAGGAAAACGTGCTGCGCCAGCGCGCCACCACCGACATCACGACCGGCAGCGGCCAGTTCGACGTGATGACGATCGGCGCGTATGAAACACCGCAATGGGGCAAGCGCGGCTGGCTCACGCCGCTCACGAACCTGCCCGCGGATTACGATCTGAACGACGTCGTGAAGACGGCCCGCGACGGCCTTTCCAGCGGCGGCCAGTTGTATGCGCTGCCGTTCTATGTGGAAAGCTCGATGACGTATTACCGCAAGGACCTGTTCGCGGCGAAGGGCCTGAAGATGCCCGATCAGCCGACCTACGAGCAGATCTCCCAATTCGCCGACAAGCTCACCGACAAGCCCAACGGCATCTACGGCATCTGCCTGCGCGGCAAGGCCGGCTGGGGCGAGAACATGGCCTACGGCACGACGGTGGTGAACACCTTCGGCGGCCGCTGGTTCGACGAAAAGTGGAACGCGCAACTGACCTCGCCGGAATGGAAGAAGGCGATCAGTTTCTACGTCGACCTGCTGAAGAAAAACGGCCCGCCCGGAGCGAGCTCGAACGGCTTCAACGAAAATCTCACGCTGATGTCGTCGGGTAAATGCGCGATGTGGATCGACGCCACGGTCGCCGCCGGCATGCTCTACAACAAGCAGCAATCGCAGATCGCGGACAAGGTCGGCTTTGCCGCCGCGCCGGTCGCCGTCACGCCGAAGGGTTCGCATTGGCTGTGGGCGTGGGCGCTGGCGATTCCGAAATCGTCGAAGCAAACCGACGCGGCGAAGAAGTTCATCACGTGGGCCACCTCGAAGCAGTACATCGAACTGGTCGCGAAAGACGAAGGCTGGGCCTCGGTGCCGCCGGGAACGCGCCAGTCCACGTATGCGCGCCCCGAGTACAAGCAGGCCGCGCCGTTCGGCGACTTCGTGCTGAAGGCGATCGAAACGGCCGACCCGGAACATCCGACGGCGAAGCCGGTGCCGTACACGGGTGTGCAGTTCGTCGGAATTCCCGAGTTCCAGTCGTTCGGCACGGTGGTCGGTCAGAGTATCTCGGGTGCGATCGCCGGTCAGATGACGGTCGATCAGGCGCTCGCCGCCGGCCAGGCCACCGCGGATCGCGCGGTGAAACAGGCCGGTTATCAGAAGTAGGTCACGGAGGTAAGTCACTGACTTCCCGTGGCACGCGCCGGCTGACGCCCGTCAGCCGGCTCACGCAGCACAGCGGGCCGTCCTTGCCGCGCACGCGCCGCGACAGCGCTTTCAAATCGCGGTAGCCGAACGCGGTTCGGGCCGCCAAGGCCGACGTCCCGCGCATTACCGAACAGGTGGTCAATCATGCGTCCTCTGCGCCTGCCTCTCATGTCCGCGCATCCCCAGACGGAAAAAGAACGCGAAGTCCGCAAAGCCAATTCCGCCCGCTGGCTGGTTTCGCCCTCGGTCGCGGTGCTGGTGTTGTGGATGGCGATTCCGCTCGCGATGACGATCTGGTTTTCGTTCTCGCGCTACAACCTGCTGAACCCGGACCTGAAGGGTTTTGCCGGTTTCGACAACTACAAATATCTGGCCAGCGATCCGTCGTTCGGCCCCTCGATCGGACACACGCTCGAGTTGATCGTCGCGGTGCTGGTGATCACGGTGGTCGGCGGGGTGCTGATGGCGATCCTGTTCGACCGCAAGTTCTACGGCCAGGGCGTGGCGCGGCTGCTCGCGATCGCGCCGTTCTTCGTGATGCCGACGGTCAGCGCGCTGATCTGGAAGAACATGATCCTGCATCCGGTGTACGGTCTGATCGCGGACGGCATGCGCGCACTCGGCATGCAGCCGATCGACTGGTTCGCCGAGTATCCGTTGACGGCCGTGATCATGATCGTCGCGTGGCAGTGGCTGCCGTTCGCGTTCCTGATTCTGTTCACCGCGATCCAGTCGCTCGATCAGGAGCAGAAGGAAGCGGCGCGCATCGACGGCGCGGGTCCGTTCTCGATGTTCTTCTACATCACGCTGCCCCACCTGAAACGGGCGATAGCGGTGGTGGTGATGATGGAGACGATTTTCCTGCTGTCGATCTTCGCTGAAATCTATACGACCACGGGCGGCGGTCCGGGCACCGCGACCACCAATCTGTCGTACCTGATCTATTCGCTCGGCCTGCAACAGTTCGACGTCGGTCTCGCCTCGGCGGGCGGCATTCTCGCCGTCGTGCTGGCCAACATCGTGTCGTTCTTCCTCGTGCGGATGCTCGCGAAGAACCTGAAAGGGGAGTACGAAAAATGAGTCAAGTTGCCTCCACTCCGGCGTCGAGCGCGGCGCCCATGACCGTGCCGGCCAGGTCGCCGTTCGCCGCGATTCGCCGCGGCATTCCCGGCGTGATCGCCTGGCTGGTCGCGCTGCTGCTGTTCTTTCCGATCTTCTGGATGACGATCACCGCATTCAAGACCGAACAGCAGGCGTATTCGTCGTCGCTATTCTTCATCCCGACGCTCGACAGCTTCCGCGAGGTGTTCGCGCGCAGCAATTACTTTTCGTTCGCGTGGAATTCGATCCTGATCTCGGCGGGCGTCACGGTGCTGTGCCTGATTCTCGCCGTGCCGGCCGCCTATGCGATGGCCTTCTTTCCGACGCGCCGCACGCAGAAAGTGCTGCTGTGGATGCTGTCGACCAAGATGATGCCGTCGGTCGGCGTACTCGTGCCTATCTATCTGCTGTGGAAGAACAGCGGCTTGCTCGATACGGTGTCGGGTCTCGTGATCGTCTACACGCTGATCAATCTGCCGATCGCGGTGTGGATGTCGTTCACGTACTTCGCCGAGATTCCGCGCGACATTCTCGAAGCCGGACGCATCGACGGCGCCGCGACGTGGCAGGAGATCGTCTATCTGCTGATGCCGATGGCGTTGCCCGGACTCGCCTCCACCGCGCTGCTGCTCGTGATCCTGTCGTGGAACGAAGCGTTCTGGAGCATCAATCTATCGAGTTCGAGCGCGGCGCCGCTGACCGTGTTCATCGCCTCGTACTCGAGTCCTGAAGGCCTGTTCTGGGCCAAGCTGTCCGCCGCCTCGCTGCTCGCGGTCGCGCCGATCCTGATCGTCGGCTGGTTGTCGCAAAAGCAACTGGTGCGCGGTCTCACCTTCGGGGCGGTCAAATGACGGCAGGCAATCTCGCCCTGATCTGCGATTGCGACGGCGTGTTGATCGACAGCGAAGCCGTGGCGGCGCGCATGCTGGTGCACGAACTCGAAGCCCGCTGGCCGGGCAGCGACGTCGAGCCGGTCGTGCTGCCGCTGCTCGGCTTGCGCATCGAGAGAGTGTTGCAAGGCACGGCGACGCAGCTCGGTAAGAGTCTCACCGTCGAGGACATCGACGCGATTCGCCGCGCGGTGGAAGCGGCGGCGATGCAGGCGAGCGCGGTCGAAGGCATCGTGGCCGCGCTCGGCCAGGTGCCGCTCATCAAGGGGTGCGCGAGCAATAGTTACCGCCCCTACGTGGAAGCCGTGCTGGCGCGCACCGGCCTCGTGACGTTTTTCGGCGACCGTCTTTTTTGCGCCGATGCCGTGCCCAATCCGAAGCCCGCGCCCGATGTCTATCTCGCGGCGGCGCAAGGCCTGGGCCTCGCGCCATCCGCGTGCCTCGTGGTGGAGGACAGCGTCACCGGCGTGACGGCGGCGAGCGCGGCGGGCATGACGGTGCTCGGTTTCATCGGCGGCGGCCATGCGAGCGAGGCGCAGATCGGCAAGCTGCACGCAGCGGGCGCGCGTCAGGTATTCGACGACATGCGGCAGTTGCCCGAACTGGTCGCGCAATGGACGCTGAGCGCGACGGCGGCGGCGCCGTAAGCGCGCTTCATCAACGCATAAGCAACACACAGCATGACACGGAGACACATCATGGCAAGCGTAACTCTGCGCAACATCAGAAAGGCTTACGACGACAACGAGGTGATGCGCGACATCAACCTCGACATCGCGGACGGCGAGTTCGTCGTGTTCGTGGGCCCGAGCGGTTGCGGTAAATCGACGCTGATGCGAATGATCGCCGGCCTCGAGGACATCAGCGGCGGCGATCTCACCATCGACGGCACGCGCATGAACGACGTGCCGCCCGCCAAGCGCGGCATCGCGATGGTGTTCCAGTCGTACGCGCTGTATCCGCACATGACGCTGTACGACAACATGGCGTTCGGCCTGAAGCTCGCCGGCACCAAAAAGCCGGAAATCGACGCGGCCGTGCGCAACGCGGCGAAGATCCTGCACATCGACCATCTGCTCGATCGCAAGCCCAAGCAGCTTTCCGGCGGCCAACGCCAGCGCGTGGCGATCGGCCGCGCGATCACGCGCAAGCCGAAAGTGTTCCTGTTCGACGAACCGCTGTCGAACCTCGACGCCGCATTGCGCGTGAAGATGCGCCTCGAATTCGCGCGCCTGCACGACGAACTCAAGACCACGATGATTTACGTGACGCACGATCAGGTCGAAGCGATGACGCTGGCCGACAAGATCGTCGTGCTGTCGGCGGGCAATCTGGAACAGGTCGGCAGCCCGACGATGCTGTATCACGCGCCCGCTAATCGCTTCGTCGCGGGTTTCATCGGCTCGCCGAAGATGAATTTCATGGAAGGCATCGTGCAGTCGGTCGCGCATGACGGCGTGACGGTGCTGTACGAAACCGGCGAGACGCAGCGCGTCGCGGTGGAACCGGCGTCGGTCAAGCAGGGCGACAAGGTGACGGTCGGCATTCGCCCCGAGCATCTGCATGTCGGCACGACCGAAGACGGCGTGTCGGCGCGCACGATGGCGGTCGAATCGCTCGGCGACGCGGCCTATCTGTACGCGGAGTCGAGCGTCGCGCCGGACGGCCTGATCGCGCGGATTCCGCCGCTCGAACGGCAGTCGAAAGGCGCGGTGCAGAAACTCGGCGCGACGCCGGAACACTGTCATCTGTTCGACAGCGAAGGCAAGGCGTTCCAGCGCAAGATCGTGGAAGTGCTGGCCGCGTGACGACGGGGACGGCGGCGTTCGCGCCGCTGCCTTGGCCACGTTTGGCCGACAACGGCGCTCAGGCTTCGAGCGCCGCCCGCGCGCACAACTCGTCGGTGACGAGTCCCGAGAGCCAGCCGCCCTTGAGCACCGCGATCACCGCTTCGCGCTTGCGCGCGCCGCCGGCAAAGCCGATGGTCGGACGGCGCGGCGGCGAGTCGAGCGGGATGCTCGTCACGCGCCGGCCGGTCGGCGATTCGACATGCGCGCCGCTCGCGTCGATCGTGAGGCCGAGCATTTCGGCCACCGCGCCGTTGCGCATCAACTCCTTCACTTCCGCCGACGTGATGAAGCCGTCCACGTGCAGCGGACATTTCGGCCCGATATCGCCGATGCCGACGAACGCGACATCCGCTTTGGCCGACAGCGATTCGACGATGCGATAAAGCCGGTGATTGCACCATTGCGCGCGCTCGGCCTCGCTATCGGCGAGCAACGGCGCGGGCAGCAGAAAGTGCTTGCCGCCGGTCTTCTCCGAAATGTGCAGCGCGACGTCATAGCGGTTCGAGGAGCCGTCCGAAGCGATCGCCCCGACCATCGACACCAGCCTGTGCTGCGGACGGTCGAGCTGCGCGATCTGATCGACCGCGGCCTTCAGCGTCCGGCCGCTGCTCACCGCGACCACCATCGGTTTTTCCGCGCTGAGATAGCGCTCCATGACCTGCGCGCCGGCCACCGCGAGCTTGCGGTCCACTTCCTCGGACGTATCGCTGTCGACCGGCACCACTTCGCACATGGAGAGGCCGTAACGTTTCGACAGTTGATCGGCGAGCGCGAGGCAATCGGCCAGTTGGTGATCGACGCGCACGCGAATCAGATTCTTTTCCACCGCGAAGGCGACCAGCCGTTGCGCGACCGGGCGCGATACCTGCAACTTTTCGGCGATCTCGTTCTGGGTATTGCCGGCGACGTAGTAGAGCCACGCGGCGCGGGTAGCAAGATCTAATTTTTCTGTGGACTTGGGCACGGTGACGTTCTGCTTGAAGTGCGCCGATGATAGCAGCCGGTCCTCGCGTGTTAACGGGAACAGGCGGAGAACCGGCTGCGCCGGCGTCGCTTACGCGAGCCGCTGACGCGCGGGGTCGAACAGCGGCCGCACGTGGCGGTACAGCGCGCGATACGCGTCGAGCCGTGCGCGCAGTTCCGCGTGACGGCGCGGGTTCGGCGTGAACTCCTTTTCGATCGGCGGTTTGGCGAGCACCTTGTCCGGGTCGCCGCCCGCGGCCAGCCAGCCCAGGCGTGCCGCGCCGAGCGCCGCGCCGGTTTCGCCGCCGCCGTGCTTGCGGGTAGCGGTGTCGAGCGCATCGGCGAGCAGTTGCGCCCAGTAATCGCTGCGCGCGCCGCCGCCGAGCAGCGAGAGCGCCTTCGCTTCGGTGCCGGCCGCGCGCAGCGCGTCGAGGCCGTCGGTGAGCGCGAGGGTCACGCCTTCGAGCACCGCGTAGCCGAGCAAGGCGCGGTCGGTCGCGTGGGTCATGCCGAAGAACACGCCTTGCGCGTACGGGTCGTTGTGCGGCGTGCGTTCACCGGAGAGGTAGGGCAGAAAGAGCGGCGCGGTGTTCAACGCGTCGGCGGGCAGCGCCTCGATTTCGGCGAGCAGGGTGGGTTCGTCGGTGGAAGTGAGCTTGCAAACCCAGCGCAGGCAACTCGCCGCCGACAGCACCACGCTCATCTGATGCCAGCGATCGGGAATCGCGTGACAGAACGCATGCACCGCCGAGGACGGATTCGGCCTGAAGCTGTCGCCGACCACGCATAGCACGCCTGACGTGCCGAGCGACACGAAGCCGTCGCCCGGTTGCGTCGCGCCGATGCCGATCGCGCTCGTGGCGTTGTCGCCGCCGCCCGCCGCGACGACCACGCCGTCGCTCAAGCCGAACTCGCGCGCCACCTCGGGCAGCAGCGTGCCGGACGGCTCGCTGCCTTCGGCGAGCTTCGGCATCTGTGCGCGCGTCATGTCGCAGGCGGCGAGCAGCGAGTCGGACCAGTCGCGTTTGGCGACGTCGAGCCACAGGGTGCCGGCCGCATCCGATGGATCGGATACCTTGCCGCCGGTCAGTTGCAGACGCAGATAATCTTTCGGCAGCAGCACGCAGGCGGTTTGCGCGAAGATCTCGGGCTCGTGGCGCGCGACCCACAGCAGCTTCGGCGCGGTGAAGCCCGGCATCGCGAGATTGCCCGCCACGCTGTGCAGTTCCGGCGCGCGCCCGGTCAGTTCCGCGCATTCCTTGTCGCTGCGCATGTCGTTCCACAAGATCGCGGGACGCAGCACGCGGTCTTGCGCATCCAGCAGCACCGCGCCGTGCATCTGGCCCGACAGGCCGATGCCGCGAATCGCCGCGAACTCGTCGGGATGTTTGGCGCGCAACGCGGCGAGCGCGGTGCGCGTGCCGGCCCACCAGTCCTCGGGATTCTGCTCGGACCAGCGCTGATGCGGGCGCGAAACGGTAAACGGGGAGCCTGCCGTGCCGATCACGCGTCCATTGGAGGCGAGCAGCAGGACTTTCACTTCGGACGTGCCGAGGTCGATGCCGAGATACATGGGCGCGGAACCTTCGTCGTTAGGGATGCGCTACTTTAGCCGCACATCGCGCACGGTGCCATGCGCGTTATGCCTGAGTGCGGGATATTCAAGCGGATTGTTCGAGCGCGATGTTCAGGCCGCGCCGCGTTTGGCCAGCCACACGTCGACGCGCGCGAGCGCGCCCGCCAGCGCCGATTCCAGTTCGGGCGTCTGCGCCATGCTGCCCCACAGCAGCCGGTCGGCGGCGAACGTCTGCAACGGATCGGGCGCCGCGAAGAAGCCGCGCGCGACGCGCTCGTCCATCACGCCGTCCTGATACGCGTAGGGCAGCTTGCCGGCTTGCCAGCGATCGAGAAAGCGGAAGAACAGCGCCGGCAGCATTGCCGTTGCCGCGGGCGTGACGCCGCGCTCGAAGCATTCGGCCAGCGTCGGCGCGATAAAGCCGGGCAGCTTCGAAAAGCCGTCGGCCGCGACACGCTGATTGGTGTCCTGGATATACGGATTGCCGAAGCGCTCGAGCACCACGTCGCGATAACGTTCGAGATCGAGCGGACTCGGCGTGAGACACGGAATCACGTCTTCGGTGACGTAATCGAACGCGAACTTCTGGATGTCCGCGTCGAGCGTGCCTTCGTGAATGTAGTTCAGTCCGACCAGCGTGCCCGCCCACGCAATGCAGCTATGCGTCGCGTTGAGAATGCGGATCTTCGCTTCCTCGTAGGGCAGTACCGAGTCCACGAGTTCCGCGCCGACCTTTTCCCAGGCCGGCCGTCCCGCGATGAAGCGGTCTTCGATCACCCACTGAATGAACGCTTCGCCCATCACCGGGCAGGCGTCGTCGACGCCGGTCGCGGCCTTGACGCGTTCGCGCACGTCCGGCGTGGGACGCGGCGTGATGCGATCGACCATCGAACTCGGCGAGGCGGTGTTGTCGTCGAACCATCGCGCCAGTTCGTTCGCGCCGCGCCGTTCGAGAAACTCGCTCATGCCGGCGTGAAAGCGCTCGCCGTTGCTGCGCAGGTTGTCGCAAGTCTGCAATGTGACGGGACCGGCGCCGCGCTTCATGCGCGCGTCGAGAATCGCCGCGAGCGCGCCGTAGATGGTGGTGTGGCCGCCCTTGAGATCGGTGGCGAGATCGGGATTGGCGGTATCGAGCTTGTGGTGCTCGTCGAGGTAATAGCCGCCCTCGGTGACCGTGAACGAAATGATCTTGCAGGCCGGGTCGGCGCCCGCTTCGATCAGCGCGTCGAGGCTTTCGGTCCACGGCACCACACGCTCGATCGAACGAATCGTTTCATACGCGCGCTCGCCCTGCGGCGTGACGGTTTCGAGCGTGTAGACGCCGTCTTGCGCCGCGAGCGCTTCGAGCACCGCATTCATGTCGCCGCGAATATTGCCCACCGCCAGCGACCAGTGCGGCTCGCCCGCCACGTTCGCTTCATTCAAACGATGCAGATACCACGCCTGGTGCGCGCGATGAAACGATCCCGCGCCGATGTGGAGGATCACGTGTGCGGCCGCGCCGCCTTGCCCGCTGTTCATGTGCGTCTCCTGAATGCCTTGACTCGCACGGCTTGCGCGTGCGTTTTTTCTCTGGATGGAGCATTTGCTCTTACTGTGAACGAATGATCGTATCCGCCGAAACGAAAGTCAAGGCGAGCTCGCAGGGTTTTCGTGGCGCAGCGCGGCGCGGCAGTGCATTCCGGCATGCGTGACGATGCGTCGTCGCATGATGGGGACGCGTTGCCCCGTGTATTGCGTTGCATCAAATTTGACGCGAACCGGGTCGGGACTAACCCGAATGCAAAAAAGTATCGGTCCGCGGTTTCATTTTTAGTGGTGGATAACGCCATTGAAGGCTACTTTTCGCTATACAACACGAAGACCCGCGGCGCGATCACAAGCCGCTTCATGGAGGCAGACAGTGCAACCCGATCTCGAGATCGTGGCCGTACGCCGCGACGAATCCTTCAAGGTGTGGTCGCATGGCTATCCGTATCGCACGGTGCGCTGGCACTTTCACCCGGAGTACGAGATTCATCTGATCGTCGCGACCACCGGCAAGATGTTCGTCGGCGACCATATCAGCAGCTTCGCGCCCGGCAACTTGGTGTTGATGGGGCCGAATCTGCCGCACAACTGGGTGAGCGACGTGCCGCAAGGCGAGACGATCGCGCAACGCAATCTGGTCGTGCAATTCGGGCAGGAGTTCGTGTCGAGCTGCGTCGGCAGTTTTCCGGAGTGGCGTCAGGTCGAAGCGCTGCTGGCCGACTCGCGCCGCGGCGTGTCGTTCGGCGCGACGACGAGCGCGGTGATCCAGCCGCTCTTTCTGGAATTGCTGGCGGCGCGCGGGCTGCGCCGTCTGGTGCTGTTCATGTCGATGCTCGAGATCCTTGTGAGCGCCGAGGATCGCGAGACGCTCGCCAGCCCCGCGTATCAGGCGGACCCCACGGGTTTCGCATCGACCCGCATCAATCACGTGCTCTCTTATATCGGCAAGAACCTCGCAGGCGAATTGCGCGAATCCGACCTCGCGCAACTGGCGGGGCAGAGCGTGAGCGCATTCTCGCGTTACTTCCGCCGTCATACGGGCTTGCCTTTCGTGCAGTACGTGAATCGCATGCGCATCAACCTCGCATGCCAACTGCTGACGGACGAAGACCTGAGCGTCACCGAGATCTGCTTCAAGGCGGGCTTCAACAACCTGTCGAATTTCAACCGGCAGTTCCTTGCCGTGAAGGGCATGGCGCCCTCGAAGTTTCGCCGCTATCAGCAACTGAACGGCGCGAGCCGCGACGCTTCCGAGGAAGCCGCCGCGCGCGGCGTGGGCATCGACGACGCCGTGCCCGCGATCGTGCTCGCGCCGGGTTTGCCGCGCGGCGCCGCCGCCGCTTATCCCCCCAACCTGGCACCCACGTAGCATTCCCGGCCTCGAGCCGAAGCGTTTCACCGACCCGCGTTGCAAACATGTATCGCGCTGTCTTTCGACAGCGTGAGGGACGTGCTCATTTTTAAAAACGGAGACAACCATGACGCAATCCAATTCGAAGCAGGCATCGTTGAAGACCCTCGCGCGCCGCACGGCCGCGGTGACGGCGCTTGCGGTCGGTCTGTCGTTCATCGCCGCGCCGGCGGCGCAGGCCGCGCCGCTGAAAATCGGCATGACGTTCCAGGAGATGAACAACCCGTACTTCGTAACGATGCAAAAAGCGCTGAACGACGCGGCCGCGTCGATGGGCGCGACGGTGGTCGTCACCGACGCGCATCACGACGTCAGCAAGCAGGTCAGTGACGTGGAGGACATGCTGCAAAAGAAGATCGACATCCTGCTCGTGAATCCGACCGATTCGACCGGCATTCAATCGGCGGTGACGTCGGCGAAAAAGGCGGGCGTGGTGGTGGTCGCCGTGGATGCGAACGCGAACGGTCCGGTCGATTCGTTCGTCGGTTCGAAGAACTTCGACGCCGGGGTGATGGCTTGCGAGTATCTGGCGAAGTCGATCGGCGGCAGCGGCGAAGTGGCGATTCTCGACGGCATTCCGGTGGTGCCGATTCTCGAACGGGTGCGCGGCTGCAAGGCGGCGCTCGCCAGGAGTCCCGGCGTCAAGCTCGTGGATACGCAGAACGGCAAGCAGGAACGCGCGACGGCCTTGTCCGTCACCGAGAACATGATTCAGGCGCATCCGAACCTGAAGGGCGTGTTCAGCGTGAACGACGGCGGCTCGATGGGCGCGCTCTCGGCGATCGAAGCATCGGGTAAGGACATCAAGCTGACGAGCGTCGACGGTGCGCCCGAAGCGATTGCCGCGATCCAGAAGCCGAATTCGAAGTTCGTCGAAACGTCCGCGCAATTCCCCGCCGACCAGGTGCGCATCGCGCTCGGCGTCGCGCTCGCGAAGAAGTGGGGCGCCAATGTGCCGAAAGCGATTCCGGTCGACGTGAAGATGGTCGACAAGAGCAACGCCAAGGGTTTTAGCTGGTAAGGCGAAGGCTCGCCGCCGTGCCGCGTTCGAATGGGCGCGGCGGCGAGCCGTGAAGGAGGACCCGATGGACACGATACTCAAGCTCGAACACATCAGCAAAAGTTTTCCCGGCGTGAAGGCGCTGCAAGACATTCATCTGGAGATCGCGCGCGGCGAGATTCACGCGTTGCTCGGCGAGAACGGCGCGGGCAAGTCGACGTTGATGAAAATCCTGTGCGGCATCTATCAGCCGGACGAAGGCACGATCACGATCGACGGCGCCGCGCGCCACTTCGCGAATTATCACGACGCGGTGGCCGCGGGCGTCGGCATCGTGTTTCAGGAGTTCAGCCTGATCCCGTATCTGAACGCGGTGGAGAACATGTTTCTCGGCCGCGAGTTGAGAAACGGCCTGGGCCTGCTGGAGCGCGGCAAGATGCGGCGCGCGGCGGCGGCGATTTTTCAGCGGCTCGGCGTGGCGATCGATCTGTCGGTGCCGATTCGCGAGCTGTCGGTGGCGCAGCAGCAGTTCGTCGAAATCGGCAAGGCGTTGTCGCTGGAAGCGCGCATTCTGATTCTCGACGAACCCACCGCGACGCTCACGCCCGCGGAAGCCGAGCATCTGTTCGCGATCATGCGCGACCTGAAGAAGCAGGGCGTGGCGATGATCTTCATCTCGCATCATCTGGAAGAGATCTTTGAAGTGTGCGACCGCATTACCGTGCTGCGCGACGGCCAGTACGTCGGCATGACCGAGGTCGCGCAATCCGATGTGAGCCGGCTCGTCGAGATGATGGTGGGCCGCCGCATCGAAAACAGCTTTCCGCCGAAGCCGCCGCTCGCCGCCGATGCGAAAACCGTGCTCCAGGTCGACAAGCTGCAACTGCACAAAGACAGTCCGGTGCTGAGTTTCGATTTGCGTGAAGGCGAGATTCTTGGCTTCGCGGGACTGGTCGGCTCGGGGCGCACCGAAACCGCGCTCGCCGTGATCGGCGCGGACGCGGCCTACGTGAAGGAGATTCGCATCAACGGCACGGCCGCGAAGCTGTCCGATCCGGCCGACGCATTGCGCGCCGGCGTCGGCATTCTGCCGGAGAGCCGCAAGACCGAAGGGCTGATCACCGATTTCTCGATCAAGCAGAACATCTCGATCAACAACCTCGGCAAGTATCGCTCGCTGCGTTTTTTCATCGACCAGCGCAGCGAAGCGCGCGCGACCGCCGACATCATGAAACGCGTGGGCGTCAAGGCGCCGACCATGCACACCGAAGTCGCGACGCTCTCGGGCGGCAATCAGCAGAAGGTGGTGATCGCGCGCTGGCTGAACCACCACACCAACATCCTGATCTTCGACGAACCGACGCGCGGCATCGACGTCGGCGCGAAAGCCGAAATCTACCTGCTGATGCGCGAACTCACCGCGCGCGGCTACTCGATCATCATGATCTCGTCCGAATTGCCGGAGATCGTCGGCATGTGCGACCGCGTCGCCGTGTTCCGCCAGGGCCGCATCGAAGCCATGCTCGAAGGCGACCAGATCGACTCGAACGCCGTGATGACCTATGCAACAGTCGGCACCCGTGGAGCAAGCCATGAACTCGCCTAATCCTTCTTCCTCGCCGAAAACGTCCACCGTCAGCGGGGGCGTCCCCGGTGCGCCGCTGCGTTTCAGTTGGGCCGCGTTGAAGCGCTCGACGCTGTTCTATCCGTTCGTCGGTCTGGTGGCGGTGTGCATCGTGATGGTGTTCGCGAGCGACAGTTTCCTCTCCGGCGCGAATCTGGAGAACGTGCTGCGCCAGGTGTCGATCAACGCGATCATCGCCGTGGGCATGACCTGCGTGATTCTGACCGGCGGCATCGACCTTTCCGTGGGTTCGGTGATGGCTTTATCGGGCACGCTCGCCGCCGGCCTGATGGTGGCCGGCATGAATGCGGTGGCCGCGCTTGCGATCGGCGTCGCGGTCGGTCTCGGCTTTGGCGCGGCCAACGGTTTCTTCGTCGCGTTCGCGGGCATGCCGCCCATCATCGTCACGCTGGCGACGATGGGCATCGCCCGCGGCCTCGCGCTGATCTACACGGGCGGCTATCCGATCGACGGCTTGCCCGACTGGGTCAGCTTCTTCGGCAGCGGCAAGATTGTCGGCATTCAGGCGCCGGTCGTGATCATGGCGGTGATCTACGCGATCGCCTGGGTGCTGCTCGAACGCATGCCGTTCGGCCGCTACGTGTATGCGATCGGCGGCAACGAACAGGCGACGCGTCTGTCCGGCGTGCGCGTGGCGCGCGTGAAGCTGATCGTCTACACGATCGCCGGCTTGACCTCGGCGTTCGCCGCGATCGTGCTGACCGCGCGTTTGATGAGCGGCCAGCCGAACGCGGGCGTGGGCTTCGAGCTCGACGCCATCGCGGCGGTGGTGATGGGCGGCACCTCGATTTCCGGCGGACGCGGCTCGATCATCGGCACGTTGATCGGCGCGCTGCTGCTCGGCGTATTGAACAACGGCCTGAACATGGTCGGCGTGAATCCGTACGTGCAGAACGTGATCAAGGGCGGAATCATTCTGCTCGCGATCTACATCAGCCGCGACCGCAGAAAATAACTCTCCACTGACTTTCTCTTTCAAGCAGGACCACGCAATGACTCAATCCACTCAAGCTGACAAGCAGAGCATGACGGCCATCGTCTGTCATGCGCCGAAAGACTATCGGGTCGAACAGGTGGCGAAGCCCAGGGCGCGCGCGCATGAACTGGTGATCCGCATCGCCGCGTGCGGCATCTGCGCGAGCGACTGCAAATGCCATTCGGGCGCGAAGATGTTCTGGGGCGGCCCGAGCCCGTGGGTGAAAGCGCCGGTGATTCCTGGGCACGAATTCTTCGGCTTCGTCGAGGAGATCGGCGAAGGCGCGGCCGCGCACTTCGGCGTGAAGCCCGGCGACCGCGTGATCGCCGAGCAGATCGTGCCCTGCGGCAAGTGCCGTTACTGCAAATCCGGCCAATACTGGATGTGCGAGGTGCACAACATCTTCGGCTTTCAGCGCGAAGTCGCGGACGGCGGCATGGCCGAATACATGCGCATTCCGCCGACCGCGATCGTCCACAAGATTCCCGACGGCATCTCGCTCGAAGACGCGGCGATCATCGAACCGCTCGCCTGCGCGATTCACACGGTCAATCGCGGCGATGTGCAACTCGACGACGTGGTGGTGATCGCGGGCGCCGGACCGCTCGGCCTGATGATGACGCAAGTCGCGCATCTGAAAACGCCGAAGAAGCTCGTCGTGATCGATCTGGTGGAAGAGCGCCTCGCGCTCGCGCGCGAGTACGGCGCCGACGTGACGATCAATCCGAAGCAGGACGACGCGCTCGCGATCATCCATTCGCTCACTGACGGCTATGGTTGCGATGTGTACATCGAGACCACCGGCGCGCCGGTCGGCGTGAACCAGGGCATGGACCTGATTCGCAAGCTCGGGCGCTTCGTCGAGTTTTCGGTGTTCGGCGCGGATACCACGCTAGACTGGTCGGTGATCGGCGATCGCAAGGAACTGGACGTGCGCGGCGCGCATCTGGGACCCTACTGTTATCCGATCGCAATCGATCTGCTGGCGCGCGGACTCGTCACCTCGAAGGGCATCGTCACGCACGGCTTTTCGTTGGAGGAATGGGAGGAGGCGATCAAGGTCGCCGACTCGCTCGATTCGATCAAGGTATTGATGAAGCCGCGCGCCTGAACGTTCACAGCATCGAGCGAACGCGAGCGGCATATAAACGGAGACAGTATGAACTACGTCATCGGCGTCGATATCGGCACGCAGAGCACCAAGGCGCTGCTCGTCGATCAGCACGGCGCGATCGTCGCGCAGCATGCGTCGAGCTATCAGCCGGATACGCCCAAGCCGCTGTGGGCCGAGCAATGGCCCGCGGTGTGGTTCAAGGCGGTGGTGGAATGCGTCGCCGCTTGCGTGACGAAGGCGAAAGAGACGGGCGTCGCGGCGGCGTCGATCAAGGCGGTGTGCGTGAGCAGCCTGTATGGCGGCTCGGGCATCGCCGTCGATAGCGATATGCGGCCGCTCTATCCGTGCCTGATCTGGATGGACCGGCGCGCGACCGATCAGGTCGAGTGGGTGCGCGGCAACGTCGATCTCGAACGCCTGTACGCGATCACCGGCAACGGCGTGGACAGCTATTACGGCTACACGAAGATGCTGTGGCTGCGCGATCACGAGCCGGACGTCTGGTCGCACACGCGCTATTTCCTGCCGCCGAACGCGTACATCATTTATATGCTGACCGGCGAGGTCGCGGTCGATCACAGTTCGGCGGGCAATATCGGCGGCATCTACGACATCGCCAGGCGCGACTGGTCCGACGAAGCGCTCGACATGCTCGGCATTCCGGCGACCATGATGCCGGAGCGGCTGGTGGAATCGTCCGAAGTGGTGGGCGGCCTGCTATCGCAATGGACCGAACAACTCGGACTCGAAGCGGGCACGGCGATCGTCGCGGGCGGCGTGGACGCGGCGGTGGCGACGTTCGCCGCGGGCGTCACGCGTGCCGGCCAGCATGTCGCGATGATCGGCACCAGCATGTGCTGGGGCTATATCAACCAGACCGTCGATGCGCGGCACGGCTTGATCAGCATGCCGCACGTCTTCAACGGTCAGCGCGACATCTACGTGTTCGGCGGTGCGATCACGGCGGGCGCGTCGGTGACGTGGTATCGCGAGCAGTTCTGTCATGCGGAGATCGAGGCCGCGCGGGCGACGCCGCATGGCGACCCGCATCGCCTGCTCGAAGAGTCCGCCGCGAAGGTGGCCGCCGGTTCGGATGGCGTGATGTTCCTGCCGTATCTGATGGGCGAGCGCAGCCCGGTGTGGGACGCGAAGGCGAGCGGCGCTTTTGTCGGCCTGAGTTTGTTCCATACGCGCGCGCATCTGTACCGCGCGGTGTTGGAAGGCGTGTCGTTCGCGCTCAAGCACAACATCGAGGCGGGACGCAAAGGCGCGCAGTCGCTGGACGACAAATTGATCGTCGTGGGCGGCGCCGCGCATTCGGATCTGTGGATGCAGATCATCGCGGACGTCACCGGCTATCCGGTCTACACGATCGAGCAGGAAGTGGAAGCGGCAATGGGCGCGGCGCTGCTGGCCGGGGTGGGCGCCGGTTTGGTGTCGCCCGAGGCAGCGCAGGGCGGCTGGGTGACGCTGATCGAGCGCGCGCAGCCCGACGCCGCGCGCCTCGCGCTGTACGAAAAGCGCTTCGGCGTTTATACGGACCTTTATCCGGCGCTGAAGCCGGTCATGCATCGGTTGCAATCATCATGAATGCTACTTTCGATTTTTCCGGCAAGTCGATTCTGGTCACGGGCGCGTCGAGCGGAATCGGGCGCGCCACGGTCGAGGCGTTGTGCGCATCCGGCGCGAACGTGGTCGCCGCGGCGCGCAACGTCAATGAACTCGCGCGCCTCGCTGAAGAGACCGGCTGCGAGCCGCTGACGCTCGACGTCAGCGACGAAGCCGCGATCGACGATGCATTGGGCCCGCTCGATCCATTCGACGGCCTCGTGAATTGCGCGGGGATTGCGTTGCTCGAACGCGCGGTGGATACGACGGCCGCCAGTTTCGATCGCGTGATGGCGGTGAATACGCGTGGCGCCGTGCTGGTGGCGAAGCACGTGGCGCGCGGGATGATCGACGCCAGGCGCGCAGGCAGTATCGTGAACGTGTCGAGTCAGGCCGCGCTCGTCGCGCTGGACGATCATCTGAGCTATTCGGCTTCCAAGGCGGCGATGGATGCGGTGACGCGCGCGTTGTGCATCGAACTCGGGCCGTTCGGCATTCGCGTGAACAGCGTCAATCCGACCGTCACGTTGACGCCGATGGCGGTGCAGGCATGGAGCGATCCCGCGAAGCGCGAGCCCGCGTTGCGGGCGATTCCCTTGCAGCGGTTTGCGGAGTCCGCCGAGGTCGCCGCGCCGATCATGTTTTTGTTGAGCGACGCGGCGTCGATGATCAGCGGTGTGTGTTTGCCGATCGATGGGGGCTATACCGCGAGGTGACTACAGCATCGTCCTCACATGCCAAAGCTCGGGAAACAGCACCACGTCCAGCATCTTTCGCAGGTACGGCGCGCCGCTCGTGCCGCCCGTGCCTTGCTTGAAGCCGATGATCCGTTCCACCGTGGTCACATGCCGGAACCGCCACTGGCGAAACGCGTCTTCGAGATCGACCAGTTCCTCGGCCATCTCATACAACTCCCAATGCTGCGACGGGTTGCGATAGACCTCGAGCCAGGCCGCCTCGACGGAAGCATCGTGCGTGGTGGGCTGCGTCCAGTCGCGCTCCAGTCTGGAAGGTGAAATCGCAAACCCGCGACGTGCAAGCAGCCTCACCACCTCGTCGTAGAAAGAAGGCGCTTCCAGCGAAGCCTTCACCTCGGCAAGCCCGTCAGCGCGATGCGCGTGCGGCTTTAGCATCTGCTCGTTCTTGTTGCCGAGCAGGAACTCGATCTGCCGGTACTGATACGACTGAAACCCGGAAGAACTCCCCAGGTATGGTCGCATGGCGGTGTACTCGGACGGCGTCATCGTCGCGAGAACGCTCCATGCCTGTACGAGTTGTTCCATGATCCGCGAGACGCGCGCGAGCATCTTGAACGCCGGCGGCAACTCGTCGCGATGCACCGCCTTCAACGCCGCGCGCAATTCATACAGTGCGAGCTTCATCCACAACTCGCTGGTTTGATGCTGGATGATGAACAGCATCTCGTTGTGATCCGGCGACAGCGGATGCTGCGCATTCAGCACCGTTCCCAGCGACAGATAGTCGCCGTAGCTCATCGATTCGGAGAAGTCGAGTTGCGCGTCGTGCCAGCCTTCGCCGGAAGAAGCGGACTTCGTGGGTGCGCCAGGCGCCGCGGTCTGCCCATGCCCAAACGGACATCCTTGCGCCGGTTTTTCTTCCGGCAAACCCGGCGTTTGCATGTGATCGGTCATTGCATGCTCCTCAGGTCACAGCGCCGCGTGCGGCGAATTCAGGCGCGCGCCAGGTCTCGTTCGCGAGCACGTCGCGCAGCGTTTCCACGGCATCCCACACGTCGACAAAGCGCGTGTACAGCGGCGTAAAGCCGAAGCGCAATACGTGCGGCTCGCGGTAGTCGCCGATCACGCCGCGCGCGATCAACGCCTGCATCACCTCATAGCCGTGCGGATGCTCGAAGCTCGCATGCGAGCCGCGCTGCCGATACGCGCGCGGCGTGACGAGCTTCAGCGGAAACTCGCCGCAGCGCGTTTCAACGAGTTCGATGAACAGATCGGTCAGCGCCAGCGATTTCTTGCGGATCGCCTGCATGTCGGTCTGCAGGAACACGTCGAGCCCGCATTCGACCAGCGACATCGACACCATCGGCTGCGTGCCGCACAGGAAGCGGCCGATGCCGTCGTCCGGTTGATAGGTCGGGTCCATCTTGAACGGCGCGCGATGACCCCACCAACCGGACAGCGGTTGAGCGAAGTCGTTCTGGTGACGCTGCGGCACCCATACGAACGCGGGCGAGCCCGGTCCGCCGTTCAGATACTTATACGTGCAGCCGACCGCGTAATCGGCGCCGACGCCGTTCAGGTCGACCGGCACCGCGCCCGCCGAATGCGCGAGGTCCCACAGCGCGAGCGCGCCCTGGTCGTGGATCAGCTTCGTGACGGCGGCCATGTCGTGCATATAGCCGGTGCGGTAGTTCACGTGCGTGATCATCGCGATGGCCGTGTCGTTGTCGATCGCGGTCGGTAGTTCCGACGGATCGTCGACGAGACGCAGTTCGTAGCCGCGATCGAGCTGCTCGATCAGCCCTTGCGCGATGTACAGATCGGTGGGGAAATTCGAGCGCTCGGAGACGATCACGCGCCGCTTCGGATCGCGCGCATTCGCCAGCCGCAACGCGGCCGACAGCAGCTTGAAGAGGTTGATCGAAATCGTATCGGTAATGACGACTTCGTCCTGCTCCGCGCCGATCAGCGGCGCGAGCTTGTTGCCGAGCCGGCGCGGCAACGCGAACCAGCCGGCGCTGTTCCAACTGCGGATCAGGCCTTCGCCCCATTCGGCGCCGATCACGGTTTGCGCGCGCTGCGCGGCGGCGGCGGGCGCCACGCCGAGCGAGTTGCCGTCCAGATAGATAGTGGCCGGCGGCAGCGCGAACTGGTCGCGCAGGGCCGCGAGCGGGTCGGCGCGGTCGAGCGCCAGTGCTTCGTCACGATGGTTCATGGTGGTCCAGTCGGTCAGGAAAAGCGTTCAGTGGGTGCTGGTCAGCGCGCGCAACACCGCGCGCACCGGGCTGGCGTCGAGCGTGGTCAGCTTCAGCGGCAGCGCGATCAGTTCATAGTCGCCGGGCGCGACGGCATCCAGCACGATGCCTTCGAGTATCGCCATGCGATGCGCGCGGACGCGGTGGTGAGCGTCCATCGTTTTCGATTCCTGCGGATCGAGCGACGGCGTGTCGATGCCGATCAGCTTCACGCCCTTCGCGGCCAGCAGGTCGATGGTCTCCGGCGCGACCGCGCAGAACGCGCTGTCCCAGGCCGCGGTGGGCGCGTTCCTGTAAGTGCGCAGTAAGACTCGCGGCGGCAGATCGTCGAGCGAACCGTTCAGGTGTTGTGGCGTGACAACAGGCGAGGCGCCGATGCAATGAATCACCCGGCAGCGGCCCAGGTAGGCGTCGAGGGGCACGTGGCCGATGGCGGCGCCCTCGGCGTCATAGTGCAGCGGGGCGTCGGTGTGGGCGCCGGTGTGCGGCGACAGGGTCAGCCGCGCGACGTTGACCGGCGAGCCCGCCTCCATGCGCCACACGCGTTCTATGCCGACCGGCGTGTCGCCCGGCCAGACCGGCGTCGCGGTATCGACGGCGGGGGTGATGTCCCAGAGTGTGTCCATATCTCCATCTGCGGTGTTTTGTCTATCCGGGAATGATAGGTGGCTTGCCGCGAAATGTGATTGCGAAAAAATCTCCTTCTACGCGTTGTCTTGGAACATAATTTGAGTCAAATGGGAAAGGGAGACCGAATATGAACGCGATCTCGCTCGACGCCACCGATTGCCGTATTCTGGCGGTGCTTCAGCAGGAAGGGCGCATCAGCAATCTGGATCTCGCGGAGCGCATCTCGCTCTCGCCGTCGGCGTGTCTGCGACGCTTGCGCCTCCTGGAAGAGCAGGGCGTCATCGAACATTACCGCGCGTGTCTGAATCGCGAAGTGCTGGGTTTTGAACTGGAGGCGTTCGTGCAGGTGTCGATGCGCAACGACCAGGAGAACTGGCACGAGCGTTTTGCACAGGCGCTGCAAGACTGGCCGGAAGTGGTCGGCGCATTCGTCGTGACCGGCGAAACGCATTATCTGCTGCGCGTGCTCGCGCACAACCTCAAGCACTATTCCGATTTCGTGCTGCATCGCCTCTATAAAGCGCCGGGCGTGATGGATATTCGCTCGAATATCGTGCTGCAGACGCTCAAGGAGGATTCGGGCGTGCCGGTGTCGCTGGTGACGAAAACCGGTGGGCATGGCGCGTCGCATAACGATCGTTGAATCCACCGCCGATCGCGCAAGCCCCGAAGTGCCATGCGTTTATCGGACGTTTCACACATCGCCCGCTCATGCTGCGCGGCCTACCTGTACCGCGTGTAAAACAGGGCGTCGCCTTCAGAGTGGTTTGAGTCCGTGGAACTGGCCGTTCTGGAACACCAGCGGCGACACCTCCGCGACATGCTCATGCACGCCGCAGCGCTCCACTTCGCCGACGAAAATCACGTGGTCGCCTTCTTCGTAGCGGCTGCGGTTATGGCATTCGAACCAGGCGAGCGCGCCGTCGAGCACCGGCATGCCGGTATCGCCTTGCGCGTGCGACACGCCTTCGAAGCGATCCCCCTTCACGGTGGCGAAGCGCTTGCACAGATCGAGTTGCGAGCCGGCCAGCACGTTGACCACATAGTGGCTGTTGGCGCGGAATACCGGCATCGACGCCGAGCGCGTGGCGAGACTCCATAGCACCAGCGGCGGATTGAGCGAAACCGAATTGAACGAGCTGGCCGTGATGCCGATCAATTGGCCGGACTCCGCACGCGTTGTAATGACGGTGACGCCGGTGGCGAATTGGCTGAGCGCCTGCTTGAAGGCGTTCTGGTCGAAGTTGGGCGGGCTGGCGCGCTTCATCGGATGAAAGCCTTCGGCGCAAGCCTTGAGAATCCAAGGCTGAACCCATCGCGCGTGCGGCCGGAAACAAATGATTCGAAAGTCATAGTGAAAATCGTCGATTTGTCCCAATTTTAACTGCAATCGCGGCGGGATTGGCCGCGACCCCTGCCGGTATGTGGAAAACCCGCTAAGCTGGAACGCCGCGATGGGCATGAGCGTTGCGGCCACGCGGGGACCGGCATCGGCCGACTATGAGTCTCAAGGAGCGAGCAGCATGAGTCAGACAGGCGAAGTCGCCACCCTCGGTGGCGGGTGTTTCTGGTGCCTCGAAGCGGTATATCTGGGCGTCGATGGCGTGAACTCGGTGGAGTCGGGCTATGCGGGCGGTCATACGCAGCATCCGACCTACGAGCAGGTATGCGACGGCGTCACCGGCCACGCGGAAGTCGTGAAGGTCGACTTCGATCCGGCGAAGATCGGTTATCGCGAGATCCTGGATATCTTCTTTGCGATCCACGATCCGACGCAATTGAACCGGCAAGGCAACGACGTCGGCACGCAATATCGCTCGGTGATCTTCACGCATTCGGACGCGCAGCGCGAAACGGCGCTACAGGCGATTCGCGAGATCGGCGAACAGGGCATTTACGACGGGCAGATCGTCACGCAAGTGCTGCCGCTCGACGGCAACTACTGGCCTGCCGAGGCCTATCATCAGAACTATTTCGCGCAGCATCCGAATCAGGGATATTGCTCGTTCGTGGTGGCGCCGAAAGTCGCGAAGTTTCGCCAGAAGTTCGCGCATCGCGTCAAGGCGAGTTGAGCGGAGCGGTGGTTCGATTCAGCCGGGCGATAGCCAACGAGCCCTCGTTGAGCGAGGGTTCGCCTAGCCTGGTTCGCCGCTTTCGTTTCGTTCATGTTCGCCGGGCGCCGGCTGCATTGGGCCATGCTCATGCTCGTGAGCCAGCCGCGCATACGCCTCGACGATCGCCCGCGCCAGTTCGACGCAACTGAGCGGCGCGGACCCTTCCGCTTTATTGTTGACCGCGATCACCACCGGCTGGCCGGCCAGCGCGTAGCGCGCGGCCAGTTCGGCGAGCGACGCGCGCGTGGCCGGGTCCTGGTCCACCAGTCGATCGAACGGTTCGTACTTCGCCTTCGCCTGTTCGTATTTGAAGCCGCCGTGCAGACTCCAGCGCACGATCAGCGGCCCGGCCGGCTCGCCGTCCAGCAGCGCGAGCGCCGCGGCCTGGCGCAGCGGGTCGGGCATGCGCGCGTGAATGCCGACGCAATAGCGCACGCCCGCCGCCTTCAGCGTGCGGATAAAGCGCGGCGTCAGCAAACTGGCGTCGCGGATTTCGATTGCGTAGCAGGTGCCTTCGGGCAACGTCGGCAATGCCGCGAGGAATCCGGCGAGGCGTTCGATGAACGCCGCCGGCTCGGCCAGCATCTGATCGGGCAACGGCGATAACTGAAACACCAATGCGCCGGCTTTCGCGCCGAGTCCTTCGAGACATGGCGTGACGAAGTCGTCGATCGCCATTTGCGCATTCAGAAAACACGGGTTCAGCGAGACCGGCTCGCCGCGTTCGGCGCGCACGGTGGCGTCGGTGATCGTCATCGGCGCCTTCACGATGAAGCGGAAATGCGCCGGCACTTGCTGCGCGTAGCGCAAATACTCGGTGACGGTGAGCGCCTGATAAAACGACCGGTCGATGCTGACCGTCTTGAGCAGCGGATGCGCGCCGTAGGCCGCGAGACCTTCGCGCGAGAGTTTGCTGTTGCTGTATTCGTCGCCGTAGACGATGCCGTTCCAACCGGGAAACGACCACGTCGACGTGCCGAGGTGGACTTGCGGCGGCAGTTCGGCGGCGAGCGCGAGGAGTTCCGGCGAGGGCGTGGCCGCCAGCACCTCGCGGGCGCGGCGTTTCTTGGGGGCGTCGGCGGGAACGGCCGGGCGCTCCGCTTGTGCGATTTGAGCCGCTTTCGATGGCGATGGCGCGGGCTCCGCCGGCATGCCGAACAGATCGAATTGCCCGGCCTCGGCTGCCGCGTCATGCTCGCCGTTCACCGGCTCTCCCACTTCACTCGTCCCGCTCTGGTCCATCGATGTTCGGCCTGCTGTTCAAAGGTTGCGCCACGTCGGGCCGCCAATGGACGCCGCCCCGTCACGCAACCTGGGTACGCCGCCACGGCAACTCGTGGCGGCGTACCCGTATCACAGCGGTTTCTCGTACATATAGCGGCGCGACCACGGCAAGGTTTTCGCGCTGCGCCCGGCTTTGCGGCACACCACCTGGTAGATGGACACGTCGTCGTTCTCGAACGCATACGCGCAGCCAGCCAGATACACGCGCCAGATGCGGAATTTTTCGTCGTCGACCAGGCTGCGGGCTTCCTCCGCATGCGCCTCGAAGTTCTCCGCCCAGATTTCCAGCGTGTGCGCATAGTGACGGCGCAGGCTTTCCACGTCAACCGCTTCGAGCCCGCCGCGCTGCATCGATTCGAGCGCGAGGCTGATGTGCGGCAGTTCGCCGTCCGGGAACACATAGCGGTCGATGAATTCGCCGCCGCCGAGCGCGGTTTCGCCGCTGTCCGCATCGCTCGACGTGATGCCGTGATTCATCGCGATGCCGTCGTCGACCAGCAGGTCGCGGATCTTCTCGAAGTAGCCCGGCAGATTCTTGCGGCCGACGTGCTCGAACATGCCGACGCTGGTGATGCGGTCGAATTGCCCGACGACGTCGCGGTAATCCTGCAGACGAATCTCGATCTGGCTTTCGAGGCCCGCGGCTTTCACGCGAGCGGTGGCGAGATCGTACTGATTCTGCGAGAGCGTCACGCCCACGCACTTCGCGCCGAATTTCCGTGCCGCGCGCAACACGAGCGCGCCCCAGCCGCAGCCGATGTCGAGCAGGCGTTGCCCCGGCTGCAACTGGATCTTGGTGAGGATGTGGTCGATCTTCTTGATCTGCGCGGTGGCGAGATCCTCGTCGCCGTTTTCGAAGTACGCACACGAGTACACCATGTTCTCGTCGAGCCACAGCTTGTAGAACTCGTTCGAGACGTCGTAGTGATACTGGATCGCCTTCTTGTCCGACGCTTTCGAATGATTGAAGTAGCGCCGCACGCGCGCCAGCTTGCTCGCACTGGTGACGGTGCTGCGCGCGAGCTGGTAGCTGATATTGATGATGTCCGACAGCTTGCCTTCGATGTCGATCTTGCCCTTGACGTAGGCCTCGCCGAGATTGTCGAGGCTCGGTTCGAGCAGATAGGGCAGCGCCGTGGCGCTTTTGACGTGCAGCGTGACCTGAGGCGCGGCGAACTGCCCGAAGTCGTGTTGCTGGCCGTCCCACAGCACAAGGCGCGCTGGCAAGTTCGCCCTCGTTTTTACATCGTCCACCCACTGCGCCAGCTTTTTCTCCCAGAACATGTGATTTCTCCGTGTCTGTTGAACTAAAGCAAAGCTCGTGCGGATCGTTACTCAGTGCGACGCAACTCCCATGCCGCGAGCACGATCCTGCCGCCGCGCGCTGCTGCGTTGGCAACGCGCTGGCGGCGTTGTATCCGGGTTCAAGGCGAGAGGCGGGAGATCAGCCAGTCGCTGCTTTCGCTTGAACGTGTGTAGAGCAGCCGGTCGTGCAAACGCGACGGCCGGCCCTGCCAGAATTCGATGGCCTCGGGGACCAGACGATAGCCGCCCCAGTGCGGCGGGCGCGGCGGCTGGTCGCCGTATTGCAGGCGGATTTCGCGCTCGCGTGTTTCAAGCTGCGAGCGGCTTTCAATTATCTGACTTTGATTGGACGCCCACGCGCCGATGCGTGAACCGAGCGGGCGCGACGCGAAGTACGCATCGCTTTCTTCCTCGCTGGTTTTAACGACGCGGCCCTCGACGCGCACCTGGCGCTCGAGTTCGATCCAATAGAACAGGAGGCTGGCGTAGGGGTTGGCGGCCAGCTCCAGGCCCTTGCGGCTCTGGTAGTTGGTGAAGAACACGAAGCCTCGTTCGTCCACGCCTTTGATCAGCACAATGCGCGCCGAAGGCCGGCCGCGCGAGTCGACCGTGGCCAGAGTCATCGTGTTCGGCTCCGGCAGCCTGGCGTCCACCGCTTGTTGAAACCACGTTTCGAATTGACGGAACGGGTTGCGGTCGACATCGCCAACGTCCAGCGAACCGAGCGAATAATTTTTTCGAAGTTCGGCGAGTGAGGTCATGTTCTTATGCGAACGCTACAGTTCGGCCAGTATAGCTAAGGAGCGAAATCTTTGCGCGCGGCCAGATCAAGGGACCGGACATTGCACCGAGGCATGCCGTCTCGCGCTTGCGCGCCTTTCGTAAAGCCTTCGGTTAGCTGGCGACGCCGCGACGCCCACGGCCATCCCGACCGACGCGTTCAGGCAAAATACCGACTGCGAGTACCCAGGCGTCGCCCCGTTCTGTATTGCCTCTTTTCAACGAGCCTTGTCACCATGTCCAGCACCACCGCGCAATCCGATCTTACTACCAGCGTCGACGGGAGCGAAACCGCCGACCGCGCACGGCGCTTCGGCGGCATCGCTCGCCTGTATGGCGCGCCGGCGCTCGCCGCGTTCGAAGGCGCGCATGTCGCGGTGATCGGCATCGGCGGAGTGGGCTCGTGGGTGGCGGAGGCGTTGGCGCGCAGCGCGGTCGGCACGCTCACGCTGATCGATCTCGACAACGTCGCCGAAAGCAACACCAACCGGCAGATCCACGCGCTCGACGGCAACTTCGGTAAGCCGAAAGTCGAGGCGATGGCCGAGCGCATCGCGGCGATCAATCCGTTTTGCGACGTGCGGCTGGTGGAGGATTTTGTCGAGCCGGATAACTTCGCGGCGACGCTCGGCGGCGGTTTCGATTATGTGGTCGACGCGATCGACAGCGTGCGCACCAAGACCGCGTTGATCGCATGGTGCGTCGAGAGGCAACAGCCGTTGATCACGGTGGGCGGCGCGGGCGGCCAGCTCGATCCCACGCGCATTCGCATCGACGATCTCGCGCTGACGATCCAGGACCCGTTGCTCTCGAAAGTACGTGGGCAGTTACGCAAACAGCATGGTTTTCCGCGCGGGCCGAAGGCGAAGTTCAAGGTGAGCGCGGTGTATTCCGACGAGCCGCTGATCTATCCCGAAGCGGCCGTCTGCGATATCGACGAGGAAGCCGAGCACGTCACGACCTCGCCGGGGCACACCGGGCCGGTCGGTTTGAACTGCGCGGGTTTTGGTTCGAGCGTGTGCGTGACGGCAAGCTTCGGGTTTGCCGCGGCCGCGCACGTGTTGCGGGCGTTGGCGAAGCAGGCGGCAGCAGCTTGAGAGCGCATCCAGGCGCGGCGCACTGGCCGCACCTGAACGGCGGCACGGATCAGAACAGCGACGCGCTCAGCTTGCGCCGCCATTGCGACACGAGTTCCGGCTGATGCGCGGCCAGATCGAACACCGACAGCATCGTCTTGCGGCCGATGTCGTCGCGGAACGTGCGGTCGCGCTGCACGATCGCCAGCAGGTGTTCGAGCGCCCCCGCGTACTTGCGGCGCGCGATCAGCGCGCTAGCCAGATCGAAGCGCGCTTCGAGATCGTCCGGGTTCGACGCGACCCTGGCCTCGAGCGCATCCGTGGGCGGCAGGTCGGCGGCGGCGTCCACGGCGTCGAGCCGCGTCTTGATCGCGTTGAAGCGTGCGTCGATGCCTTGCGTGGTTTTCGGCGACAGCAGATCGACTTCGTTGCGCGCTTCGTCGATACGGTTGTCTTCGAGCAGCATTTCGATGCGGTCCATGCGCGCTTCGTCGAAGCCGGGGTCGTAGGCGAGCGCGGCTTGCAGCGCGTCGTACGCATCTTCACGGCGGCCTTCGGCCAGCGCGGTTTGCGCTTCGAGACGCGACGCGTCCGCGCCTTGCGGCACGAGCCGCTCGATAAACTCGCGCAACTGGCCTTCCGGCAGCACGCCGACGAACTGATCGACCGGCCGGCCGTCGGCGAACGCCATGACGTGCGGAATGCTGCGCACCTGGAAGTGCGCGGCCAGTTCCTGATTCTCGTCCACGTTCACCTTCACGAGCTTCCATTTGCCGGCGGCTTCGGCTTCGAGCTTTTCGAGCATCGGGCCGAGCGTCTTGCAGGGGCCGCACCACGGCGCCCAGAAATCGACCAGCACGGGAGCCAGTGTCGACGCCGTGATGACGTCCTGTTCGAAAGTGGCCAGAGTGGTGTCCATTGCGTCCTCGTCGATAAAACGGTTTGTTGACTAGTTGGGGGCGAGTGCCGTGGATTCAACGCGGCGCGTTCGGCCGCGCCTGCCGGTGTTCATTTTCGTGTCGGCAGCGGAATCCATTCGGTTTCTCCCGGCACCTTGCCCATCTCCTGATTGCTCCACGCGAGCTTCGCGGCTTCGATCTTCTCGCGCGAACTGGCGACGAAATTCCATTCGATAAAGCGCTCGCCATCGAGTTTCTCACCGCCGAGCAGCATGACGCGCGCCCCCTGCGTGCTCGCGAGCGTGACCGTTTCGTCGAGCGCGAGCACCGCCATCTGACCGGGTTCGAGCGGCGCGCCGTCGATCTCCAGGTCGCCGTCCACGAGGTACACGCCGCGTTCCTCGTGCTCCGGTTCGAGCGCGAAGGCGCCGCCCGGCGCGAACTGCGCGGCGACGTACAGCGTGCCCGAAAACGTCGCGACCGGCGAGGTTTCGCCGAAGGCGGTGCCCGCGATCACGCGCAGCGTGACGCCGTTGCGCTCGACCACGGGCAGCGTGTTTGCGGCGTGATGCGCGAACGACGGCTCGATGTCCTCGTCCTCCAACGGCAGCGCAACCCAGGTCTGGATGCCGTGCATGGTGAGGCCGCTCGCGCGGTCTTCGGCGGGCGTGCGCTCGGAGTGGACGATGCCGCGCCCGGCCGTCATCCAGTTGACGTCGCCTGGGACGATCTTCTGCTCGGAGCCGAGGCTGTCGCGATGCATGACCGCGCCTTCGAACAGATATGTGACGGTGGCGAGGCCGATATGCGGATGCGGGCGCACGTCGAGACCGACACCGGGTTCGAGCGTGGCGGGGCCCATGTGGTCGAAGAAGATGAACGGCCCGATCAAACGCGCAGCCAGGGCGGGCAGCACGCGCCGCACCGTCAGATTGCCGACGTCGCGCAGATGCGGCTTGAGGACTGCTTTGATCGAGGAGGACATGGGGGGCTCGGCTGGAAGGATGGGTTGGGATTTTGCTCAATGGATGATTCTACTGCGGAGGGCGGAATGCTGACGGATCGAAGCACGTCGGCGCTCCGGCAATCCGTAGCGCGGCCCATCGCTTGCGGCCGCCTCCGCTAAACTGCCGGATTGAACAACCAATCGGAGACTGGGATGTCGCCCAGGGATTTGCTGCTCGCGCTGGTGGTCGTCCTGGCGTGGGGCGTCAATTTCGTCGTGATCAAGGTGGGCCTGCATGGTGTGCCGCCGATGCTGCTCGGCGCGCTGCGCTTCACGCTCGCCGCGGTGCCGGCGGTGTTTTTCGTCAAGCGTCCGCGCATGCCGTGGGGCTGGCTGCTCGCCTACGGCGCGACGATCTCGTTCGGTCAATTCGCGTTTCTGTTCTCGGCCATGTATGTGGGCATGCCGGCGGGGCTCGCTTCACTGGTCCTGCAGGCGCAGGCGTTTTTCACGCTGATGTTCGCGGCGCTGTTCCTGCATGAGCGCTTTCGCGTGCCGAACATCGTCGGATTGCTGATCGCCGCGGGCGGGCTCGCGCTGATCGGCATGCAAGGCGGTCACGAGATGACGCTCGCCGGTTTCGTCCTCACGCTGTGCGCCGCGTGTTCGTGGGCGCTCGGCAACATCGTCACGAAGAAGGTGGGCAAGGTCGATCTGGTCGGGCTCGTGGTGTGGGGCAGCCTGATTCCGCCATTGCCGTTCTTCGCCTTCTCGTATGCGTTCGAGGGACCGCAGCGAATCGCCGCCGCGCTCTCGGGCATCAGCGCGATGTCGATTTTCGCCGTCGTCTATCTCGCGTTCGTTGCGACGCTGCTCGGCTACGGGTTGTGGAGCCGGCTGCTCTCGCGCTATCCGGCGAGCCAGGTCGCGCCGTTCTCGTTGCTGGTGCCGATCGTCGGGCTCGCGTCCGCCTCTTTGTTTCTCGACGAGCGCTTGTCCGTCGCGCAAATCGTCGGCGCCTTGCTGGTGATGGCGGGGCTGGCGGTGAACGTGTTCGGCGGCTGGGTCGTGCAGCGTTTGTCGCCGGCGCGTTGAGCGTTGAGCGGATGTGAGTCCGGATAGCAGAACGGCCGCGATCGAGCGGCCGTTCTTCGTTGCGCACCAGGGCGCGGCTTGATGCGGGGCGGCGCGACTGCGCGCGCCGTCAAGTCATGCGGTTCTTCGCCAACGGCGGATTCGCCGCGAAATAGCGCTTGATGCCGGTCATGATCGCATCGGCCATCTTCTCGCGATAGGCGTCGTCGTTCAAACGGCGCTCCTCATCGGGGTTGCTGATGAAGGCGGTTTCCACGAGGATCGACGGAATGTCAGGCGCTTTCAGTACCGCAAACCCCGCCTGTTCGACCGAGCCCTTGTGCAGCTTGTTGATGCCGCCGATCTCCTTCAGCACGAAGTTGCCGTAGCGCATGGAGTCGCGAATCTGCGCGGTGGTCGACATGTCGAACAGCGCGCGGTTGACGGTGGCGTCGGCGGATTTGATGTTGATCCCGCCGATCTGATCCGAGGCATTCTCCTTGTTCGCCATCCAGCGCGCCGCCGCGCTCGACGCGCCATGCTCGGACAACGCGAACACCGAGGAGCCCTTCGCGTCGGGCGTGGTGAACGCGTCCGCGTGAATCGATACGAACAGATCCGCGCCGACGCGCCGCGCCTTCTGCACGCGTACGTTCAGCGGCACGAAGAAGTCGGCGTCGCGGGTCATCATCGCGCGCATGTTCGGTTGCGCATCGATCTTCGCGCGCAGCTTCTTGGCGATGTCGAGTGCGACGTGCTTCTCGTAAGTGCCCGAGCCGCCGATCGCGCCGGGGTCCTCGCCGCCGTGACCCGGATCGATCGCGACGGTCAACAGACGCACCGTGTTGCTTTTGCCGGGTTTCGGCGTGGTGAAGGCGTAGGTGTCGTCGCCGCCGTTGTCGTCGCCGAGCTTGCCGGCGCTGCTTCCGCCGCTGGCGCCGCCCTTGTTGCGGGCGATCGCGCTCGGCGGCGTGACGGGCGCGGCGGGCGCGGCCGGCTTGCCGAGAATCGGCGGCAGCGGCGCCGGCGCGTGCGGCACGTTGGGCGTGGCAGAGCCGCCGTTCTGCGCATAACGCTCGAAGAACGCTTCGCTGTTATCGGCGGTGGGCGGTGTGGTGCCGGGGCCGCTCAGCGTGGCGGGCGGCGCGCTGTTTTCATTCAGGCTCTGTTCCTTGCGCTCGGTCTGCGCGAGGAGGTCCATCAACGGATCGGGCGCGACGGCGGGGTACAGGTCGAACACCAGCCGGTACTTGTACGCGCCGACCGGCGGCAGCGTGAACACCTGCGGCTTCACCGAACCCTTCAGGTCGAACACCATTCGCACCACATGCGGCTGATATTGCCCGACGCGCACCGACTGGATCTGCGGATCGTTCGGCGTGATCTTCGACACGAGATCCTTCAGCGCCTGGTCCAGATCGAGGCCGTTCAGGTCGACCACCAGCCGGTCCGGGCCTTGCAGCAATTGCTGCGCGTTTTGCAAAGGCTGATCCGATTCGATCGTCACGCGCGTGTAGTCGCGCGCCGGCCAGACGCGCACGCCGAGCACCGAGCTGGCCCACGCGAGGCGCGGGGCGACGAGGCCGAGCACGAGCGTGGATGCGCCCGCGCGCAGCATCTGCCGGCGCCGCCAGTTATGCGTTGCGGTGGCCGCCGATTCGATCGAGCGGAACGGTTTGATCAACATCTTTCGAGACATGCCTTTCCTGATTCGCTGTAGGCCCGTGCGACGAGTACGCGGCCGTCGCCCGCGTGGTCCAGGTCGAGCGAGAAGACGAGATCCGGCACGCCAAGCAGGCGGCCCGCGCGTTGCGGCCATTCGACGAGGCAGATCGCGCCGCTGTCGAAGTATTCGCGGAAGCCCGCATCGGCCCATTCGGCCGGATCGGTGAATCTATACAGATCGAAGTGATAGAGCGCGAGTTCCCCATTGGGCCGCGCGAGCACATAAGGTTCGACGAGCGTGTACGTGGGACTGCGCACGCGGCCGGTGTGGCCGAGGCCGCGCAACGTGGCGCGCACGAGTGTGGTTTTGCCGGCGCCGAGGTCGCCGATGAGTTGGACTTGCAGCCCGTGAAATGCCTGGCCGCCGGCAGCGACCGGAGCGTGCCGCTGTGCTTCCCGCGACGCTTCTTGCGCCATCGCGCGTACGCTTTCGATCGCCAGCGCGAAGCGCTCGCCGAACGCGTGCGTGGCGGCTTCGTCCGCGAGCGCGAAGGTGCGTTCGAGCAGGAGCTTCGCGGGCGGTTGGATCGCGTGATCGGGATTGACGGGCATTCTCGTAAAATGACGTGATGAACCGAAGTCCGGAGTCCCCTGTGTCCCGCACGCCTGCGTCTGACGACGATGCGCGTGCCGAGCGTCGTTTGGATGAAGCGGCGCTGCATGCGCTCGCGCTGGACATCAAAACGTGGGGCCGTGAACTGGGTTTCGCGGCGATCGGCATTAGCGATACCGATCTCTCCGCCGCGGAGGCGCCGCTTGCAGCCTGGCTGGAAGCGGGTTGCCACGGCGAGATGGATTATATGGCGAAACACGGCATGAAACGCGCGCGGCCCGCCGAGCTTGTGGCCGGCACGCGACGTGTGATTACCGCGCGCATCGCCTATTTGCCCGCGCGGACATTGAACGGAAAGGCGAACGAAAGCGCCTTGCCGGACGCGCCGCCCGCACCGCGAGACTGGCGCGCGGCCGAGCATGCGCGGCTCGCGGATCCGTCGGCAGCGGTGGTGTCGATCTATGCGCGCGGCCGCGATTATCACAAGGTCATGCGTAACCGTTTGCAACAACTGGCCGAGAAAATCGAAGCCGCGATCGGCGTATTCGGCTACCGCGTGTTCACCGATTCGGCGCCGGTGCTCGAAGTGGAACTGGCGCAAAAGGCCGGCATCGGCTGGCGCGGCAAGCATACGCTGCTGCTGCAACGCGACGCCGGTTCGCTGTTTTTCCTCGGCGAGATTTACGTCGACGTGCCCTTGCCGACCGATGCCGAGACCTCGCCCGACGTGGCCCCGGAAACGCCGGGCTCGCATTGCGGCAGTTGCACGCGCTGCATCGGCGCCTGTCCGACCGGCGCGATCGTCGCGCCTTACAAGGTCGATGCGCGCCGCTGCATTTCCTATCTGACGATCGAACTGAAGGGCAATATTCCCCTGGAAATGCGGCCGCTGATCGGCAATCGTGTGTATGGCTGCGACGATTGCCAACTCGTGTGTCCGTGGAACAAGTTCGCGCAAGCCGCGCCGGTCGACGATTTCGACGTGCGGCATGGGCTGGATCGCGCGTCGCTGGTCGAGCTATTTGCATGGAGCGCGCAGGAGTTCGACACGCGCATGCAGGGCAGCGCGATTCGCCGCATCGGTTACGAGAGCTGGCTGCGCAATCTCGCGGTGGGGATGGGCAATGCGCTGCGTGCGTCTTCGGAAAGTCTGAGCGGGGACGCACGCGAGGCGATCGTGGAGGCGCTGCGCTCGCGTGCCGACGACCCGTCCGCCGTCGTGCGCGAGCATGTGGAATGGGCGTTGGAAGCGGCGTAAAGTAGCGGCACTCGAACGCCTGCACGCCACGCAGGTACGCTAGCCAAATCGGAAAAAAGCGCCGCCAGTGAGGAGCAGGCAACCATGTTCAACGCAGTGATCGATGCGCCGTTCGGCAAGGTCGGCATCCGGCTCGAAGGCGATGCCGTGCGCGAGATCGTCTATCTTCCCGACTCGATTGCGAACGTCGCGCCCGAGACGCCACTGGCGAAACAGACGGCCGAACAGATCGAACGGTATTTCGAGCGCGCGTCCGCGAAGTTCGACTTGCCGTTGGCATCGGTCGGCACGGCGTTTCAGCAGCGCGTGTGGCAGGCGATCAGCGACATTCCGCCGGGTGCCGTGCGCACCTACGGGCAGTTGGCGAAGCAACTCGGCAGCGCGCCGCGCGCGGTCGGTCAGGCGTGCGGCGCCAACTATTTTCCAATCGTGATTCCGTGCCATCGGGTGGTGAGTTCGAGCGGCATCGGCGGGTTTTCGCATCACGCCGAAGACGGCTTCTTTCGCAACGTCAAGCGCTGGCTCCTGGCGCATGAAGGCATTCCATACGCATGAGCGACACTCTGGCTGACGACGCACCCATCGCGTCACCTCTTTTTCTGGCGAGCTCCGCGTCGATCGATGCGTTCTGCGACGCGCTGTGGCTCGAACACGGCCTGTCGCGCAACACGCTCGATGCATACCGGCGCGACCTGCGGCTCTTTTGCGAATGGCTCGCGAAAACCCGCAACACGTCGCTCGACACCGCCAGCGAGGCCGATCTCAATGCCTATAGCGCGGCGCGGCAGAAAGACAAATCAACCTCCGCGAACCGGCGGCTTTCGGTGTTTCGCCGCTACTACGGCTGGGCGGTGCGCGAGCATCGCGCGAAGATCGATCCGACGCTGCGCATCCGCTCGGCCAAGCAGCCGCCGCGTTTTCCGTCGACGCTCAGCGAAGCGCAAGTCGAAGCGCTGCTCGGCGCGCCCGACGTCGGCACGCCGTTGGGTTTGCGCGACCGCACGATGCTGGAGCTGATGTACGCGAGCGGTTTGCGCGTCACCGAACTCGTCACGCTGAAGACCGTGGAAGTGGGTCTGAACGAAGGCGTGGTGCGCGTGATGGGCAAGGGCTCCAAGGAGCGCCTGATTCCGTTCGGCGAGGAAGCGCACGGCTGGATCGAACGCTATCTGCGCGAAGCGCGCCCGGCGCTGCTGGGTGCGCGAGCGACGGACGCGCTCTTCGTCACCAGCCGCGCGGAGGGCATGACGCGGCAGCAATTCTGGAACATCATCAAGCGGCACGCTGCGACGGCCGGCGTGCATGCGCCGCTTTCGCCGCATACGCTGCGGCACGCGTTCGCCACGCATCTGCTGAATCACGGCGCCGATCTGCGCGTCGTGCAACTGCTGCTCGGCCATACGGACATTTCCACGACGCAGATCTATACGCACGTGGCCCGCGAGCGCTTGAAGTCGCTGCATGCGCAGCATCATCCGCGGGGGTGAGGGGCGGGCGTTCGCGCCGTGGCGGATGCGGTTATCGTTGCTGTCCCGACGCTTGCTTCAGACGAATTCCCGCAGCCGGTGCTTGAGAATCTTGCCGGTCGACGCCGCCGGCAGCGCGGCGAGCACCTTCACTTCGGCAGGGCGCTTGTACGGCGCGAGACGCTCGCTGCACCACTCGACCAATTCGGCCGGCGTCACCTGCGCACCGGCAATCAGTTCGACGAACGCGACCACCTCCTCATTACCCTCGACCGGGCGTCCGATCACCGCCGATTGCACGACCTGCGGATGCGCGTTCAACACGTGTTCGACCTCGGCCGGATACACGTTGAAGCCCGAACGGATGATCAGCTCCTTGCTGCGTCCGACGATATGCAACGCGCCATCCGCGTCCTGGCGCGCGAGGTCGCCGGTCTTGAGCCAACCGTCTTGGGTCACGACGGCGCGCGTTTGCTCCGGGCTGCGGTAATAGCCGAGCATCACGTTCGGGCCGCGCACCCATAGCTCGCCGATTTCACCTCGCGCGGCATCGACGCCGTCGAGCCCGACGAAGCGCACCTCGACGCCCGGAATGACTTCGCCGACCGAGCAGTCGCCGCGTGGCGCATCGAGCATGGTGTGCGAGACAGTCGGGCTGCTTTCGGTCATGCCGTAGCCATTGTGCAGCGGCAGACCGTAGACGCTTTCGACGCGCGCCTTCAACGCGGCGTCGAGCGGCGAGCCGCCCGAATAGGCAAAGCGCAGATGCGGCGCGCACCACGGATGACCGTGCGTCTCCAGATGTTCGAGCAGTTTGGCGTGCATGGCCGGCACGCCCTGGAAGATCGACACGTGTTCTTCGGCGAGTGCGCGGCGCACGGCTTCCGGCGCGAAGCGCGGCGCGAGCCGCAACGTTGCGCCGGCATGGAGACTGCCGAGGCAAACCGACGCGAAGCCGTACACGTGCGAGATCGGCAGCACGGCATAGACGACGTCGTCGGGGCCGACTTTGCGCAAGCGGCTCGAGATCGCGGCGATGAACAGCAGATTGCGATGCGACAACATCACGCCCTTCGGCGCGCCGGTGGTGCCGGTGGTGTAGATCAGCGCGGCGCATTGGCGGTCGTTGGCGGCTTCGATGGGTTCGGCTTTCGCCGTGGCGTCCACCGTGAACGACCATGCGCCGATGTCCGGCGTGCTGGCCGGCGCCGGTTGCGCTTCATGCCGCTGCGCGTGCTGTTGGGCGTCGGTTGAGCTTTCCACCGCATAGGCGACCACGCGCGGCTGCGCGTGCGCGCGAATCGAGTCGAGTTCCGCCGCGGACAGCCGCGCGTTGGACACGAGCGCCCACGCGTCGAGCCTCGCCGCCGCGAACAGCAGCACGATCTGGACGATGCTGTTTTCCGCGACGATCATCACGCGATCGCCGCCGCGCACGCCCCAATCACTTAGCAACGCGGCGACGATTTCGACTGCCTGCGCGAGCTGCGCGCAGGTCAAACGACGCGCGTCCTCGATCAACGCGATGTGTTGCGGATCGCGCGCGGCCGCGAGCGCCGGAATCTCGGCGATGCGCGTGGGCAGCGCCGCCAGCAGCGCGGGGATATCGATGGTGGAACGGGTGGATAAGTCAATACTCAACACTGTCTCCTGTCGACCAGAGTTGCCGCTTTAGCGGCTTACTCTGGTCCCATGCAAGGCGGTCGACCAGAGTTGCCGCTTTAGCGGCTTACTCTGGTCCCATGCAGAGCGGTCGACCAGAGTTGCCGCTTTAGCGACTTACTCTGGTCCCATGCAAGGCGGTCGACCACAGTTCACGCTAAAGCGCGTTACCCCGGTCCCATGCAAAGCAGCCGACCACAGTTCCCGCTCTAGCGGCTCGCGCCCGGCGTACACTGCGCCGGAACATTCCCGAACGATCGTGCCACAAGCGCCCGACCCGCACAATTGGCCATTCGGCAAATAGCCGTTGTGCAGACTCGCCATTACAATGCGCCGATGAGCAAATCCAGACACGTCTCCGAAACGCCCGCGACGCAGTTTCTGCGCCGTCACGGCGTCGCGTTCGGCGAGCATCCTTATGATTACGTCGAGCACGGCGGCACCGCGGAGTCGGCGCGTCAGCTCGGCGTGGACGAGCATCACGTCGTCAAGACGCTGGTCATGGAAGACGAGCATGCCAAGCCGCTGATCGTACTGATGCACGGCGACCGCACCGTCAGCACCAAGAATCTCGCGCGGCAGATCGGCGCGAAACGCGTCGAGCCGTGCAAGCCGGAGGTGGCGAACCGTCATTCGGGTTACCTGATCGGCGGCACGTCGCCGTTCGGCACGCGCAAGCCGATGCCGGTCTACGTGGAGTCGAGCATCCTCGAGATGGACACCGTCTGGCTGAACGGCGGGCGGCGCGGTTTTCTGGTCAGTATCGAGCCGAAGGTGCTCGCAGATTTGCTGGCGGCGAAACCGGTGCAATGCGCGAGCGTCGATTGACGTTTGCCTGAATGTTTTCCGGGCGGGCGGGTTCGGTAGAATGTGCGCCGCTTTGTTCCGCGCTTTGTTCCGCGCTTTGTTCCGCGCTTTGCTCCGTGTTTCGTTCCCTGTTGCGGTTGGGGTATCGAGTTTCAGACCGCCGATCCTTATAAGAGTCCTAGATGCAAAATCTGATCGTTGCCGTCGTTGCCTATCTGATCGGTTCGGTGTCGTTCGCCGTGATCGTGAGCGCCGCGATGGGGCTGGACGACCCGCGCTCGTATGGCTCGGGCAACCCCGGCGCCACCAACGTGCTGCGCAGCGGCAGCAAGAAGGCCGCGATCCTTACCTTGATCGGCGACGCGTTCAAAGGCTGGCTGCCGGTATGGTTCGTCGTGCACTTCGGCGCGCGTTACGGACTCGACGACACCTCGGTTGCCATCGCAGCCGTTGCGGTGTTTCTCGGCCACCTGTATCCGGTCTTTTTCCGCTTCAAGGGCGGCAAAGGCGTGGCGACCGCGGCGGGCGTGCTGCTCGCGATCAATCCGATTCTCGGCCTTGCGACTTTGCTGACGTGGTTGATCGTGGCTTTCTTCACGCGTTATTCGTCGCTCGCGGCATTGGCCGCGGCGGCGTTCGCGCCGATCTTCGACGGTTTTCTGTTCGGGCCGCACGTCATTGCGCTCGCGATCGTCGTGATGAGTTCGCTGCTGATCTGGCGTCATCGCGGCAATATCGCCAAGCTGATCCGCGGTGAGGAAAGCCGCATCGGCGACAAGAAAAAGAAGGTCGATGCGGCAGGAGGGCCGGCGTCGGGCAACGGAGCTTGAGCGGGAGCTGCGTTGCGCGTCGAACGGTGTTGATTGGTCCAACTTGTAATCGTGGCCGCTTCGCGGCCGGCGCGCGATGACGCAATGACTATCCACCGCGCGTGCGCCAAGCCTTCAGCGCGCGCTCGATACCGCGCGCGCTACGCGTTCAATCGCGGAAGTTGTTGAAGTCGAGCGGCGTATCGGTGACGTCCTTGCGCAGCATCGCGATCACGCTTTGCAGATCGTCGCGCTTGCCGCCGGTGATGCGCACCGCGTCACCCTGAATGCTCGCCTGGACCTTGATCTTGCTGTCCTTCACGAGGCGCACGATTTTCTTCGACAGGTCGCCGGACACGCCTTTCTTGATCTTTATGACCTGCTTGACCTTGTCGCCGCCGATTTTCTCGATCTTGCCGTAGTCGAGGAAGCGCACGTCCACGTTGCGCTTGGCCATTTTCGACAGCAGCACGTCTTTCACCTGACCGAGCTTGAAGTCGTCGTCCGCATAAGCCGTGATCTCGTTTTCCTTGTGTTCGACGCGCGCGTCCGACCCCTTGAAGTCGAAGCGGGTTGAAATTTCCTTGTTGGACTGCTCGATCGCGTTCTTGACTTCGATCATGTTCGCTTCGCAGACGACGTCAAACGATGGCATTGCTTTCTCCCAATAGTGCTGCGGTGCATGACGCGGCCGGTCGGCCGCTCACGGGGCACTCGCTATAATCACGGACCGGATGTCATTTTACCGACGCCACTCCCTTTTGCCCAAGGCCGCCGCGCATTGTCGCGCGGCCGAGGCTCGATCTGGTCTTATCCGCCGCCCATTCGTCGTTTCATTGTTCCCGCTCCGATGTCCGAATCCGCTTCCGCCGCATTCATTGCCGGCTATCCGCTAAAGGCGCACAACACCTTCGGCTTCGATGTTCGCGCGCAGCTTGCGTGCCGTATCGAGCGCGAAGAGCAACTGATGGCGGCCGTGCGCGATCCGCGCGCCGCTGGCCTGCCGCGCCTCGTTCTGGGCGGCGGCAGCAATGTCGTGCTGACGGGGGATTTCGCGGGGCTGGTGCTGCTGGTGGCGCTGCGGGGCCGCCGCATCGTGCGGGAGGACGGCGACGCCTGGTATGTCGAGGCCGCAGCCGGCGAGCCGTGGCATGAGTTCGTCGCGTGGACGCTGGCGCAAGGGCTGCCGGGTCTGGAGAACCTCGCGTTGATTCCCGGCACGGTGGGCGCGGCGCCGATTCAGAACATCGGCGCTTACGGGCTGGAAATGTGCGAGCGGTTTGCGTCGCTGCGCGCGGTGGAGCTGGCAACGGGGGCGGTGGTCGAACTCGATGCGAAGGCTTGCCGGTTCGGCTATCGCGACAGTTTTTTCAAGCGGGAAGGGCGCGACCGTTTCGTGATTACGTCGGTTACTTTCCGCTTGCCGAAGGTTTGGCAGCCGCGCGCCGGTTACGCCGATCTGGCGCGTGAACTGGCCGCGAGCGGCAATGGGGACGACGCCGCGTCGCCGAGCGCGCAGGCTATCTTCAATGCAGTGGTCGCGGTGCGTCGCGCGAAGCTCCCCGACCCGCACGAGCTGGGCAACGCGGGGAGTTTTTTCAAGAATCCGGTCGTGGAGGCAGCGCAGTTCGAGGCGCTGAAGCTGCGCGAGCCCGGCCTCGTGTCCTACGTTCAACCGGACGGCCGGGTCAAACTTGCGGCGGGGTGGCTGATCGATCGATGCGGCTGGAAGGGGCGCGCGATGGGCGCCGCGGCCGTGCATGAGCGGCAGGCGCTGGTGCTGGTGAATCGCGGCGGCGCGAGCGGCGCAGAAGTGCTGGCGCTCGCGAAGGCGATTCAACAGGATGTGCTGACGCGCTTTGGCGTGGAACTGGAAGCGGAGCCGGTTTGTTTGTGATGGCGTGATTTGTCCGCGGGACGGAAAAAGGCGCCGGGAGTCGCCTCCCGGCGCCTTTTTTGTGTCTGCGTTTTGGTTGCTGGCTTGCGCCTTGCGGCGCTTAGCTGCGCTGACGACGCGCGTTTTCCGCGATTCGCATGCGTAGGGCGTTGAGCTTGATGAACCCGCCAGCGTCCGCCTGGTTGTAAGCACCGCCGTCGTCGTCGAACGTGGCGATCGTCTTGTCGAACAGCGTTTCCTTCGAATCGCGCGCAACGACCGAGACGCTGCCCTTGTACAGCTTCACACGCACCCAGCCGTTGACCTTCTCCTGCGTATGGTCGATCAGCACCTGCAGCGCGCGGCGCTCCGGACTCCACCAGTAGCCGTTATAAATCAGCGACGCGTAACGGGCCATCAGATCGTCTTTCAGATGCGCCACTTCACGGTCGAGCGTGATCGACTCGATGCCGCGGTGCGCCTTCAGCATGATCGTGCCACCCGGCGTTTCATAGCAGCCGCGCGACTTCATGCCGACGTAACGGTTCTCCACCAGATCCAGCCGACCGATGCCGTGCTTGCCGCCCAGACGGTTCAACTCGGTCAGCATTTCGGCCGGCGACAAACGCTTGCCGTTGATCGCAACCGGATCGCCGTGCTCGTACTCGATGTCCAGGTATTCCGCCTGGTCCGGCGCCTCTTCCGGCGACACCGTCCAACGCCACATTTCCGGCTCGGCTTCCGCTTTCGGATCTTCCAGGTGACGGCCTTCGAACGAGATGTGCAGCAGGTTCGCGTCCATCGAATACGGCGCGCCGCCTTGCTTGTGCTTCATTTCGATCGGAATGCCGGCCTTTTCCGCGTAGGCGAGCAGTTTTTCGCGCGACAGCAGGTCCCATTCGCGCCACGGTGCGATCACCTTGATGCCCGGTTCAAGCGCGTAGTAACCGAGTTCGAAGCGAACCTGGTCGTTGCCCTTGCCGGTTGCGCCGTGCGAGACCGCTTGCGCGCCGGTGGCGCGGGCGATTTCGATCTGGCGCTTGGCGATCAGCGGACGCGCGATCGACGTGCCCAACAGGTATTCGCCCTCATAGATCGTATTGGCGCGGAACATCGGGAACACGAAGTCGCGCACGAATTCTTCGCGCAGGTCTTCGATAAAGATGTTGTCTTGCTTGATGCCGAGTTGCAGGGCTTTCTTGCGCGCCGGTTCCAGCTCTTCGCCCTGGCCGATGTCGGCCGTGAACGTGACGACTTCGGCGTCGTAGTTGTCCTGCAACCACTTCAGGATGACGGAGGTGTCGAGGCCGCCCGAATAGGCGAGCACGACTTTCTTGATATCGCTCATGGTGAACTCGTAGCTGGAGAAAGCGGGAAAACAAGGCGCGCCGGCGGTTCCGGAGCACGGAAAAACACTATTTTGACACTAAACCGCCGGCGGCCCGCGTTTTTGGGACGGTGCGGTGTGATCGGCGGGGCCGCTTGCGCAATGGACTGCAGCCGGATGCGGCGCGCGCGATGTGGATTCGTAGTCAAAACCCGTCGCACTTCACGCAGCGGCCGGCTGAGCTGCTGAAACGCGGCTCGCTCAGTGATTGAGCTTGCCGAGCAGCAGATACTCCATCAACGCCTTTTGCACGTGCAGACGGTTTTCCGCCTCGTCCCACACGACGCTTTGCGGACCGTCGATCACTTCCGCGCTGACTTCCTCGCCGCGGTGGGCGGGCAGGCAGTGCATGAAGAGCGCATTGGAGTTGGCGCGCGCCATCATTTCGGCGTCGACGCACCAGTCGGCGAAGGCTTTTTTGCGCGCTTCGTTTTCCGCCTCGAAGCCCATGCTGGTCCACACGTCCGTGGTGACCAGGTCGGCGCCCGCGCAGGCCTCGTTCGGGTCGTCGAATTCCGCGTAGAAAGGCGCGCTTTCGGCGGCGACCAGCGCGCGGTCGAGCTTGTAGCCGGGCGGCGTGGACAGGCGCAGCTTGAAGCCGAGAATCTGCGCGGCTTCGATCCACGTGTAGAGCATGTTGTTGGCGTCGCCGACCCACGCGACGGTCTTGCCGCGAATCGGGCCGCGATGCTCGAAAAAGGTGAAGACGTCCGCCAGCACCTGGCACGGGTGATATTCGTTGGTCAGTCCGTTGATCACCGGCACGCGCGAATTCTCGGCGAATCGCTGGATGATGTCCTGGCCGAACGTGCGGATCATGATGATGTCGACCATGCGCGAGATCACTTGCGCCGCGTCTTCGATCGGCTCGCCGCGGCCGAGCTGCGTGTCGCGCGTGCTCATGAAGACAGCGTGGCCGCCCAGCTGGAAGATGCCGGCTTCGAACGACAGGCGCGTGCGTGTCGAATTCTTCTCGAAGATCATTGCCAGCGTTCGGTCGTGCAGCGGGTGGTAAGTCTCGTAGTTCTTGAATTTGCGCTTCAGAATGCGCGCGCGTTCCAGCACGTACTCGTAGTCTTCCAGCGAGAAATCCTTGAACTGCAGATAGTGGCGAATTTTCTTGGCGGTCATGAAACAAATACGGCGGTCTCACCCGGCAGGGATTGCCGGACGGCGCCGCCGTCGTTTGTGGTAACTCAATGCAGCATAAAGGATTTCGCCTGATTTGACGAGTCAGGCAAAAGGCTGGGAAAGCTGTCCGAAAGGCTCGCGGGCCCGTCGGATAAAGCTTGTGTGCGGTGCGGAAAAAGGCACGCTGCGCTATAATCCGCAAGTTATCCCAAAGCCCGGCAGGCTGGTATTTCGCTTGCGGGACATGGCTCACGCGGTTCGAAAAACCTTCCCGGGTGCGGTCATGGCTGGCGCCGAGGTGGCTCAGTCAAGCAACGCAGTCAAGCTAGCTGGCCGGCGCTTCGCCATTGCACCTGGCGCAGTTCGCCAACGCCGCATGCATGGCGGGCTCAGGCATCTCAGAGCCGCATCGCCGTCATGGTGCCGTCATCCCGCCGGGCAGTCACACAGGTATTTCTACATGGCCGAAGCAGCTCCAACCGAATATTTCATTCAGGGCATCACGTCGACGGGAAAGAGGTTTCGGCCGAGCGACTGGTCGGAGCGGCTCGCAGGCGTGATGTCATGCTTCGGCCCCGGTGCAAAGGGGCCGAACGCTTATCTGCAGTACTCGTCGTACGTCCGCCCGACCATGATCGGCGACCTCAAATGCGTGATCCTCGATTCACGCTTGCGCGACATCGAACCCATGGCTTTCGATTTCGTTCTGAACTTCGCGAAAGACAATGATCTCGTGGTGACCGAGGCATGCGAGTTGCCGCCTGAGCACGGCACGCAGCAAGGTAAGAACACGCGTTAAGGCGCACGTCGTCGCAGGGCCGGCAAAAACAAAAAACCCGCGAGCAGCGGGTTTTTTGTGGCCTAAAAGCGGGAAGCTTCAGCGGACGGCCTCTCTCGCTCATGTATGAGACGAGTCGCGGAGCCGGCGGCGGGGGAGTTGAATCGAGGCAAAAAAGCCCGCCGAGGCGGGCTTTTCCGTGCAGCGGAAACAGGACGTGGCCCACCGGAGCGGGCCGACCGGAATTACTGGGCTGCGGACGCTTGCAGACCCTTGATGGCTGCAGCGAGACGGCTCTTATGGCGAGCTGCCTTGTTCTTGTGAACGATTTTCTTGTCGGCGATGATGTCGATGGTCTTCGACGATGCCTGGAAGATTTCAGCGGCCTTGGCCTTGTCGCCGGCGTCGATCGCCTTGCGGACAGCCTTGATAGCCGTGCGGAACTTCGAGCGCAGTGCCGAGTTGTGCGAATTTGCCTTGGCGGCCTGGCGGGCGCGCTTGCGTGCTTGTGCGGAGTTAGCCATGACGGTTCCTTATCCTGTTCCTGTTTCCAGTACCTGACCTTCAAGTGGTGAGGTGCTGCTTTTAGATCCGAACTCTTGGAAGCGATTGCCCAAGAGCGCAAAAAGTGTCGAAAAATTCGATCGAACTACGCGAAGGCGGGCCCGTGTTCCGGCGTGCTTCGAGGTTGGTTGACGCTTTCTCACGCTTGAATGCGGCGTGCTTGATTGCGTACTTTCACCCCGTCCGAAAGTTAAGCGAGCTTCGAAACCGGCGATTATAGCAACAAAATCAGGCACGTGACAACGGGGAATCGCCGATTCCGATGCGCCTGACGATCCGCGCGGCCACGTTTCCATCAGCCCGCCGAAGTCCACGAGCGGGCGGCGATATGAGCGGGCGATGAACCAAACGCGCGCCCTCCTCAACAAAAAACGCCTCGGCCGACGACACCTCAGCGAACGTCCACCTCGAAAAACGGTCCGAATCGCGTTCCGGCTCGTCGTCCGCCTTTGCGGCACCCGTATAATAAGCGCCCCATGAATCTATTCCGAGCCCTGCTGACGGTCAGCGGCTTCACGCTGCTGTCGCGCGTGACCGGTCTGGCCCGCGAAACGCTGATTGCTCGCGCGTTCGGCGCCAGTCAATATACCGACGCGTTTTACGTCGCCTTCCGCATCCCCAACCTGCTGCGCCGCATTTCCGCCGAAGGCGCGTTCTCCCAAGCCTTTGTACCGATCCTCGCCGAATTCAAGAACCAGCAAGGGCACGACGCCACCAAGGCGCTGGTCGACGCGACCTCGACGGTGCTCGCGTGGGCGCTGGCGATCCTCTCGCTGATCGGCGTCGTGGGCGCCTCGGGCGTGGTGTTCGTCGTCGCGTCGGGTCTCGCGCATGAGGGCCAGGCGTACGCGCTCGCGGTCACCATGACGCGCATCATGTTCCCGTACATCATTTTCATCTCGCTGACGTCGCTGGCGTCGGGCGTGCTCAATACGTACAAGAACTTTTCGCTGCCCGCATTCGCGCCGGTCCTGCTGAACGTTGCGTTCATCGTCGCGGCCATGTTCGTCGCGCCGCATCTGAAAACGCCGGTTTATGCGCTCGCGTGGGCCGTGATCGCGGGCGGTGTGCTGCAGTTCGCCGTGCAACTGCCGGGTCTGAAGAAGATCGACATGATTCCGAGCATCGGCCTGAACCCGGTGAAGGCGCTCGCGCATCGCGGCGTGAAGCGCGTGCTCTCCAAGATGGTGCCCGCCATGTTCGCGGTGTCGGTCGCGCAAATCAGCCTGATCATCAACACGAATATTGCATCGCGCATCGGTCCGGGCGCGGTGTCGTGGATCAATTACGCAGACCGCTTGATGGAGTTTCCCACCGCGCTGCTCGGCGTCGCGCTCGGCACGATCCTGTTGCCGAGTCTCTCGAAGGCGCACGTCGACGCCGATCCGCACGAATATTCGTCGCTGCTCGACTGGGGGCTGCGCGTCACGTTCCTGCTGGCCGCGCCGAGCGCGGTCGCGCTGTTTTTCTTTGCCCAGCCGCTCACCGCCACGCTGTTTCATTACGGCAAGTTCGACGGCAACGCGGTCGTGATGGTCTCTCGCGCGCTGTCGGCCTACGGCGTCGGCCTGATCGGCCTGATCCTCATCAAGATCCTCGCCCCCGGTTTTTACGCGAAGCAGGACATCAAGACGCCGGTGAAAATCGGCGTCGGCGTGCTGATTCTCACGCAGTTGAGCAACTATCTGTTCGTGCCGATTTTCTCGCACGCCGGCCTCACGCTGAGCGTCGGGCTCGGCGCTTGCGGCAACGCGCTGTTGTTGTTCCTCGGCTTGCGCAAGCGCGGCATTTATATGCCGTCGCACGGCTGGCCCAAATTTTTCGTGCAGTTGCTCGGCGCCTGTCTGGTGCTGGCCGGCGCGATGCACTGGCTGGCAATCAGCTTCGACTGGATCGGCATGCATAGCCGGCCGCTCGACCGGATGGCATTGCTGGGCGCGTGCCTCGTGCTGTTCGCCGCGCTATATTTCGGTATGCTTTGGCTGATGGGCTTCAAGTACGCGTATTTCAGAAGGCGAGTGAAGTGATCACGATGACGCGGGTTCTCGACTATTTCAGCACACTCGTCGCCGAGGACGAGAGCCTGCCGCTGACCGAGGCGGCGCTCTCGCTCGCGCAGGATGCTTATCCCGACCTCGATCTGCAAGGCACGCTGGCCGAGATCGACGAACTGGTGGTGCGCCTGCAGCGCCGCATGCCGGACGACGCCGACATCAAGCAGAAGGTCGGCATCCTGAACCGGTTTTTCTTTCGCGAGCTGGGTTTCGCCAGCAACCTCAACGATTACTACGACCCCGACAACAGCCACCTGAACGCCGTGCTCAAGCGGCGCCGCGGCATTCCGATTTCGCTGGCGGTGCTGTATCTGGAGATGGCCGAGCAGATCGGCATTCCGGTGCGTGGCGTGTCGTTTCCGGGGCACTTCCTGCTGCGTGTCACGACGCCCGACGGCGATGTGATGCTCGATCCGACCAGCGGGCAATCGCTGTCCGAATCGGAGATGGTGGAAATGCTGGAGCCGTATGTGGCGTCGGCGGGCGAGTCGGTGAGCCGCGCGCTGCGCATCTTGTTGCAGCCGGCCACGCGGCGCGAGATTCTCGCCCGCATGCTGCGCAATCTCAAGTCCACGTATCTTCAGACGGAGCGCTGGCAGCGTTTGCTGGCCGTGCAGCAGCGTCTCGTGATCCTGCTGCCGGAAAGCATCGAGGAAGTGCGCGACCGCGGCTTCGCCTATGCGCGGCTGGATTATCTGCGCCCCGCGCTCGAGGACCTCGAGCGTTATCTCGGCGAGCGGCCGGATGCCGAGGATGCAACGGTGGTGGAGTCGCAATTGCATGAACTGCGTCAACGCACCCAGCCCGACGATCGCGACTGACAGACCGGCAATCGGTCCGAACGATGAGCCAAAACAAAACGCCTGCGCATGACTCATGCGCAGGCGTTTTAATTTGCGGCGCGCCTATCAAACAGCGCACCGGACACCTCGTTATTTCGGCTGCATGCGGATCGCGCCGTCCAGCCGAATCACTTCGCCGTTGAGCATCGGATTGTCGAAAATCTGTTTGGCCAGCATCGCATATTCCGCCGGTTTGCCGAGGCGCGGCGGGAACGGCACCATTGCGCCGAGCGCGTCCTGCACTTCCTGCGGCATGCCGAGCAGCATCGGCGTTTCGAAGATGCCTGGCGCAATCGTCATCACGCGAATTGCGTTGCGCGACAGGTCGCGTGCGATCGGCAGCGTCATGCCGACCACGCCGCCTTTCGATGCCGCGTAAGCCGCCTGGCCGATCTGGCCGTCATACGCGGCCACCGACGCCGTGTTGATGATCACGCCGCGTTCGCCGTTCGCATTCGGTTCGTACTTCGACATGGCCGCGGCGGCGAGCCGGATCATGTTGAAGGTGCCGATCAGATTGATGGAGATGGTGCGCGCGAATGAATCGAGCGGATGCGGGCCGTCCTTGCCGACCGTCTTGATGGCCGGCGCGACGCCCGCGCAATTGACGAGGCCGCGCAGCGTGCCGAGCTTCGTTGCCGCTTCGACCGCTTGCGTGGCGTCGTCTTCGCGGCTGACGTCGCATTTGACGAACACGCCGCCGAGTTCCTTCGCGAGCGCGTCGCCGGCATCCTGATTCAGATCCGCGAGCACCACCTTGCCGCCGTTCTCCACGACGAGGCGCGCAGTGGCCGCGCCCAGGCCCGATGCACCGCCGGTGATCAGGAATACGTTGTCACGAATCTCCATGTCTTCTCCTTTGCTACGGTTCGGTAATGTGTCGATCGAGTATGTTTTGGACGATCGATTGTAGCGACTATGCTGCAACGCATAAAAGAAAGCGGCCGCGCGACAAGGCAGCGCGGGGCGCGCGGCACGCAACAAAAAACCCGCCGACATGGGCGGGTTTCAGCACAACGAATGCAGCGACGAGCGAGTTACTTCAACGCCTCGAACGCGCGTTCGCGAATTTCGTCGACGCTACCGAGACCCGAGATACGACGGTATTGCGGCGCCTTCAGCGGGGAGGCGGCATCACCGTTCTTCGCCCAGTTGTTGTAGTACTCGATCAACGGCTTGGTTTGCGCCTCGTACACTTGCAGACGCTTCTTGACCGTTTCTTCCTTGTCGTCGTCGCGCTGGATCAGCGGTTCGCCGGTCACGTCGTCCACGCCTTCGACTTTCGGCGGATTGAACCTGACATGATACGTGCGGCCCGAGGCCGGATGCGAGCGGCGCCCGCTCATGCGCACGATGATCTCCTCGAATGGCACGTCGATTTCGAGCACGTAGTCGATCGCGACGCCGGCTTGCTTCATCGCTTCCGCTTGCGGGATGGTGCGCGGGAAACCGTCGAACAGATAGCCGTTCACGCAGTCGGGCTGCTGCAAACGCTCCTTCACGAGATTGATGATCAGTTCGTCGGTGACCAGTTCGCCGGCGTCCATGAAACGCTTGGCTTCGATGCCGAGCGGCGTGCCCGCCTTCACGGCCGCGCGCAGCATGTCGCCGGTGGAAATCTGCGGAATGCCGAATTTTTCCTTGATGAACGTGGCCTGAGTGCCCTTACCCGCGCCGGGCGCACCCAAAAGAATCAAACGCATGTGATATCTCCAGATCTATGTGAATTCTTTGGTGGCGCTGCGGCCATCCCGCGATTCGTGGGGACCCGCATCGAACTGCCGTTCAAGTCTCGCGCTGCACATCGGCTATGACGGCGCTGCAAGACTGAAGCGGTGCGACCGGGCAAACCCTCGTTCTCGCTGCTTAACGGGAGGCGCCAGGAGGCGCGCACAACCGTCCGATTATGCCACGGGTTTTTACGCTCAAGACCCGAATAAAGCCCGCACGCGCGCGAGATCGGCGGGTGTGTCGACGCCGGGAAGCGGCACGTCGTGGGTCACGAGCACCGCGATCCGCTCGCCGTGCCACATCGCGCGCAGTTGTTCGAGCGCCTCGGCTTGCTCGATCGGCGAGATCGCGAGACTCGGGTACGTGCGCAGAAATTGCGCGCGATACGCGTACAAGCCGATATGCCGGTGAACGATCGCGGGCGCGGGCGGCGTGGGCATCGCGCCGACGTTGGGCCAATGCGGCTGATAGGCGTCGCGCGCCCACGGAATCGGCGCGCGCGAAAAGTAAAGCGCGAAGCCGCGCGCATCGATCACGACCTTGACGACGTTCGGGTTGAAGATTTCGGCGGGGTCGGTGATCGGATGCGCGGCGGTGGCGATCGCGCAGCCATTGCTGGCCGCGAGGTGCGACGCCACGCCGCACACGAGCGCTGGATCGATCAGCGGTTCGTCGCCTTGCACGTTCACCACGATCGTTTCGTCGCTCCAGCCGAATCGCGCCGCGACTTCCGCGAGACGGTCGGTGCCCGACGGATGATCGGCGCGCGTCAGCACGGCTTCGAAGCCATGCTCGCGGGCGGCGTCGAGGACCGACTGCGCGTCCGACGCGATCAGCACGTGGTGCGCGCCCGATTCGCGCGCGCGTTCGGCGACTCGCACGACCATCGGTTTGCCGCCGATGTCGGCGAGCGGCTTGTTGGGCAGACGGGTGGAGGCGAGCCGGGCCGGCACGACGGCGACGAACGGGGGAGGGCTGACGTTGGCGTGAGTCATCTAAAGACGGGCGGCGATGAGACGGGAAGTAAGCGACCGCGCATGCAGCGGACGCGGATGGGAAAGACGGCAAACGAGGACTGCGGACGCGGCGTGAAAACCTGGGTGGGGGCTCCGACCAGACGCGCGGACCCTGACGCAACCCGGCGGCGTTGCTCGAACCTGCCGCTCAAACCCGCGGGGCGCCGCGACCGAAGCAGCCTCGCAAGCGCAACGCCGATCCCGCCAATTCAAGCCACGGAACCCGGATTCAAATCCACCGGCGTGCCTTCGACGGTCTGCCGCGCTTCGTCGACCAGCATGACGGGGATGCCGTCGCGGATCGGATAGGCGAGCTTGTCAGCGTTGCAAATCAATTCCTGCGCGGCGCGGTCGTAGCTGAGCGGGCCCTTGCAGATCGGGCAGACGAGAATTTCAAGCAGGCGAGCGTCCACGGATTTTCTCCACAACTAATGCAATGAGGCGATGATCGAGCGCGGCTTCGACCGGGACAACCCAGATGCGCGCGTCGTGCCAGGACCCCAATTTTACCGCATCCTTTTCCGTTATCAGGATGGCGTCGGCGTCGACGTCGGTAAACGGATTGCGCTCGAACGCATAGTGATCGGGCAGCGCGCGGGTGGCGGGCGTGAGGCCGGCGGCGCGCAGCGTGGCGAAAAAGCGCTCCGGCGCGCCGATGCCGGCCGCGGCCAGCACGCGCTCGCCCTGGAATTGCGCGAGCGGACGGCGCAGCGCGGGATTGTCGAGATGCCACGCGTCAGCGGGCGCGAGCCGCAGCGCGAACGTGTTCGGCCACGCGGGCAGGCTGCGCGCATACGGATCGTTGATCAGCGTCGCGTCGCGGCGGCGCGACAGCGGCTCGCGCAACGGCCCGGCGGGCAGCAAAAAGCCGTTGCCGCCGAGCCGGTGATCGAACACGACCACTTCGGCGTCGCGCGCGAGGCGGTAATGCTGCAAGCCGTCATCGCTCACGATCACGTCGACATCGCGATGCGCGGCGCACAGCGTTTGCGCGGCCGCCACGCGGTCTGGACAGACCCACACCGGCGCGCCGGTGCGGCGCGCGATCAGCAACGGCTCGTCGCCGCCGACGCTCGCCGTGGAAGCGGGCGTGACCGGCGTCGGCTGGTTCACGCGCGCGCCGTAGCCACGCGACACCACGCCGGGTTCGAAGCCCGCCGCGCGCAGCGCTTCGACCAGCGCGATCACGGTCGGCGTCTTGCCGGTGCCGCCGACGGTCACGTTGCCGACCACCACCACGGGCACGCCGACGCGCACCGATTTCAGCCAGCCGAGCGCAAAGGCGGCGCGGCGAGCGGCGGCGATTGCGCCGAACACGCAGGCGAGGGGCGTCAGCGCCCATGCAAGCGGGCCGCGCCGTTGCCATTCGCGCGCAAGGCGGGCCTCGAGACGGTCGGTGAGATTGCTCATCGGCACGCCGGATGAACGAGCGGCGCGCCGTTCGTCGTCGTAAAGGACGGCGGCGTGGAGAGGCTAGGCGCAATACGCGGGACAGACATCAACGCGGTTCTCCTGGCGATCGAAAAATGAAGCGCAAATGAAGCTGCGGCGGCATCCAATGCAGTTGCGCCGCATGCCGCGCAATTGCCTGCCGATGGGCCGTACTGGCGCGACCGGCGCAGCGTTCGGCATGCGGTCGAACCCGCCACTCTAGCGCGCGCGTGTCCCGCCCGGCAAGTCGCGTGCTTCACCGCCGCGCGGCGGACAAGCGCTTCAGCCGATGCGCGTGGCCTGTGGATAACTTTGTGGAGAACCTGCCATCGAATGGGCTGGAACGGCCGTCGCGAGCGCGACTTATCGGCAATCGCTCTCGTTATTGGGATGGAAACGCGATATAAATCAATGACATGCTTCGACTTCGTGCGCTCCGGCGGATGCACCGGCGCTATTTGCCGAGCGCGTCCCGCCATGTGGACACTTTTAACAATTCAGCCGCCGTGCTGGACGTCGATAGCCACTCGGTCTATCGTCTGTCCGGCCAGTCACGGATAGTCCCCGCATGAATCCCGAAAGTCCTTTTTCTTCGTCCGCCACGCCGGGCGGTGAGGTTGTCGTCCCCGTCTCCGCGCTCAACCGAGCGATCGGCACGATGCTCGAACGCTCGTTTCCGCTCGTCTGGGTGGCTGGCGAAGTGTCGAACTTCACGCGCGCCGCGAGCGGCCATTGGTATTTCTCGATCAAGGACGCGCAGGCGCAGATGCGCTGCGTGATGTTCCGCGGCCGGGCGCAGTACGCGGAGTTCACGCCGCGCGAGGGCGACCGCATCGAGGTGCGCGCGCTCGTCACCATGTACGAGCCGCGCGGTGAACTGCAACTGAATGTCGAGGCAGTGCGCCGCACAGGGCAGGGGCGTCTGTACGAAGCGTTCCTGAGGCTCAAGGCGAAACTCGAAGCCGAGGGGCTCTTCGCCGCCGAGCGCAAACGCGCGTTGCCGGCGCATCCGCGCGCGATCGGCATCGTGACGTCGCTGCAAGCCGCCGCGTTGCGCGACGTATTGACCACCTTGTGCCGCCGTGCGCCGCATATTCCGGTGATCGTCTACCCCGCGCCCGTGCAAGGCGCGGGCGTGAGCGCCAAACTCGCCGCGATGGTCGACAAGGCGAACGCGCGGCGCGAAGTCGACGTGCTGATCATGTGCCGCGGCGGCGGCTCGATCGAGGATCTGTGGGCGTTCAACGAAGAAGTGCTGGCCCGCGCGATCGCGGAAAGCGCGATACCGGTGGTGAGCGGCGTCGGTCACGAGACCGATTTCACGATCGCCGATTTCGCCGCCGACGTGCGCGCGCCCACGCCGACCGGCGCCGCCGAACTCGTCAGTCCGCAGCGCGTCCTGTTGTTGCGCGAGCTCGATCACCGGCATGCGACGCTCGCGCGCGGCTTCGGCCGCATGATGGAGCGGCGCGCGCAACAACTCGACTGGCTCGCGCGCAGGCTCGTGTCGCCGAGCGAGCGCCTCGCGCGGCAACGCACGCATTTGCAGCAACTGAGCATGCGCCTCGCGTCGGCGGGCGCGCGGCCGGTGCGTGACGCGCGAGCGCGGTTTTCGTTGCTGCAGATGCGCTGGCAGCATTGGCGTCCGGACCTCGCCGCGCATCAGGCGAAGCTCGGCAATCTCACGCAGCGGCTGGACGCCGCATTGTTGCGCCACCATGAACGTCAGACCGCTCGCATCGCAACGCTCGCCGCACGGCTGGAAGTGCTGAGTCCGCAGCGCACGCTCGAGCGTGGTTATGCGGCCGTGCTGGATGCGCAAAGCGGACGCGCGATACGCGCGCCGTCGTCGTTGAAACCGGGCCGGCGCCTGACGGTGCATCTCGCGGAAGGCGCCGCGGACATCGCGCTCGCCGATGTGCAGCCGCGTCTTACCGACGGTTTCTGACATTTCGCCGACAGGTTGCGGCAGCGGGATTTCGCGCTCTCGCATGGAGCGGGCACATGCGATGCGAGAGCACTCAATACGCTTTATTCACGGCGGTTTCACCCATGCCGTGCATAAAGTCCGTTGGTTTGCGGGGTTATTCCAACTCGCCTACAATCGAGTGCTCTATAGCGTTATCCGCAGACTCCCCACAACAGATACAGACAGAAGGAAAGCACCATGGAACATACGCTCCCGCCGCTGCCGTTCGCGAAAAACGCACTCGCTCCGCACATGTCGGAAGAGACGCTCGAATTTCACTACGGCAAGCATCACCAGACCTATGTGACCAACCTGAACAATCTGATCAAGGGCACGGAGTTCGAGAATCTGTCGCTCGAAGAAATCGTCAAGAAGTCCTCCGGCGGCATCTTCAATAATGCGGCTCAAGTGTGGAACCACACGTTCTTCTGGAACAGCCTGTCGCCGCAAGGTGGCGGCGCGCCGACCGGCGCACTGGCTGACGCGATCAACGCCAAGTGGGGTTCGTTCGACAAGTTCAAGGAAGAGTTCGCGAAGACCGCGGTCGGCACCTTCGGCTCGGGCTGGGCATGGCTGGTGAAGAAGGCAGACGGTTCGCTGGATCTCGTGTCGACGAGCAACGCCGCCACGCCGCTCACGACCGACGCAAAAGCACTGGTTACGATCGACGTGTGGGAACACGCGTACTACATCGACTATCGCAATGCGCGTCCGAAGTTCGTCGAGGCATACTGGAACATCGTCAACTGGGAATTCGCGGCGAAGAACTTCGCGTGAGGTTGCCGGTGAGCTCAAGTGCGGCGTGATAAACAGGCTGGGCAATCCAGACGCGGCGTTGCACGGTAAAGCTCGATAGCTGACAAGAAGGCCCTCGAATGCGAGGGCTTTTCTTTTTGTGGCGCCGGATCCGGAGTGGTTATCGGGAGCGGGATTCGTCAGTAGAACCGTCCGGCCATCGCTCTTCTGACGGCGTCGTGAAGCGCGTGGCGACGCATCTTTGTCACAGTTAGTAACGACAACGGCAGGCAGAGCAATGCGTGCACCAGCACCCCAGCCGACGCGCGCGACTTTCGCGCAAGCCCTTGGCGGCGCGTGTAGTGCGGATGAAAAACATACGGTAACGATCTGGTAAACATGCTTCACGTGGATTGGCCTAACGTATGTTTCTCATCCCATGCAAGCTGCGCCACCATGATCTCAAGTCTTAAACCGATGCGCGTCGCGTTACCTGTCGGCGCCGTCGCACTCGCGTTCCTCGGCGGTTGTGCGGTAGTGCCGCCGAGCGGTCCCTCCGTGGTCGCGCTGCCGCGCAGCGGGCAGTCGCTCAACCAGTTCCAGCAGGACGACTACGCTTGCCGCGATTACGCCTACCGTTCGTCCGACGCGACCGGCGCGTCGCAAGGCTCGACCGCGAACAGCGTCAACAGCGCCGCCGTCGGCACGCTCGGCGGCGCCGCGGTCGGCGCGCTGATCGGCGCGGCAGCCGGCAACGCCGGCACGGGCGCGGCCATCGGCGCGGGCAGTGGCCTGCTGCTCGGTGGCGCGGCCGGCGCGAACGGCGCGCAGTATTCGGCCAATAGCCTCCAGGCCCGGTATGACGCCGCGTACGCTCAATGCATGACGTCGAAGGGCAACACGATTTCGCAGCCGCAAATGCCGGTCTACGTGCCGCAGCCGGTCTATGCGCCTCAGCCGGTCTACGTCGCGCCGCCGCCGCGTTACTACGGGCCGCCGGTCATGTACGCCCCGTATCCGTATTACTAACGAAACCTGGCTGCAACACGTTCGCCACACCGATGATCGCGCGCGACAAAAATACATACGCGCCACCAACGGTATCGCGCGGTATTCCGCTTACGGTGATGCGGCGCCGCGCACATCACGCAAACCGGACGCTTATTCTGCGTCGCTCGTGGCCGCGGTCTTACGCGGACGGCGGCTGCGCGGCGCGGTTTTCCGCGCGGCTTTTTTTGCAGGCGCGGGCGCCTGTTCTTCCCTGACAGGCTGCGCCGGTGCTTCAGCGGGCGCGGCGATTTCCGGTATCTCGTCGATTGCTCGCGGCGCGTTCTTTCTCGCCTTTTTGGCTGCCGTCTTGCGCGGCGTGCGTTCGTTGCGACGCTTGGGCGGCGCAGCGTTCGCCGGCTGCTCGCCGGTGTTCTCCTCGTTGACCGGTTCGACTGGCGCGTTTTCCGCTTGCGCCCACGGCTGCGCCCACTGCTCTTCCGGCTGCTGAGAAATCGGCTCGCTGCTCGTGGGCGCATGCCAGTGCGCTTCTTCGGCTTGAGCTTGCGCGCTCGCGCCGTATTCGGCCGACGTGCGCTCTTCGTGAACGGCTTCCTGCTGACCACGTCCTGTCTTGCGATTGCCGCGACCGCGCCGGCGTGATTCGTGTTTGCCGCTCGACTCGGCGATCGCCGCTTCGGCAACCTGCGCCTCGTACAGTTGTTCCGCCGATTCCGCGGCTTCGCTCGACTCGCTCGCGTGTTCGCCCGCTACATTCGCCGCCGTGCTCCGATATACGTAGGCGCCGGATTTCTCGTCACGGCCGAACTCGAGCAGCCCGCGCGCATGCGCCTCTTCCAGCAAATTGCCGAAGGCGCGAAAACCATAGTACGTCTCGTTGAAATCCGGCTTGCGGCGTTTGATCGCGTTCTTCAGCACCGAAGCCCAGATCTTGCCGCTGTCGCCACGTTCGGACGCGAGCGCGTCGAACGTTTGCACTGCGATTTCGACCGCCTTGGTGCGGCGTTTTTCCAGGTCTTCCTTGTTGCGGCCTTTCTCTTCGTCGGGCGAGCGTTTGGCCGCCGGCTGCGCCGCTTGTTGCGGACGTGACGACTCGCGTTTGGCGACCGTGCGCTGACTCTCGCGCACGAGGTCGTCGTAGAAGAAAAACTCGTCGCAATTCGCGATCAGCAGATCGGAAGTGGACTGCTGCACGCCGACGCCGATCACCTGCTTCGCGTTCTCGCGCAGCTTCGACACGAGCGGCGAGAAATCCGAATCGCCGCTGATGATGACGAACGTATTGACGTGCGATTTCGTATAGCAGAGGTCGAGTGCGTCGACCACGAGCCGGATGTCGGCGGAATTCTTGCCCGATTGGCGCACGTGCGGAATCTCGATCAATTCGAAATTGGCCTCGTGCATCGCGCCTTTGAAGCTCTTGTAACGGTCCCAGTCGCAATACGCTTTCTTCACGACAATGCTGCCCTTGAGCAGCAGCCGTTCGAGCACCAGCTTGATGTCGAACTTGTCGTACTTCGCGTCGCGCACGCCGAGCGCGACGTTTTCGAAGTCGCAGAATAGCGCCATGCTGACGGTTTCGTTGGATGACGCCATATATCTCTCCATTGAAGCGAACGTCGAATTCGACGAATCGCGATCATGATAGCGATTCCAGCGAGGGTGATCAGCTTTTGTATTCCAGGCGCACCGATGCGGCAAGCGAAAGCTTTCCGGCAGCGAGCGTTTTCCCGCGAAAATTCAGGCGCGGGAGAATCGTTTCGCGAAGCCCGCTTCCGTTGGCGGAACCGCTGGGCGGACGTGCCGCGCTACATGTGCTGATGACGAGTCATGCCGGCGAGCGCCGCGCGGCTTTCCAGCACGTCGTCGATCAACCCGTACGCCTTCGCGCCCTCCGCCGACATGAAGTTGTCGCGATCGGTATCGCGCGCGATCTCCTCGACGCTGCGCCCCGTGCGTTCGGCCATCATGCCGTTCAGGCGTTCACGCAGATACAGCACTTCCCTTGCCTGAATCTCGACGTCGGCGGCGGTGCCTTGGCTGCCGCCGGACGGCTGGTGAATCATGATGCGCGCGTTCGGCAGCGCATACCGCTTGCCGCGCTGGCCCGCGGTGAGCAGGAAGGTGCCCATGCTTGCGGCGAAGCCGGTGCATAAGGTGGACACCTCCGGCTTGATGAACTGCATGGTGTCGTAAATGGCGAGGCCGTCGTACACGGAGCCGCCCGGCGAATTGATGTAAAAGGAAATATCCTTGTCGGGGTTCTCGGACTCGAGAAACAGCAACTGCGCGACGATCAGGCTGGCTGACTGTTCGTTGACGGGGCCGACCAGAAAGACGATGCGCTCGCGCAGCAGACGCGAATAGATGTCGTACGCGCGCTCGCCACGCCCGGACTGTTCGATGACGGTGGGCACGAGGCCGAGGCCGGTGATCTGCGAATAGTTGAAGTGCATGAGTTGCCCCAGGTGATGCGGCGCCGCGCCGATAGCCGTAGCGGCACCTGATTCGAAAGGGCGCACCATTGCGCCGCTTGTTGTCCTTATGACGAGGCGGCGTGATCCGGCGTGACCGAAATATTTTTGCGCCGAGCTGTCACATCGGCCGGTGCCCAGCCGTCAAGCTGAGAGATGCCGGCAGCGTTTGCCGGCAGCGTCGCGCGCCCCGACAAACCCGCAGGCGGCGCGCCGCGTCTTTTCACCACGCACGATCTGGAGGTCTACCCATGACGAAACAAGAAATCGACAAGGCATCCAGTTTCGAGGCCGCGCGCGCCCGCCTGCTCGCGTTGGCGTACCGCATGCTGGGGAGCCGCGCCGAAGCGGAAGACGTGGTGCAGGACGTCTGGCTCAAATGGCATCTCGCCGATGCGCGCGAACTGCATACGCCCGCCGCCTGGCTCACCACGGTCGCCACGCGCGCGGCGATCGACCGGTTGCGGCATGCGCGGCGCGAGCGCGCGTCGCAAGCCGCCGGCTGGTTGCCGGAGCCGTGGCTCGACGAACTGGCGCCCTCGGCCGAGGAACTGGCCTTGCGCGCGGCGGACATGTCTTATGGCGTGATGCTGCTGCTCGAACGTCTGAAGCCCGACGAACGTGCGGCGTTCGTGTTGCACGAAGCGTTCGATTGCGACTACAAGGAGATCGGCGCGATCCTCGAGCGCACGCCGGCTGCATGCCGGCAGATCGTCCATCGGGCGAGAGAGCGCTTGCGGCGTGCGGGTGCGCCGATCGGCCGGCCCGACCCCGCCGCCCATGCGCGGATCGTGGAGCGCTTGCGCACGGCGTTGGAGGCACAAGACAGGGCCGGCTTGCTGCGCCTCTTCAGCGACGCCCCGGAAGTCGTCAGCGACGCGCCGGTGTGCACGCGCGAACCGGCAGTGACGGGCTGGATGGACAAGGTGACGTCGCTCGCGCGGCAGGCGAGCCATGCGGAGGTGCTGTCGATGGAGGGCGCGATGTGTATCGCGTTGCTTTCCGAGGGCGAGGTGGTCGGCTTGATCGAGGTGTCCACGAATCGCTTCGCGGACGGCTCGGCGAAGATCGTCGCGTTGCGCGTCGTGACCAGCGCCGCGCGTTTGCAGGCAACCAACCGTGTGCTGGGCCGCCCGGCCGTCACCCGATTGCTCGCGCGAATCCAGCACGGCCCGGCAGCCGTGGCGGCCCCGGCGGACTCAATGGCGGTGCCGGTCTAAGTGGCCTGGGCGGCGGGCGGCCTTGGTCGTCCTGTTGGGTCGTTCCGTTGCGCCACCCGTCCTGGCGGCCCCGTTTCCGCAGCCGCCTCGATTACGCCGAGCCGCTACTTCCAGTTGATATCGACGCATAGCACCTGGGTGCCGTGCGGCGTGTGCGCGGCGATCGAGGCCGTCACGCACAGGTGTGCTTCGTTGATCGACAGATAGGGCGGCGTGAGATGCACATGGTCGGGCAGGCGCATCGCCTGGATAAAGTAGGGCCGGCGCTCCCAGCTCGCGCCCTCCGAATGCAGCAGCGGGCGAAAGCGCTTGGCGCGTTGCGAGGCGCGCCCTGGCGGCAGCAGGTTGTCGCCGATCTGCCGGCCTGAACCGTCGAGTACGAAGCAGCGCGCCGTTTCGCCGAGCGTGAGCAGCGGCGCCGTCGCGCGGGAAACCGGCTCGCCGGCGACGAGTTGCGCGGCCGCGGTTTCCAGCGCCGTCACGTAGGGGGCGAGCCGCGCGGACTGCGCGCGTTCGCGTTCGGTCACGCGCTTGCGCAGCGCCGCGGAGAGCGAGTCCATCAAACCGGCCGCCGCTTGCGGCTTGACCGGTTCCACGCTCGGACCCGCGAAGAACGCGCCTTGCACGAAGTCCACGTTGCATTCCAGCGCGATCAACGCGTCGCGTTCGGTGGTCAGGCCGCCCATCAGCACCAGTTGGCCGGATTCGTGCAGCAGCGAGACGAGGCCCGGCAGCACGCGTTCGATATGCGAGTGTTCGCTGGCCTGCGCGAGAATGCAGCGGTCGAGCGTGACGATGTCCGGCCGCAGGTTCCACACGCGGTCGATATTCGAATGCTTCGCGCCGAAGCCGTCGAGCGCGATCAGGAAGCCGGATTTGCGCAGCGCGTCGATGATCTCGGCGAAGCGGGTGGTTTCGCCGCCGGCCTGCTCGGACACCTCCAGCACCACGCGCTGCGGCGGCAAACCCATCGCCTTGAGGCCGGCAAGCAGCGCGTCGCCGTAGCTGGTGTCCATCAGCGCGGCCGGATGAAGGCTCAGGAAGAGCCATTCGTCGTGACTGTCGAACGCGTTGAAGTTGCCCAGATGCAGCGATTCGGCGAGCCGTCCGAGTTCCAGCAGATCGCCGCGCCGGGCGGCTTGCGTGAACACTTCGTGGGAGGGCACTTGCAGCGCATGTTCGTCGTGGGCGCGCAGCGACGCGTGGTAACCGATCGCACGCCGGTGCGATACCGAGAAAACCGGCTGAAACACGCTGAAAACGGTGTAGCCGCCGTACAGAACAGTGCGCCGCGAGCCTTCGTCGCCGGCCATCGGGCGCGGCGGCTGGAAGCCGGGTGGATCGAGTTCGATCATGCTCATCATGTCAGTCGTGTGTTGGTGGCGGCGCGCTTGCCTGCTCGGCCCGGGTCAGCACGCGCAAAGCATAAGTTTATAGGATAGCCAGCAAGAACTATGCGAGTGCTGAGACACAGCCTCCGTGCGCGCCCGTCACGCTTGCACGCGTCGATTGGGCGTCAGCGCGGGCGCGAAGGCGATTGTTCGCACTTCGCTGGTGCGAGGCTCGCCCCGTTGCGGTTCGTCGGCGGCTCCTTGGCGGTTCGTCCGCGGCTCGCGTCGCAAGATCGTCGGCGGCTCCTCAGCGGCCCGCGTCGCAAGATCGTCGGCGCTTCGTCAGCGGCTCGCATCGCAAGATCGTCGGCGGCTCCTCAACTGTTTTCGTCACAAGCTCGTCAGCGGCTTATCGCCGGTTCATCGCTCATTCATGAGCGCGCCCGCGCAAGCATCAAGTGCGCTCCGACGGATCGGTCTTTTTCGCCGGCGTGCGGATGTCCGGCGACAGTTGCGCGAAGATCCACGACGAGCCCGCCGTGATGATGCCCACAGCTAGAAAAGTGGCATGAAACGCGGGCAGCGAGTTGGCGGCGGTCACGCGCGGCAGCAAGCCGGTGAAGGTGGCGAGCAGGGCGCCGGCCACCGTCACGCCGAGGCTCATCGAGAGCATTTGCACCAGTGAGAACAGGCTGTTGCCGCTGCTCGCGCCGCCGGTGCCGAGGTCCTTGAGCGTCAGCGTGTTCATCGCGGTGAACTGCATCGAGTTGACGCCGCCGAAGAACGCCAGTTGCACGAGCCGCAGCCATAGCGGCTGGCCCGTGCTGGTGAGCGCGAAGCTGGCCATCGTCAAGCCGACCAGCACCGTGTTGACGATCAACACGCGCCGATAGCTGTACTTCAGGATCAGCGTCGTCACGAGACGTTTGGACGCCATGCCCGCGGCCGCTACCGGCAGCATCATCATGCCGGCCTCGAACGCGCTATAGCCGAGACTCACCTGCAAGAGCAGCGGAATCAGGTACGGCATCGCGCCGCTGCCGATCCGCGCGAACAGATTGCCGAGCAGGCCGACGCTGAACGTGTGAATCTTGAAGAGGTCGAGCGAGAAGATCGGCGCGGGCTCGCGTACCGCATGCAACCCGTATGCAACGAAACAGGCGAGGCTCAGAATCAGCAGCACGAGCACCGTGGCGTGCTGAATGCCGAACTCGGTGCGGCCGTCGAGCGCGAATGAAATCGCCACCATGCCGACGATCAGCAGCAGGTAGCCCTTCATGTCGAACTTGCCGACGTTTTCGTTGCGGCTATCCGGCATGAAGATGAACGTGGCGATGCAACCGACGATGCCCACCGGCACGTTGATCAGAAAGATCCAGTGCCACGAGGCGATCTTCACGAGCCAGCCGCCGAGCGTCGGGCCGATCAACGGACCGATCAGGCCCGGAATCGCGACGAACGACAAGGCCGGCAGATAGCGTTCCGCCGGAAAGGTGCGCAGCACGGCCAGCCGTCCGACCGGCAGCAGCATCGCGCCGCCCACGCCTTGCACGATGCGAAAGACCACCAGTTGATTCAGCGTATGCGCGTTCGCGCACAGCAACGAACCGACCGCGAACACGAGAATCGCGCTGAAGAACACGCGCCGCGTGCCGAACTTGTCGGCGAGCCAGCCGGACACCGGGATCATGACCGCCATCGTCAGCGAATAGGCGATCACCACCGATTGCATGCGCAGCGGCAACTCGCCGAGGCTCGTCGCCATCGCGGGGAGCGCGGTGTTGACGATCGTCGCGTCGAGCGTCTGCATGAAGAAGCCGGTGGCGACCAGCCACAGCATCACGGTGAGCGAGCGGGCCGATGGCGTTGCGGAGATGTCGGCGAGGGGCGGAGTCGGCGTGGACATGGAGAGCGCTTAGGCGCGCAGGGGCTGGCTGGGACTCGCCATTCTAGGGAAAAGCCCGGCCTCGCGCAGGCGCCGTGCCCTTGCGATCGCGCAAGTCAGCCGCGCAGATCCGGCAACGCCGCCGCCGCACGGAAGAACGCCTGGGCACGCGGCTCGTTGCCGAACGCCGCGTGAATCCTGATCCACGGGCTCACCTCCATGCTCGGGCGGAAGTAGTTGCCGGGCGCCACCGTCACGCCCAACGGCGCACCGCATTCCACCAGCCGTTGCGCGTCCTCCACATGCGGCACGCGCGCCCACAGAAACTTGCCGCCGACCGGCTTCTCGAACAGTTCCCAACCCGCGTCTTCCAGCGTCTGGATGGTCGAGCCGAGCGCGTCGCGCATGCGGCGGCGCAGGCGCTCCAGATATTTGCGGTACGCGCCGCGCTCCAGCAGCGATACCGCGACCGCTTCGGCAAAGCGCGAACCGCCGATGCTCGTCAGCATCTTGATGTCGACCAGATCCTTGATGATCGCGTGGCTCGCCACCACGCAGCCGATCCTCAGCGACGACGACAGCGTCTTCGACAGCCCGCCGATGTAGATCACGTGTTCGAGCTGGTCGAGGGTCGCGAGGCGATCGGTGGGGTCGGCCTGGAAGTCGGCGTAGACGTCGTCCTCGATGATCGAGAAGCCGTGCTCGCGCGCCAGTTGCAGCAGCCGGAACGCCACGGGCGGCGCGACCGTGGTGCCGGTCGGATTGTGGAAGACGGTGTTGATGAAGAACAGCTTGGGCCGGTGCAGCTTCAACTGCGCCTGCATCACCTCCAGATCGGGACCGGTGCGGGTGCGCGGAATGCCGACCAGTTTCACGCCGTGCAGCTTCAACAGGCCGTACAGGTTGTAGTAGCCGGGGTCCTCGACGAAGATCGTGTCGCCCGCCTTGAGCATGTAGCGCATCAGCAGATCGAATGCCTGGCTCGCGCCGTTGGTGATCAGGATTTGCGATGCGTCCGCGTGAATCCCCAACTGGCCGATGCGGCCTTGCAGATGCTCGCGCAAGGCGACGTTGCCGAGCGGGGTGGCGTAATCGACCATGCTCGCCGGGTCCGTGCGCGAGACGTGACGGATCGCCTGCGCGATGCCGTCCGTGTCGCGCCAGCTTTCGGGAATGAAGCCGCTGCCGAGCTTGAGCGTCTCGCCCGGATGGTTGAACTGCTGGAGGAGATGACCCGATTCGTCCTCGGCGCGGCGCGGGTCCGAGCTGCCCTGGCACGGCGTGTTCGCCGGCTGGCGATCGGCGACGTAGAAGCCGGAGCCGTGGCGCGAGTCCACGTAGCCGAGCGAGACCAGCCGGTCGTAGGCCTCGATCACCGGAAAGCGGCTCACGCCGTAGTCGGCCGCGAACTGGCGGATCGACGGCAGCTTCGAGCCGGGACGCGCGGTGCGCGAGCGGATCCACGCGGTGACGCCCGTGACGATCTGCTCGGTGAGCGGCACGCCGTTGTCGCGATCGATTGAGATGTCGAGTTTCATGCGGTTCTTTCCTTCGCCCCTGGCCTCCGGTGTGCGCGCGAAGCGTTCAACGCGTGGTTTCGTCACGCGCAGGCGTCGCCAACTGTCTGGTTTTTCGACTGAACAGTTCCGATGGAACTGTTCGGAACTGTGCATGGGTTTCCGATGATCGCACGTCAATAATCAATTCAACGGAAAAGTTCTCTGAAGGAGGAAGCGATGCGTGAAGTCCGGATTTTCGAATTGGAACATGGCGAGCCCGCGGCGGCCTGGCGTGTCGCGCGTCCGTCGATCTTCAAGGTGATCTCGGGCGAGATCTGGCTGACCGTGGAAGGCGACAGCGAGGATCATTGGCTCGCAACGGGGCAGTCGATCGAGTTGCCGCGCAAGGCGGTGGCCTGGGTCAGCGCCGGGCAGACCGGCGCGCGTTTCGCGTTGGCGAGCGGCTCGGAGCGGGCGGCCACGAGTCCGGTGCTCCACTTGCCGGTGTTGCGCTGGCTGCCGCGCTGGTTAGGCGTTGCCTGACAACGGGCCGTGGTGACGCGATCGCCACGCGCTCACCTATTCCCGATGTACCGCGCGCGCGGCCGGATCAAGCGGCCGTCGCGCGTCTGTTCCATTGCGTGGGCAATCCAGCCGACTACCCGGCCCGTCGCGAACAGCGTGAAAGCTGCGCCGGCCGGCAGAGCCAGCACCCGCTCGATGGCGGCGAGCGCGAAGTCGAGGGTCGGCTCCGCGCCTGTTGTGTCCCGTACCGCGCGCGCCAGCGCGAGCACTTCGCCGAGCGGCGAGCGGGCCGGCGCGCAGTCGGCCAGCATCTGCAGCAGCAGTCGCGCGCGCGGGTCGCCCGCGGGATAAAGCGGATGGCCGAAGCCCGACAACACCGGCCCCTGCGCGCGGTGTTCATCGCGCGCGAGACGGTTCGCCAGATAGCGGTCGAGATCGGCCGAACGCGACGCTTCGTCGAACAGCGCGGCGATGCGCGCGGTCTCGCCGCCGTGACGCGGCCCGGCCAACGCCGCCAGGCCGCCCGCCACCGCGCCGAACAGATGCGTGCCCGTCGACGTGATGCAGCGAACCGTGAAGGTCGACGCGTTCAGTTCATGGTCCGCGCAGGCGACCAGCGCCGCGCGCAGCAGCCCAGCCTGCTGCCGGTTGCGCACATGCCACGCTGAAGCCAGTTGCCGATGCAGCGGCTCGTTCGACGGCGCCGCCGAGATCATCGCGGCCGCCAGCAGCCGCATGACGGCGCAGGCATTGTCGAGTTCGGCGTCGCGGCCGAGCGCCCATACTCGCGGCATCTGCGCCGCGGCGGCCGGCAGCAGCACGAGCGCGCGGTCGAGCGGCGTGCTGTCGCTCCAGAGTTTCAGCCATGCCGCCCATTGCGCATTGCCGAGCGGCACGGCAGGCGCATCGGCAATGCGCCGCGTGCCGCATTCCCATAGCAACGCGGCGACATCCTCCAGCGATGCCGTGCGCGCCAGCTCCATCGCGTCGTGCCCGCGGTACAGCAGACGGCCCTCGGCGACCAGCGTGATCGACGATTCGAGCACCGGCACGCCCCAGTCCAACACCTTTTGCGCGACCTTGCCGGCGCGCTTGCCGTCTTTCTTGCGCCGCGCGAGGCGCCGCACTTCGCCGGCGTCGTAAAGCCGGTGCTTGCCTTGCGCGTCCATATTCGGTGACGAACTCAGCATGCCGCGGCTCACATACGCATACAGCGTGGGAAGGCTGACGCCGAGCTCGGCGGCGGCTTGCGGCGCGGTGAGGAAGGTCGATGTCGGCATGGCGAGAAGCAAAAACCCAAGAAATCAGTATATGTTGATTATCATAATCAAGATTGATCCACGCGGGACGAAAACCTAGACTCGGTGTACCTTCCTTTGACTTTGGTGCAACGACATGACGCCTGAACTCGCGCTCGAACATATCTGGACCGTCGCGGGATGCGACCCGGCGGCGCTTCGTTCGGTCTCGCTGACCGGCGCCGATCCGGGCCTGCCGTCGGTCTATCGGGTCGGCACGCTCGCCTCGGCGACCATCGCCGCGACCGGCCTCGCGGCGGCCGAATACCGGCGCTTGCGTAGCGGGCGCGGGCAACACGTCACGGTCGAGATGCGGCGCGCGCTAGCGTCGTTTCGCAGCGAACGCTATTTGCGCATCGACGATGGGCCGCCGCCCGCCTTGCGCGATCCGGTGACGGGCTTCTACGAAACGCGAGACGGCCGCTGGATTCAACTGCATACGAATTTCGCGCATCACTTGCACGGCGTGCTGAAGGTGCTCGGCTGCGAGAACGATCGCGCCGCGGTGGCCGAGGCGATTCGCGGCTGGGATGGCGCGGCGCTCGATCAGACGCTCGCCGACGCGGGCTTGTGCGCCGCGCTGATCCGCTCGCCCGACGAGTGGGCCGCGCTCGACCAGGCGAAAGCGATTGCGGGACTGCCGTTGTTCGAGATCGAGCGTATCGGCGACGCGCCGGCCGAGCCGCCGCGAGAGGGCGGCGCGGATCGTCCGCTGACGGGTGTGCGCGTGCTGGACCTGTCGCGCATCATTGCGGGGCCGGTGGCCGGACGGGCACTCGCGCAGCACGGCGCGGACGTGTTGATGATCAACGGGCCGCACTTGCCGAACATCGCGCCGCTCGTAATCGACAACGGACGCGGCAAGCGTTCGGCGCTGCTCGACCTGCGCGACGCGGCTGGACGCGACACCTTACGCGGACTCGCCGGCGACGCCGATGTGTTCTTGCAGGCGTATCGCCCCGGCGCCCTGGCGGCGCGAGGCTTCGGTCCCGACGATCTGGCGCGCGTGCGGCCCGGAATCGTTTATGTGTCGGTCTCAGCCTACGGGCACGAGGGACCTTGGGCTCGTCGGCGCGGGTTCGACAGTCTCGTGCAGTCGGCAAGCGGCATCGCTTTCACTGAACGCGAGGCGGCAGGCGCGGATGAGCCCCGGCACCTGCCGTGTCAGGCGCTGGACCACGCGACCGGCTATCTGGCTGCCTTCGGCGCGATGGCCGCGCTGGCCCGACGCGCCACCGAAGGCGGCAGTTGGCATGTCAGAGTCTCGCTCGCGCAGACCGGCCGATGGTTGCAGTCTTTTGGCTTGCTTGCCGACGGCTGGAAAACGCCTGACGTTTCCATCGACGATGTGCGGGATTGTCTCGGGACCGTGCAATCCGAATTCGGCCATGTTCTGGCCGCGTTGCCCGCTGAGCGCCTCGATGAAACGCCTGCTTTTTTTGCGCTGCCGCCGGCGAGGGTCGGCGCTCACGAGGCCAAATGGGTATGACGCTTGATTGACGGTTCGGCGCTTCGCGGGCGGCGTCGCGCCAGTCGGCATGACGGTGCGCTTGCCCGCAAGCGCCTCGAAGTCACAACGCTTACTTCCTCAACTCCGCCACGAAATCGTAGTAATCGTTGCGGCAGTACGTGTCGGTCAACTCGATCGCCCGCTGATCGGCGGTGTAGCCCACGCGCGTGATCAACAGCAGCGCCTCGTTGGGGGCGATGCTCATCTGCTGTGCGATTTCGTCGCTCGCGTTCACCGCGCGAAAATGTTGCAGCGCGCGGACGATCGTCAGTCCGCGATTTTCCAGGAACGTGTACAGCGAGTCGCCGATCGCCTGCGGATCGGGAATCACCGCGGCAGGGAACGTGGAATTCTCCACCGCCATCACGATGCCGTCGGCCAGACGCAAGCGCCGCAGCCGGGTCACCGCCGCCGCCGGCGACAAACCGAGCTGAATCACTTCATCGCGGTTAGCCGGCGAGATTTCGCGCGACAGCCACTTCGAACTCGGCGTAAAACCGCGCCGCCGCAGCATTTCGCTAAAGCTCGACAAACGCGACAGCGGATCTTCGTAGCGCGGCGTGATGAAACTGCCCGCGCCTTGGGTGCGCCGGATCAAACCCTGCTCGACCAGTAACGCAATCGCCTTGCGCGACGTGATGCGCGAGACGCCGAGCGCCTCGGACAACACGCGCTCCGAAGGCAGCGCTTCGCCCGCGTTCCAGCGGTTCTCGTGAATCGCCGTGCCGAGCTTGCGAGCGAGTTGCAGATACAGCGGCGTGTCGTTTTCCGGGTCCGGGCGCAGATCGCGCCAGCGGTCTTCCGAGGCAGAGGTCATGGGGCTCACGCAAGAAGGGCAAGCGGCAATTCTAAGACATCGGCGCGCCGTTGTTATAGCGGGCTTTTGCCTGGTGGCCGATGCGAGAGCCGGGCAACGGCTAAACTCGTCGCTATGATTTCCGTAGCATGCGGCGTGAGCGTTCGCGTGAGCCGCTGCATCTTCATACGCATTCGGACCACGCCTTACCGTCCATTCAATTCAGCCACTTCAAGGAGTCAGCATGAAGAGCGAGATCGCAAGCGTGAGCCTGCCCGACGGCGAGCGCATTCCGAAACTGGGGCAGGGCACCTGGGAGATGGGTGAACAGCCGGCGCGCCGAGCCGCTGAAATCGCCGCGCTGCGCTGCGGCGTCGACCTGGGCATGACGCTGATCGACACCGCCGAAATGTACGGCGACGGCGCGACCGAATCGCTGCTTGCCGAAGCACTGGCCGGGTTGCGCGAGCAGGTGTTTCTGGTCAGCAAGGTGTATCCGCACAACGCGAGCCGGCGCGGCGTGATCGCGGCCTGCGAACAAAGTCTCAAGCGCCTGAAAACGGATCGGCTCGATCTGTACTTGCTGCACTGGCGCGGCTCGGTGCCGCTCGCCGAAACCGTCGAGGGGTTCGAGGCGCTGCGCCGCGCCGGCAAGATCCGCCATTGGGGCGTCAGCAACTTCGACACCGACGACATGGAAGAACTGCTGGCCACGCCGGGCGGCGACGCGTGCTCGACCAATCAGATTCTCTACAACGTCGCGCGCCGCGGGGCCGAATTCGATCTGCTGCCGTGGCTCGCCGCGCGCAAGATGCCGACGATGGCTTACAGCCCCGTCGATCACGCCCGTTTGCCGAAACACTCGCCGCTCGACGACATCGCGGGTGCGCGCGGCGTTTCGGTTGTTCAACTGGCGCTCGCGTGGGTGCTGCGCGATCACCGCGTGTTCGCGATTCCGAAGGCGGGCCGCGTCGAGCACGTGCGTGCCAACCACCTTGCTTCGCAACTGCAACTCGATGCGGGCGAACTCGCGGCTATCGACGCTTACTTCAAGCCGCCGCGCGGCAAGCGTCCGCTGGAAATGCTTTGATGAGCGCGGCCCAACGTTGAGCGGCTCGCCGCGCGCGCGTTATCAATTGCAACTGTGATGCATGTGCACGGAACCCAGCACGGCGACTTCGGCGGGCGTGTGCTTGAGCGAGTCTTCGTTGACCTGGGCGGCGTCCGCGACGAATTCCTCGACGATCGACGACACCTGCGCGTTGCGCAAACAGAGCGACACACGCTGCGTTTCATTGGCCGGCAGCGACACGCGCTGACCGAGGAACAGCACGCCGTACTGATAGCCGTGGATGATGCCGCGGATCGCGCCGACGCATTGGCCCTGCGCGACGTTGTCGTTTTTCTTCTTGCAGGTTTGCACGAGCGAGTAGGCGGAAAAGCTGGGATCGACCGGCGGTGCCGCTTGCGACAGCGTTTGTGGCAGCGGCTGCGCGGCTTGCGCCGGGGTTTGCGCGGGTGCGGGTGCCGGAGGTTGCGCCGCGGTTTGCGCATGAGCGAGCGATGCGAGGCCGAGAGCGGCGGCCATCACGAGGCCGGTGGCCGCGCGCGCGGCAAGGCGGGGGACGTTTCGTTGCATGTTGTGGTGCCCTCATATCGAACGTTGAATCTGATATGAGGCAATCGCGCCGGTTTGGTTCCGGTCAGACGTAGGCGCTATTCGTTGCGCGCGGCGCTTTCCGATGGATTTCCCGAGCCGTCGCCGACCTTGCCTGCGTCGTCGCGTCTTGAGGCGGCCTGCAGGACGCGCAATTCATCGACGGGGATATGGCAGCGGATGCGATGCGTGGTCCGTCGACCCGCGTCGCCTGAGCCGGACCCCGCCTCGAGAAACGGCGGGTCTTGCTGCTCGCAGATCGCGCCGAGCTTGCGCGGACAGCGCGTATGGAATACGCAGCCGGACGGCGGCGACGCCGCGCTCGGCAGGTCGCCGGACAGGCGGATGCGCGCGCGGTTTGCGCGAGCGTCGAGCGTCGGCACGGACGACAGCAGCGCTTCCGTATAAGGATGCTGCGGCCCGTCGAACACGGCGGCGGCCGGCCCGATTTCCAGCAGCCTGCCGAGGTACAGCACCGCGATGCGGTCCGACAGATAGCGCACCACGTGCAGATCGTGCGAGATGAACACATAGCTCACGCCGCGCTCGCGTTGCAGATCGGCGAGCAGGTTGAGAATCGCCGCCTGCACGGAGACGTCGAGCGCGGAAGTCGGCTCGTCGCATACCACCACGCGCGGCTCGCCGGCAAACGCGCGCGCGATCGCCACGCGCTGCTTGAGCCCGCCGGACAGTTGCCGCGTGCGTGAGCCGAGGTAGCGTTCGGGCAGGCGCACAGCCGCCGTCAACGTGGCGAGCCGTTCGTCGATCGCGGGGCCGCGCAGCGCGGTGAGGCGCGACAACGCGCGGCCGATCAGCCGCTTCACCGAATGCGCGCGATTGAGCGCCGAGTCGGGATTCTGGAACACGATCTGCAATGACTTGACCTGCTCGTCGTTGCGTCGCGTGACGCGCGCGGCGAGCGGCGCGCCGTCGAGTTCGAGCACGCCGCCGGCGTCCGGTGCGAGCAGGCCGAGCAGCAGTTTCGCGAGCGTCGTCTTGCCGCTGCCCGACTCGCCGACGAGGCCCAGCGTCTCGCCGCTCGCCAGGTCGATCGAGACATTGTCCACCGCGCGCAGCGGCGCGCCGGATACGTGGAACGTCTTCGACAGTTTTTCCGCGCGCAGCACGATGTTCGTGCGGCCGCCGTTTGTCGCTGTCGCGGCATGACCATGCTCCGCCAATGCCTCGGCGCTCGCGCGCGGCAACTCGATCGCGCGTTCGTGGTAATGGCAGCGCGACATCTGATCGCCGTGCGCGGCGCTCACCCGATACGGCGGCGGCGCTTCGCGGCGGCAACGATCGTCGGCGAGGCGGCAGCGATCCGCGTAAATGCAGCCTTGCGTGACCGAGCCCGGCGAGGGCAGACTGCCCGCGATCGTATCGAGCCGCTCGGTGTCCTTGCTGCGCCCCGTGGTCGGCAAGCAGCGCAGCAATCCGACCGTATAGGGATGGCGCGGCCGCGCGAACACATCCTGCGTCGCGCCTTCCTCCACCAGCTTGCCCGCGTACAGCACGCCGACGCGCTCGCACATCCGCCCGATCACCGCGAGGTTATGGCTGATGAAGAGCACGGCCGTGTCGAGCTCCTCGCGCAACTGCGCCACGAGGTCGAGCACTTCGGCTTCGACGGTGGCGTCGAGGCCGGTGGTCGGCTCGTCGAGAATCAGCAGCGCGGGGTTCGAGGCGAGCGCCATCGCGATCACCACGCGCTGCTGCATGCCGCCCGACAACTGATGCGCATAGCTGTCCATCACGCGCTCGGGCGCGGCGATGCGCACGCGCTTCAGCATGTCGAGCGTGCGCTCCACGGCTTGCTCGCGCGAGACGCCGGCGGCCTCGAACGCTTCGGTCACCTGGCGCGCGATCGTCAGCGATGGATTCAGCGCGCGCCCCGGGTCCTGGTAGACCATCGAAATCGCGTTCGCGCGCATCGTGCGCAACGCGTCGGCGTCGAGCTTGTGCACGTCCTTGCCGGCGATCACGATCTTGCCCGCCTTCACCTTGCCGTTGCGCGGCAGATAGCGCAGCGCCGCCATTGCGACCGTCGATTTGCCGCATCCCGATTCGCCTACCAGACCATACGCCTCGCCGCGACGCACGCGAAACGAGACGTCTTGCAGCACTTCGCGATCGCGTCCGCGCATCCGGTACGTGACCGTCAGGCCGACGACGGTCAGCGCATCCGTGCGGTCGCTCTTCGACACGTCGAAGGCGGGGAACGAGGCGGGCGGCGGGCCGTTCATCGGTCGAGCACTCCTTGCACGCTGTCGGCGATCAGGTTCACGCCGACCACCAGACTGGCGATTGCGCCGGCCGCGAACACCACGGTCCACCACGCGCCGCCCGCCATCAGCGTGTACGACTCGGAGAGCGCCAGTCCCCAATCGGCTGAAGGCGGCTGAATGCCGAAGCCGAGGAACGACAGCGTGGCGACCGCGAAGATCGCATAGCCGAGCCGCACGGTCGCCTCGACGATGATCGGCGGCAGCACGTTCGGCAGGATCTCGGCGAACATGATGTACGGCGCGCGTTCGCCGCGCAGTTGCGCGGCGGCGACGTAGTCGAGATGCCGTTCGGCGAATACGGCGGCGCGCACGGTGCGCGCGGTGATCGGCGTGAAGGTGACGCCGATCACGAGAATCACGGTGAAGTTCGACGCGCCGACCGCGGCGAGCGCGAGCAGCGCGACGATCACGAGCGGCAGCGCGAGCACGGCGTCGATCGCGCGGCCGACCACGTTGTCGACCCAGCCGTCGAAGTAGCCGACGATCAAGCCGAGCGCGGTGCCCGCCAGCGTGCCGAGCAAGGTGGCGAGCGGCGCGATGGTCAGGATGTCGCGCGCGCCGACGATCACGCGCGAGAACACGTCGCGGCCCAGTTGATCGGTGCCGAACCAGTGCGTGCGATCGGGCGGCATCAGCGAGTTGAGCGGATCGGATGCATACGGATCGATCCGCACGAGCCATTGGCCGGCGATTGCGCAGACGATCCACCAGCCGACGATCAATACGCCGATCACGAAGGTCGGCGAGCGCAGCAGCACGCGCAACTGATCGAAGCGCGGCTCGGCGACGGCACGCGGCGCGGCCGGCGGAACGATGGTGCTCATTCGGCGCTCCTTACTCGCAGCCGCGGATTGAGCAGCACGTGCAACGCGTCGGCGACGAGATTGGCGACGGTGTAGACCACGCCGATGGTCAGCACGCCCGCTTCGAGCATCGGGAAGTCCTTCGCCTTGGCGGCGTTGTAGATCAGCGAGCCGATGCCTTGATAGTGGAACAGCGTCTCTACGACAACCAGGCCGCCGATCATGTAGCCGAGCTGCGTGGCCGCCACGGTGATGGTCGGCAGCAGCGCATTGCGCAACACGTGCCGCCAGATCACGATGCGGCGCGGCAGGCCCTTGAGGATCGCGGTGCGCGTGTAGTCGGCGTCGAGCGCCTCGACGGTGCCCGCGCGCGCCATGCGCGCGATGTAGCCGAAGAACACCAGCACCAGCGGCAACACCGGCAGGATCAGATAGCGCAACTGTTCGAGCGCGCCGGCGTCGGGCGGATACGACGCCTCGATCGGCAGCCAGCGCAGCCACACGCCGAACACCAGGATCAGCACGATCGACGAGACGAATTCCGGCACCACCGTCGCCGACAATCCCACGATGCTGATCGTGCGGTCGAGCCAGCGCCCCGCGTGCATCGCCGACCACACGCCGCCCGCGATGCCGAGCGGCACGACGACGATGAACGCGAGCAGCCCGAGCTTGGCCGAATGCGCGAGCGCGTCGGCGATGAACGGCCCGACCGGCTCACGGTACGCATACGAGAGCCCCATGTCGCCGCGCACGAAATGCGAGATCCACTCGATGTATTGCGTCATTAGCGGACGGTCGGCGCCGAGTTGATGATTGAGCGCGGCGACCGCGCGCGCGTCGGCAAGCGGGCCCAGCACCGCGCGGCCGATGTCGCCGGGCAGCAGCTGGCCGCCCGCGAACACGATCACCGAGAGCAGCCACAGCGTGATCAACGACAAGCCGACGCGCGTCGCCAGAAAGCGCGCGACGCGGCCCGCGTTGCCGTTCGAGCCGGGGGAGGCGGAAGGGGTCACCGTGGTCGACATCGTGATCTCCAGCCGGGGAAGCACCGTGCGCTCATGCGTTCGAGCGCTTCTACGTCAAAGCGCATCTGCGTTCGACATCACGCGCTCAGCACCGCGCGGTCGAAATACAGTTGCGCGATCGCGGTGAAGCGCACGCCGTTCACGCCCTTGCGCATCGCGATCAGTTGATCGTAGAAGAACGGAATGATTACGGGCGTTTCGTCGAGCAACAGCGTCTGAATCTGTCCGGCGATTTTCTTCTGCGAGCCGAGATCGATCGCCGCGACGAATTGCGCGACCAGTTGATCGTATTGCGGATTCTTGAAGTGCGCGGCGTTCCACGTGCCGTTGCTGGTGAGCGGCGCGTTCAGGAAGACGTTCGGCACGCCGCGATGGCCGTAGTCGGTAATGCCGAGCGGCGAGTCCAGCCAATCCGATTTGCCCGGCGTGCCCGCGCCGTAATACAGCGACTGGCTCTCGACCTTCAGATTGATGCGCACGCCGATCGCCTTCGCCGCGTTCTGCACGACGACCGCGAGATCGGGAATCTCCATGTATTTTTCGGTGGTGAGCGTGACGTCGAAGCCGTTCGGCACGCCCGCTTGCGCGAGCAGTTGCCTGGCCTTCGCGACGTCGATCCTGCGTTGCGCGACCCCCGCATCCGATGACGGAAACACTGGCGCGAACGGACTGTCGTTGCCGAGTTGCGCGCGGCCCTTGAACAGGCCACGCACCAGCAGGTCGCGATCGAGCGACAAGGCCAGCGCCTGGCGCACGCGTTTGTCCTTGAACAGCGGACTGTCGGTGCGCATATGAATCTGCCGATGCGCGCTCGACTTCACGCCCATGGTCTTGAAGTCCGGATTGTTCAGGATCGCCGCGCCGCCCTGCACGGTGAAGGTGCCCATCACGTCCGCCTGATGACCTTGCAAGGCGAGCAACTGCGCCTGCTGGTCGGCGTAGAACGAGAACTGCACGCGCTGCGGCAACGCTTTTTCGCCCCAGTAGTCGGGGTTGCGCACGAACGACGCGCCGACCTTCGGCTGATACTTTTCGAACTTGAACGGACCCGTGCCGATGAAGCTCTTTTCATAACCGCCCGCGTAGCTCGCGGGCAGAATCACGGCGTTGTAATTGTCCGAGGATACGTAGTAGGGGAAGTTGCCGTTCGGCGCGTCCAGATGAAACGCGATCGTGTGGTCGTCGACTACCCTGGCGCCGCCTTTCGACAGCACGCCCTTGAGCACCGATAGCGCCGCCGATCCGCTGGCCGGATCGGCGAGGCGATCGAAGGTGGCGGCGACGTCTTTCGCGGTGAACGGCTGGCCGTCGTGGAATTTCACATTCGGGCGCAGCTTGAAGGTCCACACGTCGCCCTTGTCATTCGGTTTCCACGAGAGCGCGAGCGCCGGTCTCAGCACGCGCTTTTCGCCGTCGTCGTCGATCAGGAATTCGCCGGTCTGGTTCAGCAGCGCGAGGCTCGCGGCGTCCGTCACGGTGAGCGGATCGACGGCGCCCGCAGGTGTCAGGTGAGCGACGCGGATCGTCTGGTTGGAGGGGCCCGGTGTGCCCGATGTGCCCGATGTGCCTTGGGCGCGCGCATGCGGCGCACTCAGCACACCGCCGCCCGCCAGCGACAAACCGATCACGCTTGCATAGCGCAGCAGTTCGCGGCGCGTGATGCGGCCGGCGAGGCATTCGTCGATGGCGTGGTTGCCGTAGGTGTCGGCGGAGTGGCGGGCTAGGTCGAGATCGGGAAAGCGGTCCGCGGGAGTCTTCATCGAGGGAGTATCCAGTCCGTTCTGTTGCCGGTTCTGAAGCGCCGCGCCGAACACGCGCGACAGGGCGATGACGCAAAAGCGGCTTCAGTGTAAGCGATTGACCGCGGATTCGGAGCGCCCGGAGTGGCGCCGGGTTCCCGATTGGCGGATAAAGGGGCGGGTGTGTATCGTCATCGCAACGTTCCGCGAAGCCATCGAGCAAGTTGCGAAGTTCCTGGCCGGCGAATGGCGATGGCGGCCGATGCGCTAACGGATGAACCGCCGACATCACGACGACATCCTTACCGGTCACACCACGTGCGACGAGTTGGATTTACCGCGCCACGGCGTTCGGACGCCGCCAGCGGTGAAACAGCACGGAGCCGATCCAGCACGCCATGAAGCTCGCGACGATGCCGTAGCCGAGCACGCCGAAGCGCGCGTTCACGCTCGCCACCGCGTCCCATGCGCCGCCGTTCAAGCCGAGCTTGTCCGACAGCAGGCCGAGCGCTTCCACGCCGCCGATCGCGATCGCCACCACGGCCGAGACGAACGTGATGCTCGCGTTGTAGTAGAGCTTGCGTTTGGGGTCGTCGAGCGCCCAGCCGTAGGCATGGACCATCAGCACGTTGTCGGTGGAATCGACCAGCGTCATGCCCGCCGTGAAGAGCGCCGGGAACACGAGAATCGAATAGAGCGGCAGACCCTTGCCCGCTTCGGACGCGGCAATCGCGAGCAGCCCGATCTCCGTCGCGGTGTCGAAGCCGAGGCCGAACAGCACGCCGACGGGGTACATGTGCCAGCTTTTCGTGACGAGCCGGAACAGCGGGCGCAATGCGCGCGACAGCAAGCCGGCGGGGACGATCGTCTGGGTTGTTTGAGCGAGCGGTTCGCCGCCGGATTGGACGTGCCGATAGCGGCGCCATACGTCGCGCAGAATCACGAGGTTCACGCAAGCCAGCACGAGCAGAAACACCGACGACACGAGCGTGCCGATCGTCCCGCCCACCGCCTTGAAACTTTCCAGGTGTCCGTGCAGCGAATGCGCGGTCCACGCAATGCCGAGCGTCGCCACGATCACGATCGTCGAATGACCTAGCGAAAACGCGAGGCCGACGCCGAGCGGCCGCTTGCCTGCCTGCATCAGCTTGCGCGTGACGGCGTCGATCGCCGCGATGTGGTCCGCGTCCACCGCGTGGCGCAGGCCGAAGCCGTAGGCGAGCATCGCGGTGCCGAGCAGCAGCGGATAGTCGCGCAACGCGATCAGCGCCCATGCCCACGCGCCGAGGTTGGCGGCGATCAGCACGGCGTACAGCGTGAGGAGGCGAGGGCGCAGCGAAGCGGTCGGCGTCATGAGTCGCGTGAACAAGGCATGAAGAAGGATTAGTGATCGTGCGGATGCTTGTGAATCGGATCGACCCAGTAGACCGTTTCCGGCGCCTCGACGGCGTCGATGTTCAGATTCACCACTACCGCTTCGTTGTCGCTGCGCACCAGCACGCATTCGAGCGGCTCGTCGGTGCTGGCGTTGATTTCCTGATGCGGTACATAGGGCGGCACGAAGATGAAGTCGCCGGGACCGGCCTCGGCGGTGAATTCGAGATGCTCGCCCCAGCGCATGCGGGCCTGGCCGCGCAGCACGTAGATCACGCTTTCGAGCGCGCCGTGATGATGCGCGCCGGTCTTCGCGTTCGGATGGATCGTGACCATGCCGGCCCAGATCTTTTGCGCGCCGACTCGCGCCGCGTTGATCGCGGCCGCGCGATTCATGCCGGGCGTTTGCGCGGTGTTGCTGTCGAGCTGATCGCCCTTGATGACCTTCACGCCATGCTCGCGCCAGTCGACGGGCGGCGCGGGTTGTTCGTCGTTGTAGTGCGGATGTTCGTGGTCGTGGCTCATGACGTGTCTCCTGATTGGCGAATGTCCTGTGGGGACGCGACGCCGTCCGGCATTCTTGCACGGTCAAAAACGTTGCGTGTGGCCGGGCGGTTCGAGCGGCGTCGTGGGATAAAAAAAGCCCGTCCACAGGGAACGGGCTTTCGTGCTTGCTTGCATGGCGATACGGCGTGGCGGTGCTTACTTGTGCTTCGCGTTGATCACGGCCTCGGCCACGTTGTTCGGCGTTTCAGCGTAGTGCTTGAACTCCATCGTGTATGTGGCGCGGCCTTGCGTGGCCGAGCGCAGCGAGGTCGAGTAGCCGAACATCTCCGCGAGCGGCACTTCCGCGCGCACCAGCTTGCCGCCGCCGCCGGCGATGTCTTCCATGCCTTGCACCATGCCGCGGCGGCTCGACAGATCGCCCATTACGTTGCCCATGAAGTCTTCGGGCGTTTCCACCTCGACGGCCATCATCGGTTCGAGCAGCACGGGCCTGGCCTTGCGCATCGCTTCCTTGAACGCCATCGAGCCGGCCATGCGGAACGCGTTTTCGTTCGAGTCCACGTCGTGGTACGAACCGAAGGTCAGCGTGACCTTCACGTCGACCACCGGATAGCCCGCCAGCACGCCGGCCTTCAGCGTTTCCTGGATGCCCTTGTCGACCGCCGGAATGTATTCGCGCGGAATCACGCCGCCCTTGATCGCGTCGACGAATTCGTAGCCCTTGCCTTGCGGCGCCGGCTCCAGCGTGAGGACCGCATGGCCGTACTGCCCGCGGCCGCCCGACTGCTTGACGAACTTGCCCTCGACGTCCTCGACCTTGTTGCGCACCGTTTCGCGGTAAGCCACCTGCGGCTTGCCGACGGTGGCCTCGACGCCGAATTCGCGCTTCATCCGGTCGACCAGGATTTCCAGGTGCAGCTCGCCCATGCCGGAGATGATGGTCTGGCCGGATTCCTCGTCCGTCTGCACGCGGAACGACGGGTCTTCCTGCGCGAGACGGTTCAGCGCGATGCCCATCTTTTCCTGGTCGACCTTGGTCTTCGGCTCGACGGCCTGCGAAATCACCGGCTCGGGGAAGATCATGCGTTCGAGAATGATCACGTGCGCCGGGTCGCACAGCGTGTCGCCGGTGGTCGCTTCCTTCAGGCCGACCGCCGCGGCGATGTCGCCCGCATAGACTTCCTTGATTTCCTTGCGCTCGTTCGCGTGCATCTGCAGGATCCGGCCGAGGCGCTCCTTCTTTTCCTTGACCGCGTTGTAGACGGTGTCGCCCGAATTCACCACGCCCGAGTAGACGCGGAAGAAGATCAGTTGCCCGACGAACGGGTCGGTCATGATCTTGAACGCGAGCGCGGAGAACGGATCGTCGTCTTTCGGATGACGCTCGATTTCGTTGTCGTGCTCGTCGTGGCCGGAGATCGCAGGCACGTCGACCGGCGACGGCAGATAATCGATCACCGCGTCCAGCATCGCCTGCACGCCCTTGTTCTTGAACGCGCTGCCGCACAGCATCGGCACGATCTCGTTGGAGATGGTGCGCACGCGAATGCCGTGCTTGATTTCCTCTTCGCTCAGCGTTCCGCCATGCAGGTACTTGTCGAGCAGTTCTTCGCTGGCTTCCGCCGCGGCCTCGACCATCTTGTCGTGCCATTCCTTCGCGGTGGCCGCGAGTTCCGGCGGGATGTCCCGATACTCGAATTTGATCCCCTGGTTCTCTTCGTCCCAGTAAATCGCCTTCATCTTCACGAGATCGACCACGCCCTGGAAATGATCTTCCGCACCGACCGGAATCTGGATCGGCACCGCGACGCCCTTCAGACGGTCGCCGATCTGCCGCTGCACGCGGAAAAAGTCCGCGCCGACGCGGTCCATCTTGTTGACGAACGCAATGCGCGGCACCTTGTACTTGTTTGCCTGGCGCCACACCGTTTCGGACTGCGGCTGCACGCCGCCGACCGAGTCGTACACCATGCAGGCGCCGTCGAGCACGCGCATCGAGCGTTCCACCTCGATCGTGAAGTCGACGTGACCCGGCGTGTCGATGATGTTGATGCGGTGCTCGGGGTAGTTGCCGGCCATGCCTTTCCAGAAAGCGGTGGTGGCCGCCGACGTGATGGTGATGCCGCGCTCCTGCTCCTGCTCCATCCAGTCCATCGTCGCCGCACCGTCGTGAACCTCGCCGATCTTGTGGGTCACGCCGGTGTAGAACAGGATGCGTTCAGTAGTGGTGGTTTTGCCGGCATCGATGTGAGCGCTGATGCCGATATTCCGGTAGCGCTCGATGGGAGTCTTGCGGGGCACGTGAACCTCCTTGGAATGGCGCGCCTGAAACGCTGGCCGGGCGGCAGCCTGTGCTGCCCGGAGAGCTTGAGTGCTGCTTTTGCTAAGAATACTAGGATAGCGCGTCGGCCCGTCTTTTGCAGGAATCTTGCCAGCCGGTTGGGAACGCCTGCCGGCGGGGCTTCGGCCCATTCAACAGCGGTGCGGCGCCGCCGGCGCACCTGGCCACGCCAATGAAAAAGCCGGCGCCTGGTGAAGGCGCCGGCTTTTCCGGAAAAGCGGCGGGCGAGGCGGTGGCGTTGGCCGCCGTGGCCGCCTGAAACTATTGCGCGGCCGGCAAGCCCTGGATTTTCATCCCCGGTTTGATGCCTTTCGACGTGAACCAGCCCTTGCTCATTTCCAATGCATACACGCCGTTGTTCTTCGGGCAGTGATTGTTGGTGGTCTCGGCCTGCATCTCGTCGATATCGGTGACCGTGCCGTCGGCGCGGATGAACGCGATCGACAGCGGGATCAGCGTGTTCTTCATCCAGAAGCAATGCACGGCGTTCTCGTTGAAGACGAACAGCATGCCTTCGTTCGGCGCGAGGCTCGTGCGGTACATCAGGCCTTGCTCGCGGTCCGCATCGTTGGCGGCGACGGCGGCGTCGATCACGAACATGCCCGCGGTCAGCTTCGCGCGCGGGAAGTCGCCGGGCTGCTTCGCGCCGGCCGGTATCGGCTGCGCGTGAGCGGGGGCGGCGGTGGCCGCAAGCGTTATCGCGGCGAGCGGCAATGCGACGGCAACGGCGAAACGCGCAACCAACGAGCGCATGAAAAATCGCACGGCATGACTCCTTGCTGGAAATTAACCCGCGAATGTTACGCGAGCGCGTCAAAAACAAAAAGGCAGAAAGCCTTGCGGCGATCTGCCTTTCAACGCCGTAAGAACGGCAATGAAGCTAGTTCTTGACTGCGTTTTTACAACAAACTTACTCCGAAGCGGCCGAAGCTGCAGCAGCAGCCGATGCTGCCTTCTTGTGCGACTTCTTGTGAGCGTGCTTCGTGGTCTTCTTTGCCGACGAAGCTGCTGCTGCCGGAGCTGCCGAAGCGGCTGCCGGAGCTGCCGGTGCCGAAGCTTGTGCGAATGCTGCCGTTGCGAAGAGGCCAGCGACCAGAGCGGCGATCAGTTTGTTCATTTTGAAATCCTCAGCTTTAGTTGATTAACCCAATGACCCGGTTATATGAGAGTCATGTCGGTAAACGTGCCATCCACCTTTCGGTTGACATGCGCATCGAACAAATTTTCCGACGCGTCTGCCTAGCGCTCAGACTCCCTGCGCTTCACCGCGAGAGCGGCTTGCACAAAGGCCCTTAGGGCTGAATGCCGGATAGCTTCGGGCGGCATCTGCGTCGAATAACGCGTGAGCTCGCGCACCGGTTGACGCGAATTTCGTGGAAAGTTTATTAGCGGATGTATCGATGCGAAGGCCTGCTGCCGCATGGCGGCGCATGCGATTGTTTCACGCGTTTTTCATCATGGTTTCACGCGTGCTTTTGGCTACCGATACAACGGCTTGGCTTCCACAACGGCCTGGCTTTTCTTTGCCGCCATCGAGCGCGGGCGTTGATGCGCAACCGTGCGATTTGTCGCGCAGGGCGAGGCGTTCAAACGACGCCGTCCCACGGCGCCTTCGGCGGCAATTCGACGCTTTCGCCCGGTTGAAGTCCCAGCGAAAAAATGTCGAGCGCGCCGACGCCGACGCGCACGAGACGCAAGGTCGGAAAGCCGACCGCCGCGGTCATGCGTCGCACCTGGCGGTTCTTGCCTTCGGTGATCGAGAGTTCGAGCCACGTCGTCGGGATTGCGGCGCGAAAGCGGATCGGCGGCGTGCGCGTCCAGAGCGAGTCGCCCGGTTCCACGTACTCCGCGCGGCAGGGCCGGGTGACGTAATCGCCGAGATCGACGCCGCGCGCCAGCTTCTTCAACGTGGCCGCGTCGACCGCGCCTTCAACTTGCGCCCAGTAACGTTTGACGAGCTTGTGACGCGGCTCGGCGATGCGCGCTTGAAGCGCGCCGTCGTCGGTGAGAAGCAGCAGTCCCTCGCTGTCGGAATCCAGCCGTCCCGCCGGATAGACGCCCGGCACCTTGACCCAGTCGGCCAGCGACGCGCGCGTTTCATGCGGCGAGAACTGACAGATGGTGCCGAACGGTTTGTTCAGAGCAAGAAGACGCATGGGGAATCGATGAAGGGCGAGTTGCGCGGGCCGCGGCGCAAGCCATCGTTCAGGCCTCGTGCGCCGCTGCTTCAGTCGCGAATGGCGGGATCATAATGCATAAGCGCTGACGGCAAGTTCGTGGTCTTATGTAAGAGATGAGCGCGGCGTCCTCGCCGGCCGGCCTTGCCGCCATGTTGGAAAACCCCGAGCCGTCGCGGCCTCGTTGCGGCATCCGTGTGGGCTAGAATAGCGGCCAGGCCGCTTGCGGGCGTCCGGCATTGCGCGTAGCGAGGAGCGCCCATTTTCGCAGTCTCCCATCAGCTTTCAGCACAGCCTTCACTGGAGTCCGATCATGCCGTATCAGCACATCAAGGTTCCGACCGGCGGTGACAAGATCACCGTCAACGCCGATTTCTCGCTCAACGTTTCCGACCAGCCGATCATTCCGTTTATCGAAGGCGACGGCACGGGCGTCGATATCACGCCGGTGATGCTCAAGGTCGTGGATGCCGCGGTGGAGAAAGCATACGCGGGCAAGAAGAAAATCCACTGGATGGAAATCTACGCCGGCGAGAAGTCGACCAAGGTGTACGGCCCGGACGTGTGGCTGCCCGAAGAGACCTTGCAGGTGCTCAAGGAATATGTGGTGTCGATCAAGGGGCCGCTCACCACGCCGGTGGGTGGCGGCATCCGTTCCCTGAACGTCGCGCTGCGCCAGGAACTGGACCTGTATGTGTGCTTGCGTCCGGTGCAGTATTTCAAGGGCGTGCCTTCGCCGGTGCGTGAGCCCGAGAAAACCAACATGGTGATCTTCCGCGAGAACTCGGAAGACATCTATGCCGGCATCGAATGGCCGGCTGAATCCGAGCAGGCCAAAAAGGTCATCAAGTTCCTGCGCGAGGAAATGGGCGTGAAGAAGATCCGCTTCCCGGAAACGTCGGGGATCGGCATCAAGCCGGTGTCGCGCGAAGGCACGGAGCGTCTGGTGCGCAAGGCGATCCAGTATGCGCTGGACAACGATCGCCGCTCGGTCACGCTGGTGCACAAGGGCAACATCATGAAGTTCACGGAAGGCGCGTTCCGTGACTACGGTTATGCGCTGGCGCAAAAGGAGTTCGCGGCGGAACTGATCGACGGCGGTCCGTGGATGAAGATCAAGAACCCCAGGACGGGTGGCGACGTGGTGGTGAAGGACGTGATCGCCGACGCGTTCCTGCAGCAGATCCTGCTGCGTCCGGCTGAATACGATGTGATCGCCACGCTGAACCTGAACGGCGATTACGTTTCGGACGCGCTCGCCGCGCAAGTCGGCGGTATCGGCATCGCACCGGGCGCGAACATGTCGGATTCGGTCGCGATGTTCGAAGCCACGCACGGCACCGCGCCGAAGTATGCGGGCAAGGATTACGTGAACCCCGGCTCGGAAATTCTTTCGGCGGAAATGATGCTGCGGCACCTCGGCTGGACCGAGGCGGCGGACCTGATCATTAAGTCGATGGAAAAATCGATCCTGCAAAAGCGGGTGACGTATGACTTCGCCCGTCTGATGGAAGGTGCGACCCAGGTGTCGTGTTCCGGGTTCGGACAGGTGCTGATCGAAAATATGTAAGCCGCTCGCCAGGCTGATCCGGCTTGCATCGATTAACCCGGCGCCGCGAGGCGGCCGGGTTTTTTTATGCGCCGGTGCCGGGAAAAGCGACCAGTCACCCGTTATTTGGGACGTCTCGTGCCGCCAGCACGACGGCCATCACGGCGCCCAAAAAAAGAAACCCGGCACGAAGCCGGGTTTCAAAGGACGGGATCGAGCAGTTTCAGGCAGGTGCCTGGATGTTCGATGCCTGTTTGCCTTTCGGGCCTTGCACGACCTCGAAGGTCACCTTTTGACCTTCCTTGAGGGTTTTGAACCCATTCATCTGGATGGCCGAGAAGTGTGCAAACAGATCCTCACCACCCTCGTCAGGCGTGATGAATCCGAAACCTTTTGCGTCATTGAACCATTTGACCGTACCAGTTGCCATTCCAACTTCCCCTGTAACTCATGTCACTACCACGAGCCCTCGAAAAGCTCGACGACCGCGCGATGCAGCCGCTCCCTCCTCACAAGCTCACCATCGGCATTTTTTCGAAATTATGGCTCAGTGAAAAAAGTGCCAGCTTGATTGTTGGGGCTCTTTATTCGAGTGTCAAGAAAATTTTGAGACGCCGTTGCCGCGTTGCAAACACGGCACTTTCCAGGGTTTTTCCCGCTTCCGTTGTGTGCGCTGGCGCAAGCGGGCGGTCTTGAAAAGTCGCATAATCGACTCACCTGCTGTTCAGCGGTCGCCCGGCGCCAGCCGGCTTGGGCGAGTCCCAGCCGGTCACGGCAGGTTGTGCGATACTCGATCCGACTGCGGCGCAACACAGCCGCGACGCATCACTGGATAGGGGCCGGCTCCGCAATCGGCTCGTCGAATGACGCACGCGTGAAGGGCGATTTCCCATCATGCGGTAGCGAACGGGCTCACCGGCCGCACGTGGCCGGGTTTTGACAGGATTGCGGGCCTGTCCTAGTTGTTTAGAATGGGTGTATGGCGATTATCCCGGACAAGCAGGACAGCACCGTACTGGAGCGGCAGGAGAAAAAGCTCAAGCCGCCGTCCATGTACAAGGTGGTGCTGCTGAACGACGACTTCACGCCAATGGAATTTGTCGTGATGATCGTGCAGGAATATTTCAATAAAGATCGTGAAACCGCAACACAGGTTATGTTGAAGGTGCATCGCGAGGGCAGGGGAGTTTGTGGGGTCTATACGCGGGACATCGCGTCGACCAAAGTCGAGCAAGTCGTTACCCACGCACGGCAGGCCGGGCATCCGCTGCAGTGTGTGATGGAGGAAGCATGATTGCCCAGGAACTGGAAGTCAGCCTGCACATGGCGTTCATGGAAGCACGCCAGGCGCGGCACGAGTTCATAACGGTCGAACACCTTTTGCTGGCACTGTTGGACAATCCGACGGCGGCGGAGGTGTTGCGTGCATGCGCGGCCAATATCGAGGATCTGCGCCAGAACCTGCGCAACTTCATTCATGACAACACGCCTACCGTGCCCGGCACGGACGACGTGGACACGCAACCCACGCTGGGTTTCCAGCGTGTGATCCAGCGCGCGATCATGCATGTGCAATCCACCTCGAACGGCAAGAAGGAAGTGACCGGCGCGAACGTGCTGGTCGCGATCTTCGGCGAGAAGGATTCGCATGCGGTGTACTACCTGCAACAGCAGGGCGTGACGCGGCTGGACGTGGTGAATTTCATCTCGCACGGTATCGCCAAGACCAGCAGCACCGACGCCGCGAAAGCGAGCGACGCGAATGCCGAGTCCGACGACGCCGCCGCGCAGAAGGAAACGCCGCTCGCCCAGTTCACGCAGAACCTGAACCAGATGGCGAAAGACGGCCGCATCGATCCGCTGATCGGGCGCGAGTCGGAGGTCGAGCGCGTGGTGCAGGTGCTGTGCCGGCGCCGCAAGAACAATCCGCTGCTGGTCGGTGAGGCGGGCGTCGGCAAGACGGCGATCGCCGAGGGCCTTGCCTGGCGCATCACGCGCGGCGAAGTGCCGGACATTCTGGCGGACGCGCAGGTGTATTCGCTCGACATGGGCGCGTTGCTCGCCGGCACCAAGTATCGCGGCGACTTCGAACAGCGTCTCAAGACGGTTCTCAAGGAATTGAAGGAACGTCCGCACGCGATTCTGTTCATCGACGAAATTCATACGCTGATCGGCGCGGGCGCGGCTTCCGGCGGAACGCTGGACGCTTCGAATCTGCTGAAGCCGGCGCTCTCGTCGGGCACGCTCAAGTGCATCGGCGCGACGACCTTCACCGAGTATCGCGGCATTTTCGAAAAAGACGCGGCATTGTCGCGCCGGTTCCAGAAGGTCGACGTGACCGAGCCGACCGTCGAGCAGACGGTGGCGATCCTGCGCGGGCTGAAGTCGCGTTTCGAGGAGCATCACGGCGTGAAGTACTCGTCGGGTGCGCTGTCGGCGGCGGCTGAGTTGTCGGCGCGCTTCATCACGGATCGGCATCTGCCGGACAAGGCGATCGACGTGATCGACGAAGCGGGCGCGGCGCAACGCATCCTGCCGAAGTCGAAGCAGAAGAAGACCATCGGCAAGAACGAGATCGAGGAAATCATCTCGAAGATCGCTCGCGTCCCGCCGCAAAGCGTGTCGCAAGACGATCGCAGCAAGCTGCAAACGCTCGACCGTGACCTGAAGAGCGTGGTGTTCGGGCAAGACCCGGCTATCGACGCGTTGTCGGCCGCGATCAAGATGGCGCGCGCGGGTCTCGGCAAGCTCGACAAGCCGATCGGCGCGTTCCTGTTCTCCGGTCCCACGGGCGTCGGCAAGACCGAAGTGGCGAAGCAACTGGCGTTCACGCTGGGAATCGAACTGATCCGCTTCGATATGTCCGAATACATGGAACGTCATGCGGTCAGCCGGTTGATCGGCGCGCCGCCGGGCTATGTCGGATTCGACCAGGGCGGCTTGCTGACCGAAGCCGTCACGAAGAAACCGCATTGCGTGTTGCTGCTCGACGAAATCGAGAAGGCGCACCCGGACATTTACAACGTGCTGCTGCAGGTGATGGACCACGGCACGCTGACGGACAACAACGGCCGCAAGGCGGATTTCCGCAACGTCATCATCATCATGACGACGAATGCGGGCGCCGAGGCAATGGGCAAGTCGGTGATCGGCTTCACGAATCGCCGCGAAACCGGCGACGAAATGGTCGACATCAAGCGCATGTTCACGCCGGAGTTCCGTAACCGTCTGGACGCGACGATCAGCTTCCGCTCGCTCGATGAGGAAATCATCATGCGCGTGGTCGATAAATTCCTGATGCAACTGGAAGATCAGTTGCATGAGAAGAAGGTCGATGCGCTCTTCACCGACGCGTTGCGCAAGCATCTCGCCAAGCACGGTTTCGATCCGTTGATGGGCGCACGGCCAATGCAGCGTCTGATTCAGGACACGATTCGTCGCGCGCTCGCCGACGAGCTGCTGTTCGGCAAGCTGATGAACGGCGGCCGCGTTTCGGTGGACGTGGATGCGGAAGACAAGGTGCAGTTGACCTTCGACGAGCATCCGGCGCCGCGCAATCCGAATCCGGAAGCGGTCGAAGTCGAGTAACGTTCAGTCGGATTAGTAGTGACCCAATAGTAGTGACGCAAAAAACGGCGCGGGCTCAAACCCGCGCCGTTTTTCTTTCTGCCTTGGCGGCCAAACTGCCTCGCCGCCGGATCAATGCTTGCCGGTGCTGCCGAACCCGCCCGCGCCGCGCTCGCTGGTTTCGAAATCGTCGACGATATTGAACTTCGCTTGCACGACCGGCACGATCACGAGTTGCGCGAGACGCTCCATCGGATTCAGCACGAACGTGGTTTCGCCGCGGTTCCAGGTCGAGATCATCAACTGCCCCTGGTAATCTGAATCGATCAGGCCGACCAGATTGCCCAGCACGATGCCGTGCTTATGGCCCAATCCCGAGCGCGGCAGAATCATTGCTGCATAACCCGGATCGCCGACGTGAATCGCGAGACCCGTCGGCACGAGTGCGGTTTCGCCGGGCTTCAGCGTCAGCGGTTCGTCGAGGCAGGCGCGCAGGTCGAGGCCCGCGCTGCCGGTGGTCGCGTAGGCCGGGAGTTGGTCGCGCATGCGCGCATCGAGAATCTTCAGGTCGAGTTTCATGCAGGTTCGGGGTTAAGAGGTGGGAGTTTCGCTTCCGGGTTGGAACGCGTCGGCGAGGAGTTCATAGGAGCGCAGCCGCGCGCGATAACTGCCCGCGACGGTGAGCACGATCAATTCGTCGGCCTGGAATTCGGCCTGCAAGTCGCGCATGCGCGCGGTCACTTTTTCCGGCGTGCCGATGATGCTGCGCGGTTTCTCGCGGTCGATCACCAGCCGCTCGCGCTCGCCATATTCCTGCGCCACGCCTTGTGCGATCGTCGGAATGGGTTCGTTCAGGCCATAGGCCATTTGCACGCGACGCAAGTCGACGGCTTTCTCCAGATCGGCGGCTTCCTGTTCGGTGTCCGCGCAGATCACGAACACGGCGGCGGCGAGGTACGGCTGCTGCGTTTCCTGACTGGCTTTGAATCGCTCGCGATACGCCTGCGCCACCTGGTGCCCGAAATGTGCGTTGATGAAATGCGCGAACGCAAAGCGGATGCCGAGTTGCGCCGCCAGCAGTCCGCCGAATTCGCCTGAGCCGAGCATCCACAATTGCGGACGCGTATCGACTTGCGGTTGCAGCAGCGCACCGTGCGCAAGGTGATCGTCGGGTAAGGTGCCATGCATCAGGCCCAGCAGGTCGGCCACCTGCTGCGGAAAAATATCGCCGCGATTATAGGCGCCCGCTGCGACCGCTTGCGCCGTGCGCATATCGCCGCCCGGCGCGCGTCCCACGCCGAGATCGATTCGGTTTGGAAACAGCGCCTCGAGCATCATGAATTGCTCGGCGACCTTGAACGGGCTGTAGTACGGCAGCATGACGCCGCCCGAACCCAGACGAATGCGTTTCGTGACGCTGCCGAGGTGCGCCAGCATCACTTCGGGGCAAGGGTTCGACACGCCGCGCAAGCCGTGGTGTTCGGCGCACCAGTAGCGTGTGTAGCCTAGATCGTCGGCGAGCTGCGCCAGTTCGACGGTGGCGGCGATCGCGTCCGCCACCGTGTGCCCGTCGATCACGGGCGTTTGATCCAGCACGGAAAGTCGCGTCATGGCAGTACGGCTCCAGGTGATTCGTTTTCGCTTGAACCCGGCGCTTCAGCGGGCGTCGCCGTGAGTGGCGTTCAGCGAATCAGACTCGTGTCGGGCAGACGCCTGGCAATCTCGGCGATCAACGCGCGCGCGAGCGTCTGCTTGTCGGCGCGCGGCAGCTTCGTGGCGGCGCCTGCTTCGAACAGGATCACTTCGTTATCGTCGAGGCCGAAGGTCTGAGGGCCAAGATTGCCGATCAGAAGCGGCACGTTTTTGCGGACGCGTTTTTCTTCGCCGTGTATTTCCAGGTCGCCGCTTTCCGCGGCGAAACCGACCGCGAACGGCGGATGCGGGAGCTTCGCGACGGAGGCCAGGATGTCCGGGTTTTCGACGAACGCGAACGTCGGCATGGCGCGATCGGCGGCCTTCTTGATCTTGTGCTCGCTGGCGTGATCGACGCGCCAGTCGGCCACCGCCGCCACGCCGATGAAGATGTCGGCGTCGGCGACCGCGCGCATGACCGCGGCGTGCATCTGCTGGGCGGTTTGCACGTCCTCGCGGACCACACCCCACGGCGTTTCCAGCGCGACCGGGCCGGCCACCAGATGCACATCGGCGCCGGCCTGCTGCGCGGCGCGCGCCAAGGCGAAGCCCATCTTGCCGCTCGATCGATTGGTGATGCCGCGCACCGGGTCGAGCGGCTCGAACGTCGGACCCGCGGTCAGCAGGACACGCCGGCCGGAGAGAATCTTCGGCGCGAAGAACGAGGCGATTGCTTCATAGGTGGCGGACGCTTCCAGCATGCGCCCGTCGCCGATTTCGCCGCACGCTTGCGGACCCGAATCCGGGCCGAGCACTTCAACGCCGTCCGCGCGCAGTTGCGCGACGTTGCGCTGCGTGGCCGGGTTCTGCCACATCTGCCGATTCATTGCCGGCACGACCAGCAGCGGACAATCGCGCGCGACGCACAGCGTCGACAGCAGATCGTCGGCCATGCCGTGCGCGAGTTTCGCGAGGAAATCGGTGGAGGCGGGCGCGATCACGATCGCGTCCGCTTCACGCGACAGATCGATGTGCGCCATATTGTTCGGCACGCGCCCGTCCCACTGGCTGGTGTAGACGGGGCGGCCGGACAGCGCCTGCATGGTGACGGCGGTGATGAACTGCGTGGCCGCTTCGGTCATGACGACCTGCACGGTCGCGCCGGCCTTGGTGAGCAAGCGTGTGAGTTCGGCGATCTTGTAGCAGGCGATCCCGCCCGTCATGCCGAGGACGAGGTGTTTGCCTGCGAGTTCTGCGGTTGCCAACGAAAGCCTCCGACAAAGCATGGTGGCGGACGAGCGGTGCTTGCAGCGCACCGCCCCGATTTGCCTGAGTCAGACCAGACGCGCGGACGGAGCGTGCTGCGAGGACGCCCGTTCGCGGACCGACGCGGCGTTACCGCGAACCGCGCACCCGGCGCAACTCGTCGATCACGAGCAGCGCCGCGCCGATCGTGATCGCGCTGTCGGCGAGGTTGAACGCCGGCCAGTGCCACGTGCGCACATGGAAATCGAGGAAGTCGATCACATGGCCGTACGCAATCCGGTCGATCACGTTGCCGAGCGCGCCGCCGAGAATCAGCGAGAGCGCCGTGCAGAACAGCTTCTGCGCGCCGTGGCGCTTGAGTAGATAGCAGATCACGAGCGCCGCGACCACGCCGAGCGCGGTGAACGCCCAGCGCTGCCAGCCGCCCGCCATCGCGAGGAAGCTGAAGGCGGCGCCGCGGTTGTACACGAGGATCAGGTTGAAAAACGACGTGACCTCGTGCGCGACGCCGTAGGCGAACACCTTCTGGACCGCGATTTTCGTCAGCTGATCGAACAGGATCACGATCAGCGCGACGCCGAGCCACGGTGCGAGCGAACCGCTTGCGGACGACGATTTCGACAGGCTTCGTGCCATTATGCCGCGCTCCTCGTTTCACCGTTGCCGAACAGATTGCTGAAGCAGCGCCCGCACAGCGTGGGGTGCTCGGCGTTCGCGCCGACTTCCGCGCGGTAATGCCAGCAGCGTTCGCACTTCAGGTATGCCGAGGCGATCACGTCGACGCTTTCCTCGGCCTCGCTGTCAACCTTGACTACGTTCGCCGCCGACGTGATCAGCACGAACTTCAGGTCGTCGCCGAGGCTTGCGAGCGCATCGTAACGCGCGCCGCTCGCGCGGATTTCCACTTCCGCCTGCAGCGACGAACCGATCAGGTTCGCCACGCGCGCTTCCTCGAGCGCCTTCGTGACGTCGCCGCGCGCGGCGCGCAGCAGCGTCCATTTGTCGAGCAGCGCGCCGGCGTCCGGCACGGGCGGGAACGCGTGGTAGGTTTCCGTGAAGATCGTTTCGCTGTTCGGCGAGAAGATCTTCCACGCCTCCTCGGCGGTGAACGACAGGAACGGCGCCATCAGACGCAGCAGACCGTGCGCGATGTGATACAGCGCGGTTTGTGCCGAGCGGCGCGCGACGGAATCCGCCGCCGTGGTGTACAGGCGGTCTTTCAGCACGTCCAGATAGAAGCCGCCGAGGTCTTCCGAGCAGAACGTCTGCAGCTTGGCGACCACCGGGTGAAACTCGTACTTGTCGTAGTGCGAGAGGATGTCGTTCTGCAGATTCGCCGCCAGCGCCACCGCATAGCGATCGATCTCGAGCCAGTCTTCGAGCGGACGCGCGTGTTGCGCGAAGTCGAAGTCCGACAGGTTCGCGAGCAGGAAGCGCAGCGTGTTGCGGATGCGGCGATAGCTTTCCGTCACGCGCTTCAGGATTTCCTCGGAGATGGCCAGTTCGCCCGAATAATCGGTCGACGCAATCCACAGCCGGATGATTTCCGCGCCGAGCCGGTTCGCCACATCATGCGGGTCGATGCCGTTGCCGAGCGACTTGCTCATCTTGCGGCCTTCGCCGTCGACGGTGAAGCCGTGCGTGAGCAGCGCGTTGTACGGCGGGCGTCCGTCGAGCATCGAGGCGGTGAGCAGCGACGAATGGAACCAGCCGCGGTGCTGGTCCGAGCCTTCCAGATACAGATCGGCGGGGAATTGCAGTTCGTCCTTGTGCGAGCCGCGCAGCACGTGCCAGTGCGTGGTGCCCGAATCGAACCACACGTCGAGCGTGTCGCGGTTCTTTTCGTACATGTTGGCGTCGTCGCCGAGCAGTTCGCGCGGATCGAGCGTTTGCCACGCTTCGATGCCGGCTTTCTCGACACGTTGCGCGACTTCTTCGAGCAACTCCAGCGTGCGCGGATGCAGTGCGCCGGTTTCCTTGTGCACGAAGAACGCCATCGGCACGCCCCATTGACGCTGACGCGACAGCGTCCAGTCCGGGCGATTCGCGATCATGCTGAACAGACGCTGCTTGCCCCACGACGGGTAGAACGCCGTGTTCTCGATGCCTTCGAGCGCGGTTTCGCGCAGCGTCTTGTCGGTGTCGTTCGGCTTGACGTCCATGCCGGCGAACCACTGCGACGTCGCGCGGTAGATGATCGGCGTCTTGTGGCGCCAGCAGTGCATGTAGCTGTGCGTGTATTTCTCGGTGCGCAGCAGCGAGCCGGCCGCCTGCAGCGCTTCGACGATCTGCGGATTGGCCGCCCAGATCGACAGGCCGCCGAACAGCGCGAGCGATTCGATGTAACGGCCGTCGCCCATCACCGGATTGATGATGTCCGAATCGGCCATGCCGTGCGCCTTGCACGACACGAAGTCTTCCACGCCGTAGGCCGGCGACGAGTGCACGATGCCCGTGCCCGTTTCGGTCGTCACATACTCGCCGAGATAGACCGGCGCCGTGCGCTTGTAGCCGGGATGCGCGGCCGCGAGCGGATGATTGAAGCGCAGGTTCGCGAGCTTCGCACCGGGCGCGGTGGCGACGATCGAGCCTTGCAAGCCGTATAGCTGCAGGCAGGCTTCGACGCGCTCCGCGGCTAGGATCAGCAGGCCGCGCGGCGTATCGACCAGCGCGTAGACGATTTCCGGATGCAGATTCAACGCCTGGTTGGCGGGGATGGTCCACGGCGTGGTGGTCCAGATCACGATGCCGCCTTCGTTGCGCGGCAGCGCGTTCAAACCGAAGGCTTGCGCCGTTTTTTCCGGCTCGGCGAAGCTGAACAGCACGTCGATGGTGGGGTCGGTCTTGTCCTTGTACTCGACTTCCGCTTCGGCCAACGCCGAGCCGCAATCGAAGCACCAGTTCACCGGCTTCAGGCCGCGGAACACATACCCCTTTTCGATGATCTTCGCGAGCGCGCGGATTTCGCCGGCTTCGTTCGCGAAGTTCATGGTCTTGTACGGATTGTCCCAGTCGCCGAGCACGCCGAGACGCCGGAAGCCGGCCTTCTGCTTTTCGATCTGCTCGGTCGCGTAGGTGCGGGCCTTCTGCATCACCTCGGCGGCCGGCAGCGATTTGCCGAACTGCTTTTCGATCTGGATTTCGATCGGCATGCCGTGGCAATCCCAACCCGGCACGTAGACCGCGTCGAAGCCGGCCATGTTGCGCGCCTTGACGATCATGTCCTTGAGGATCTTGTTCACCGCGTGGCCGAGGTGGATGTCGCCGTTCGCATACGGCGGGCCGTCGTGCAGGATGAATTTCTTGCGGCCTTTGGAGGCGGCGCGGATCTTCTCGTAGACCTTGCGTTCCTGCCACTCCTTGACCCATTGCGGCTCGCGCTTGGGCAAATCGCCACGCATCGGGAACGGCGTGTCGAGCAGGTTGACCGGATAGCGTGACTGCGGTTTCGAATCGGCTTTCTTGTTGCTCATGATGAGGTCGCGGTGAATTCTTTCTATGCGCAGCGTGCGCGGTTTGCGCTCGATGCGCGAGGGCGTTGGGCGCGCCCGGCAGGCATGTCGCGTGATCCACGGACGCCCTTCGATGCGCGCGGCGAGGGTACGCGCGGCGCCGGCGGCGCTCGCGCGTACCGCGGCGGTTATCTAATTCGGTCGGTGGCCGAGGTGGCGAAACCGGTGGAACGGCTGCCCGGCGTGCCGGCGCCGACGGCTGCGAACCACGCGCGCGCGTTGGCGACGTCGCGCGCGATTGCGGCGGTCAGCGTTTCGAGGTCGACGTACTTCTCCTCGTCGCGCAGCTTCTTCAGGAATTCGACGCGCACGAGTTTGCCATATGCGTCGCCGTGCCAATCGAGCAGGTGCACTTCGAGCAGCACGCGGCCGGAATCGGAGACGGTGGGACGCAGGCCGAGACTCGCGACGCCCGGCAGCGGTTCGTCCGTCACGCCATGCACGCGCACGATGAAAATGCCGGCGAGCGCCGGACGCTTATGCGCAATCGGCAGGTTGAGCGTGGGGAAGCCGAGATCGCGGCCGAGCTTCATGCCGTGCACGACGTGGCCGCTGATCAGATAATCGCGGCCCAGCGCGGCGCGCGCCGAATCGAGGTCGCCCGCCACCAGCGCGGCGCGCACGCCCGAGCTGGAAATGCGCGCGCCGGACGGATCGGCCACCGTCGCCATTTGCTCGACCTCGAAACCGTACTGCTGCCCCGCGGCCCTGAGCGACTCGAAGTCGCCGGCGCGCTTCGCGCCGTAGCGGAAGTCGTCGCCGATCATCACCCAGCGCGCGTGCAGCCCGTTGACGATGATCCGTTCCACGAACGCATCCGGCGACTGGCTCGCGAACGTGTGATTGAAATGCTCGACCACCACGCGATCGACGCCGTTGGTGCGCAGCGCCTCGAGCTTGTCGCGCAGCATGGCGATGCGCGGCGGCGCGCCGGCCGGGTTGAAGAACTCGCGCGGGTGAGGCTCGAAGGTCATCACGCAGACGGGCAGGCCGCGCGCGTCGGCCGCCGCCCGCACGTGGGCGAGCAAAGCCTGATGGCCGCGGTGGACACCGTCGAAGTTGCCGATGGTCAGTGCGCAAGGCGCACGGCTTTCAGCATTGGGAAGACCGCGGAAGACTCTCACGATAGCGGGTTGGGGATAGGCGGCCGGGGTGCCGCAAAACAAACGATTATAAACGTTCGGCGCTTGAGACGGCGGCGCCTCGCGGATTCCGTGGCCCCGAATGATAAAATCCGCGGATGAAAAAACTCGTCATCCTGATTTCCGGGCGGGGCAGCAACATGGAAGCGATCGTTCGAGCCTGCTCGAACGAAGCCTGGCCGGCGCAAGTCGCCGCCGTGATTGCCAACCGTCCTGACGCAGCGGGCCTTGCGTTCGCGGCGTCGCATGGCATTGCCACGGCCGTGGTCGACCACCGCCAGTTCCCCGATCGCGAGCGCTTCGACGCCGCGCTGGCGGAACTCATCGACAGTTTCTCGCCGGATCTGGTCATACTTGCCGGATTCATGCGCGTGCTTACACCCGGTTTCGTCGACCATTACGCCGGGCGCATGCTGAACGTGCATCCGTCGCTGCTGCCGAGTTTTCCGGGGCTGAAAACGCATCAACAGGCGCTCGACGCGGGCGTGCGGCTGCACGGCGCGTCGGTGCATTTCGTCACGTCGCAGCTGGATCACGGACCGATCGTCGCGCAGGCGGCGGTTCCGGTGCAGGCCGGCGACACGCCCGCCATGCTCGCCGAACGCGTGCTGGCAACCGAACACATTATTTATCCACGCGCGGTGCGCTGGTTCGTCGAAGGGCGTCTTGCCCTCGACGGCTTGCGTGTCACGCTTACGCCGCCGGAGCCGCAATGGCTCTTTGCCGGTCACACCGCCGGAGAGGGCGCATGAGATTGCATGGTTTTTTGATTGGACAAACTGAGACTTTGCTGGCCGAAGTCCTAAAACTAAACGGCCCGGCTGACGCCACCACCAGCCGCTTTTTCCGCGCTCATCCGAAGCTCGGACACGGCGAGCGCGGCGTGATCGCCGAGGCGGTGTTCGCGGTGCTGCGCCGGCGTATGGAATTTGCTCATCTGGCCGAGAGCGGCGCGGGCAGTCCGGCGCGCCGCATGGCCTTGCTGGGACTCATGCAGACGGCGGGCCGCACGGCGCTCAAGCCGTTCGTGTCCGATGCCGAGTCCAAATGGCTCGAACACGTCGCGATGATCGACCCGGAGAGCCTGCCGCTGCGGATTCGCCTGAATCTGCCCGACTGGATCTATCAGGCGCTTTCGAAGCGCTTCGAGGCCGCGGAACTGGCGCAACTGGCCGCCGCGCTGAATTACCCGGCGCCGCTGGACCTGCGCGCAAACCCGATCAAGGCGAGCCGCGACGACGTGCTGAACGCGCTCTCGAAAGCCGGTATCGAGGGCGGCGCCACGCCGTTCGCGCCGTTCGGCGTGCGGGTGGTCGGCAAGCCGCCGCTCACCAAGCTGGACGCGTTTCAACACGGCTGGGTCGAAGTGCAGGACGAAGGCAGCCAGTTGCTCTGCTCGCTGGTCGCGCCCAAACGCGGTGAAATGATCGTCGACTTTTGCGCGGGCGCGGGCGGCAAGACGCTGGCGCTCGGCGCGGCGATGCGCTCCACCGGGCGCCTTTATGCGTTCGACATTTCGGAGCGGCGGCTTGCCAAGCTCAAGCCGCGCCTCGCGCGCAGCGGCTTGTCGAACGTGAATCCGGTGTTGATCGACAGCGAGCACGACGCCAAGATCAAGCGTCTTGCCGGCAAGATCGACCGTGTGCTGGTCGACGCGCCGTGCAGCGGCCTGGGCACGCTGCGCCGCAATCCGGATCTGAAGTGGCGCCAGTCGCCGGAGTCGGTCGCGGAACTCGCGCCGAAGCAGGCGTCGATTCTGGCGAGCGCGGCGCGTCTGGTGAAGAAGGGCGGCCGGCTCGTCTACGCGACCTGCTCGATCCTCGAAGCCGAAAACGAAGCGGTCGTGCAGCAATTCCTCGCCGATCACCCCGATTTCGCGCTCGTGCCCGCACGTGACGTGCTGGCCGAGCAGCGCATCGACATGGAAATGGGCGATTACCTGTCGCTGTGGCCGCACCGCCACGCAACCGACGGCTTCTTCGCCGCCGTGCTCGAACGCCAGAGCTAAGCGGAAGGCGCTTTATGCCGGCGCGCACAGGTTCGTCTCGTGAATCCGGCGCGCCGGCGAATTCGTAAACATCATGCAAAACCGCATTTTTTCTCATATGTTCGGCGACCTCGCGCGCGATTTCGGCGAGCCGGTGATGCTGTGGCAAATCGGCGTGCTGCTGGCGACGCTCGCCGTGGCGTGGCTGCTCGCGCGTCTGTTGCGCAGAACGCTCGATCTGCGCCGGCAAACGCGCTACCAGACGCTGCGCTTCGGCGCGGAAAGCCTGAATCGCGCGTTTTTTCCGCTGACGGGCGCGGCGCTCGTGTGGCTCGCGCGGGCGATCACCGCCCAGTTCATGCATACGTCGCTGCTGGATCTGGCTTTGGTGCCGCTTTTCGGCATCGGCTTTATCTACATCGTGTTTTTCTTCGCGCGGCGGGTCTTTAGCCACGACGGCGAAACGCATGCGTGGCTCTTTCTGGTCGAAAAGATCGTTTCGCTGGTCGTCTGGATCGCGATGGCGCTCACCGTGATGGGCATTCAGGACGACGTGATCGCGTGGATGGCCAGCGTGAAGTTTCGCGTCGCCAACGCGCACCTGACGCTGCTTTCGCTCACCACGGGCCTGCTGTGGGTGTGCGTGACGATGATCGTCGCGATGTGGCTCGGCGCCGCGTTCGAAGACCGCCTGATGCGCGCGAAGACGCTCGACGCCAATCTGAAGGTGGTGGTGGCGCGGGTCGGCCGCGCGGCGTTCGTGCTGGCGGCAGTGCTGATCAGCCTGTCACTGGTCGGCATCGACATCACGGTGCTGGGCGTGTTCGGCGGCGCGCTCGGCGTCGGCTTGGGGTTCGGGCTGCAGAAGATCGCCAGCAACTATGTGTCGGGCTTCATCATTCTGATCGACCGGTCGCTGCGGATCGGCGACACGATCAACGTGACCGGCCTGCAAGGCATGGTCACGCAGATCCGCACGCGTTACACGGTGGTGCGCGGACTGGACGGCATCGAAACGCTGATTCCAAACGAGAAGCTCATTACGGACGTGGTGCAGAACCAGTCGTCCTATCTGACGCGCGGGTATGCGAAAGCCGCGGTGCAGGTCGCTTACACGTCCGACGTCGAGCACGCCATGACGCTGCTGGCCCAAGCCGCGGAAGGCGTTGCACGAGTGCTGCAGGAGCCGGCGCCCACGCCTTATCTGGCAGGCTTCGGTGCAGACGGCATCAATCTCGAACTGGGTTTCTGGATCGAGGACGCAGCAACCGGTACGTCCGCCGTGCGCTCGGCCGTCAACCGGAACATCTGGCGGCTCTTTTCGGAACACGGCATCTCGATCCCTTATGCGCAACGCGAAGTGCGGATTGTCGGCAACGTCGGCGACACGTTGTCGCGACCGGTAACAATAACCGCTCCTGCTGCCAACCAGGCCGACAAGGCCGGTTGAACGGGGAATTTGCGCGCGCTAACCTGTCTTGAAGAACACGGCGGCGCGCCACGACCCGTTGATGCGGCGCAAAAAATCCCTATTTGTTACAAACACTTGGAACGCTTCCAGTAGAATGTCGTCCAATCCCGCTGTATGCTTTCACTTTCTTGACACGCGTAACTTTGCGTGTGCCTCGTGTCTCTCGTTCCACAGGTAAATTGCCTTGTTGAATTCCTTGCTTGATTTCCTTGCCCACGGTCTGCTGCGCTTTTCCTGGTGGCAACTCGTGGTGTACACACTCGTCGTGACGCACATCACGATCATTGGCGTGACGGTCTATCTGCATCGCTGCCAGGCGCACCGCGCGCTGGAGTTGCATCCGGTCGTCAGTCATTTTTTCCGTTTCTGGCTGTGGATGACCACGGGCATGCTGACCGGCCAGTGGGCCGCGATTCACCGTAAGCACCACGCCAAGTGCGAGACCGAAGAAGATCCGCACAGCCCGCAAACGCGCGGCATCTGGAAGGTGCTGCTCGAAGGCGCGGAGTTGTACCGCACTGAAGCGAAGAACGAAGAAACGATGCGCAAGTTCAGTCACGGCACGCCGAACGACTGGATGGAGCGCAACGTGTACACGAAGTACCCGATTCTCGGCGTGAGCCTGATGATGGTGCTGAACGTCGGACTGTTCGGCGTTGTCGGGCTGACGATCTGGGCCGTGCAGATGGTGTGGATCCCGTTCTGGGCGGCCGGCGTGGTCAACGGTCTTGCGCACTTCTGGGGTTACCGCAACTTCAACTCGTCGGATGCCAGCACCAACATCTTTCCGTGGGGCATCATCATCGGCGGTGAGGAACTGCATAACAATCACCATACGTATGCGACCTCGGCCAAGCTGTCGAACAAGTGGTACGAGTTCGATATCGGCTGGATGTACATCCGCATCATGTCGGCGTTTCGCCTCGCCAAGGTGAAGAAGATCGCGCCTACGCCGCGTCTGACCACCGGCAAAATGGTGCTCGACCAGGATACCCTGCAAGCCGTGCTGGCAAATCGCTATGAAGTGATGGCGCGTTACGGCAAGGCGCTCAAGCGCGCTTATCGTCAGGAACTGGCGCATCTGAAGGAAGTGGGTGCGCGTGAGAAATACCAGTTGATGCGCGGTGCGCGTAGCTGGTTCCACAAGGAAGAAGCCGGTCTAGACGAACCGCAGAAGCGTCAGTTGCCGCAAATCTTCGCGAGTAGCCAGAAGCTCAAGACGTACATCGACATGCGCAATGAACTTGCGGCAATGTGGGAGCGCTCGAATGCGTCGCGCGACCAATTGCTGGTGCAGTTGCAAGACTGGTGTCATCGCGCTGAACAAAGCGGCATTAAAGCGCTGCAAGAATTCGCCATGCGTCTGCGTCGCTATGCTTGATCGCGAAATCCATTAAAATTTCGTTACGTCACAAAACCCCGCGTTGGCGGGGTTTTGCTTTTTGGGCTGCGGAAACCGCAACGACGTACGATTGACAGTCCGCAGCGGCAGAGCGAGGGCAGAGGAGATCATGGATCAGCAGGCGATCAGGACCGTCGAATACGACCGGCCACAGGCGCAGGGCACCACCTGCGGAATCGGGCAGGCGTGGGCGAAGGTGCCCGACATGCCGTCGGCGGAACAGAAGGTGGCGTTGAAGGCGCGCATTCGCGCATTGCTCGAGCGCGAGCAAGCCGTGCTCGTGGCCCATTACTACGTTGATGCGGAACTGCAGGAACTTGCCGACGAAACCGGCGGCTGCGTGGCCGATTCGCTCGAAATGGCGCGCTTCGGCCGTGATCACGAGGCACAAACGCTGGTGGTCGCCGGCGTGCGCTTCATGGGCGAGACCGCCAAAATCCTCAGCCCGGACAAGCGCATTCTGATGCCGGATCTCGACGCGACGTGTTCGCTCGATCTCGGTTGTCCGGTGGATGAATTCTCGGCTTTCTGCGACGCGCACCCGGATCGCACGGTGGTCGTGTATGCGAACACAAGCGCGGCGGTCAAGGCGCGCGCGGACTGGATGGTGACGTCGTCGATCGGATTGGAGATCGTCGCCGATCTGCATGCGCGTGGCGAGAAGATCATTTGGGCGCCGGATCGGCACCTCGGCAGCTATATCCAGAACAAGACCGGTGCCGACATGCTGTTGTGGCAGGGCTCCTGTCTCGTGCACGATGAATTCAAGGGCATCGAACTAGATCTGCTGCGCGCTGAATATCCGGGCGCGAAAGTGCTGGTGCATCCGGAGTCGCCGGCTAATGTAGTCGCGCAAGCGGACGTGGTCGGTTCGACCACGCAACTGATCGACGCCGCTCAAAAGCTCGACGCGACGCATTTCATCGTGGCAACCGATCTCGGCATTCTGCACAAGATGCAGCTCGCCGCGCCGGGCAAGGTCTTGATTGCCGCGCCGACGGCGGGCAACAGCGCAACGTGCAAGAGTTGCGCGCATTGTCCCTGGATGGCCATGAACGGTCTCGCGAACCTGGCCGAGGTGCTCGAGCGCGGTCATAACGAAATTTTCGTCGACCGTGCGATTGGCGAGCGGGCGCGTCTGCCGATCGACCGGATGCTGGATTTCGCGGCGCGTCACAAGAAACGCGTGCAGGCAAGCGGCGATCTCACGCGGGACGCGCAACTTTATTCGAACGTGGGAGCAGCGTAATGGGGGCGATGGAGCGCAATCCGACCGATGCGGTGTCGCCGCTGTTCGCTGACATTCACGCTCAGTACGGTGCCGCGTTCGATGCTGCGTTGGCTCGCAATGTTGCCGATGCGTTGATCGAAGACGTTGGCGCCGGCGACCAGACCGGTCGCCTTGTTCCCGCAGACGAAGTGCGCGATGCGCGCATTATTGTGCGCGAGGATGCGGTGCTGTGCGGCGTGCCCTGGTTCAACGCGGTGATGCACGAGGTCGATCCACGGATCGAGGTGCGGTGGCGGTATCGCGAGGGCGATCGCATGATGTCGGACAGCACGGTTTGCGAACTGCGCGGTCCGGTGCGTGCATTGTTGACCGCTGAACGTAACGCGCTGAACTTCCTTCAACTGCTCTCAGGTGTGGCGAGCGTAACGCGCCGCTATGTGGACGCGATCGCGCATACGCGAACGCGCATTCTCGATACGCGCAAGACTTTGCCGGGCTTGCGGCTCGCGCAGAAATACGCCGTGCGCGTCGGCGGCGGCGCGAATCAACGGCTCGCGCTGTACGACGGCATTCTTATCAAGGAAAACCACATCGCCGCGGCGGGCGGTGTCGGCGCGGCGATGGATGCGGCGCTCGCTCTGAATGCGGGTGTGTCGATCCAGATAGAAGTCGAGACGATCGAGCAACTCGAAACCGCGCTGGCCCATCGTGCGCAATCCATTCTGCTGGACAATTTTTCGTTCGATGCGATGCGCGAAGCGGTCCGCATTACGGCGGGCAGAGCGGTGCTGGAAGTCTCGGGCGGTGTGAACTTCGAGACGGTGCGGACGATCGCCGAAACGGGCGTCGATCGTGTGTCGATCGGTGCGCTCACGAAAGACGTACGCGCAACGGATTACTCGATGCGGATCGTCTAACGCGCGTCGCCGAAAGCGACTGTATCCACCGATAAAAGGCCATCGCCGGTTAAAACCAGCGGTGGTCTTTTCATTTCGGGCTCGATATCGATCACACGTTGCGGTTGCGCACGTGTTCCGGCGAGAGAACCGTCGGCAGCGCTTTCGGCAAGGTCGCGGGCCAATCACGGCTGAAGTGCAGGCCGCGGCTCTCGCGCCGCGAACGTGCGCCGTCGACGATCAGCGACGCCACGTCGACCAGATTGCGCAGTTCGAGCAGATCGCGGCTCACCTTGAAGTTCGCGTAGTACTCGTGGATCTCGTCGCGCAGCAGCGCAAGCCGATGCCGGGCTCGCGCGAGCCGTTTGTCGGTACGCACGATGCCGACGTAATTCCACATCAGCCGGCGCAGTTCGTCCCAATTGTGCGCGACCACGACCTCCTCGTCCGGATCGGATACGCGGCTCTCGTCCCAGTCCGGCAGCGGCGCGTGGACGGCTGCACAGAAGCCTTCTTCCTCGATGGCCTGCGCGGCGGAGCGTCCGATCACGAGGCATTCGAGCAACGAATTGCTGGCAAGCCGGTTTGCGCCGTGAAGGCCGGTGCACGAGGTTTCACCAACCGCGTAGAGGCCCGCCAGATCGGTGCGCCCCGCCAAATCGGTCACCACGCCGCCGCAGGTGTAGTGCGCGGCCGGCACGACAGGAATGGGCTCTTTGGTGATGTCGATGCCGAACTCCAGGCAGCGTGCCAGGATCGTTGGAAAATGTTCACGCAAGAATTCAGGCGGTTGATGGCTGATGTCGAGATACACGCAATCGATGCCGCGCTTCTTGATCTCGAAATCGATCGCGCGCGCGACGATGTCGCGCGGCGCGAGTTCGGCGCGTTCGTCGTGATTCGGCATGAAGCGCGTGCCGTCCGGCAGCTTCAGGATGCCGCCTTCGCCGCGCACCGCCTCGGAGATCAGGAACGACTTCGCGTATGGATGGAAGAGGCAGGTGGGGTGGAACTGGATGAACTCCATGTTCGCCACGCGGCAGCCGGCTCGCCATGCCATCGCAATGCCGTCGCCGGTCGCCGTATCGGGGTTGGTGGTGTAAAGGTAGACCTTGCCGGCGCCGCCGGTGGCGAGCACCGTGTGCGGCGCTTCAATCGTGACGGTGCGGCCGCTCTGCAGATCGAGTGCGTACAAGCCGTGGCAACGGCGCCCCGGCAAGCCGAGCCGGTCGGACGTTATCAGGTCGATCGCGTAATGATCTTCGAGGAGCGTGATGTTCGGATGACGGCGCACACGCTCGCTGAGCGTGGCGACCACGGCGTGGCCGGTTGCGTCCGCGGCATGAATGATCCGGCGATGGCTATGGCCGCCCTCACGCGTCAGATGAAAGCCGAGTTCGGCGGCGTCGTCCTTGGTGAAGGGTACGCCTTGCCCGATCAGCCATTCGATCGCAGCACGCCCGTGCTCGACGATGAAGCGGGTCGCGGCTTCGTCGCACAGGCCGCCGCCGGCGATCAGCGTATCGCGCACATGGTTTTCGATGCTGTCCGCCGAATCCAGAACCGCGGCAATGCCGCCTTGCGCCCAGTCACTCGCGCCTTCGGTCATCGATCGCTTGGCGACCACCGCAACCCGCCGGGTTTGAGCGAGATTGAGCGCGACGCTCAACCCGGCCAAACCGCTACCGACAATCGCCACATCGAATTCCATGCCCACATCTCCGTCTTTCGTTTTGCCGTGACGGCGCGCCATTTGCTCGCCGCTAAAACGAGAAAGGATACGCGCCGCGACGAACTAGGGAAAGCTGGCCGAACAGGATAGGACCGTCTTGCGAGATGAGAGGGCTCGATGAACGGGTAAGCACCGCGCAATGCGACGGCGTGCTGAAAACAAAAAAGCCCCGCACGAATGCGAGGCTTTTTGCATGTCTTTGTCTTCGTCAGGCAGGAACCAAGGCTTACTTGATCTTGGTTTCCTTGTAGTCAACGTGCTTACGGATGACCGGATCAAATTTCTTGATCAGCATCTTTTCCGGCATGTTGCGTTTGTTCTTCGTCGTCGTGTAGAAGTGACCCGTGCCTGCGGTCGATTCCAGCTTGATCTTGTCGCGTGCGCCTTTCGCCATGATTTACTCCTTAGGCTTCACCGCGTGCGCGCAGGTCTGCGAGCACAGCGTCGATACCGTTCTTGTCGATCAGGCGCAGGCCAGCGTTCGAAACGCGCAGACGCACCCAACGGTTTTCGCTTTCCACCCAAATGCGGCGGTTTTGCAGGTTCGGCAGGAACCGGCGCTTGGTTTTGTTATTCGCGTGGGAAACGTTGTTGCCGCTCATCGGCGCTTTCCCAGTTACTTGGCATACGCGTGCCATGAGAGCACTCCTAATACGCTAATTCTGAGTTCGAACGCCGTGAAAGTTTCCTGAAAAGAGCCGCGCTGAAGTTTATTGAAACCGCAGTCGCTTTTCCTTTCCGGAACGCCTTGGTGGCTTCGGAACAGGGGGTTGGAAATAGGCAAACCGGAATTCTAGCAGAAAAAAAGCCGCAAAATCAAACCTTATTTGGACTCCGCATACGGCGCAATGCCTTTCCGTTCCGCGCTCAGGCCGTGTCACGGCCAGCCGGCGCGGGCGAACGAGTAGGTGCTGTCCGCGCCGATCACCAGATGATCGATCAGTTGCACGTCGATCAACGCAAGGGCGTCGCGCAGCGTGTGCGTCAGGCGGCAGTCGCTCGCGCTCGGCTGAACCGCGCCGGACGGGTGATTATGCGCGACGATCAGGCTGGCGGCATTCAGATTCAGCGCCCGTCGGACGATCTCGCGCGGATACACCGCCATGCGCGTAAGCGTGCCCTGCGCGCTTTCCTCGCAACGAATCAGCCGATGCCGGGCGTCGAGAAAGAGCGACACGAAAACTTCCTGCTGCCGACCGCCGATCAGCAGCCGCAGGTAGTTTTCCACGGCTTCGGGCGAGTTCATCAGCGAGCGCTTGCGCATTTTATCGACCAGCGAGCGCCGCGCCATTTCCATGATGGCGAGTAATTGCGCCTTTTTCGCAGGCCCGATGCCGCGCAGGCCGTCGAAGTCCGCATACGTCGCGTCGAGCATCGCACGCAGCGAGCCGAACCGGTCGAGCAAGGCACCCGCGACGCTGAATACGTCGTGGCCCGGCAAGCCCGCACCCAGCACCAGTACGATCATTTCCGTATCCGATAGCACGCCAGGCCCTTGCTCGATCAGCCGCTCGCGCGGCATGTCGTTCTTGTGCCATTTGCCTCGCAGGAGCGCCGGCGACGAGCGCGCGGCGGACTCCGGTGAACACACACGAGCGTCCGGTTCCGGCGAGGCCGATTCCAGCGTCGTTTTATCAATCGTGCAGGCGTGATCGGCCATATATATAGAGTCCTCCGGTTTCGGGTTCGGCGCGGCGGGCGACGCCGCGGGCACCTCGCGGTGCGCGCGACGGCCGCAAGCCGCTGCACGCTATGTGGCTTACAATAAGCGCTTTGCGCACGGCACCCCGATGGTTTGCCACACGCGTCGCCTGCGCCCGCGGCGCACGCGTGCAGCGCGCTTCGACAGAGCGAGCATTGCATGAGCATCATCGACATTTCCGAAGTGAAGCCCGGTTCCCACGTGACGCTTCATTACCGGCTTTCCCTTGCCGATGGCGCCGAAGTCATCAACACGTTTACCGACAAACCAGCCACGCTTCTGCTCGGTGCGGGTCAATTGGCGCCGCCGCTGGAAGATATTCTGCTAGGTTTGAAGGTGGGCCACCATTCGACCTTTCAGCTAGCGCCAGGTCAGGCGTTCGGTCCCCGCAATCCCGAACTGATTCAGCGCGTCTCGCTGGCCACGCTGCGCGAAAACAGCATGATCGGCGAGGATTTTTCGCCAGGCGATCTGGTCGAATTCAACGCGCCGGGCGGCGGCCGTTACGCCGGCGTCCTGAAGGAAGTCGGCGAAACGTCGGCCCTGTTCGATTTCAACCACCCGCTTGCCGGCCAGGCGCTGGCGTTTGAAGTGAAAATCATCGGGATTTTGTGAACATGAGCATCACGGATACGACTCTTGCCGAAACCGAGATCCTGCTGGCGCAGCCGCGCGGGTTCTGTGCCGGCGTCGATCGGGCGATCGAGATCGTGGAGCGGGCCATCAAGCTGCACGGCTCGCCGATCTATGTACGCCACGAAATCGTCCACAACGCCTACGTCGTCGAGGATCTGCGCAAGAAGGGCGCGATCTTCATCGAGCGGCTCGAAGAGGTGCCGGCCGGCAATACGGTCATCTTTAGCGCTCACGGCGTCTCCAAGGCCGTGCGTTCGGAAGCCGAGTCGCGCGGGCTGCGTGTCTACGACGCCACCTGTCCGCTCGTGACCAAGGTGCATATCGAGGTCGCGAAGATGCGCCAGGACGGCTTCGACATCGTCATGATCGGCCACAAGGGCCACCCCGAGGTGGAAGGCACGATGGGGCAGGCCGGCGAGGGCATGCATCTGGTCGAGGACATTGAAGATGTGCAAGCTTTGCAACTGGCCGATCCCGAGCGGATCGCGTTCGTCACGCAAACCACTTTGTCGGTCGACGACGCTGCGGAAATCATCGGCGCATTGAAGGCCAAATACCCGTCGATCCGCGAGCCCAAGAAGCAGGACATCTGCTACGCCACGCAAAACCGCCAGGACGCGGTGAAGTTCATGGCGCCGCAGTGCGACGTCGTCATCGTGGTCGGCAGCCCGAACAGTTCCAACTCCAACCGGCTGCGCGAACTTGCCGAAAAGCTCGGCGTGCCCGCCTACATGGTGGATTCGCCGGACCAGATCGACCCGGTCTGGGTCGAGGGCAAGCGCCGGATCGGCGTGACGGCCGGCGCATCGGCGCCGGAAGTATTGGCGCAAGCGGTGATCGCCCGCTTGCGCGAGCTCGGCGTGCGCAATGTGCGCGCGCTCGACGGTATCGAGGAAAACATCGCTTTTCCGCTGCCGCGCGGCTTGGGCTTGCCGGCCTAAGAGCAAATATCTCCTCACAAGAAGCGCGCCCAAGGGCGCGTTTTTTTTCGCCGTCCGGTTCGCGCTGCGACCAAAAGATAAAGTGCCGGATCGCGCCTTTCGCTCGTTTTTCGTGCGCTGGCGCGCAAATTTTTTTGAAATCCGACCCGAGTATTAACGCGTTTCGCACGGTAGCGCCCCATTTAAATGACGTCGAAACCGCTGCGCCGATTTTTGGCGCACTAAAATAGTGCGTCGCTCCGAATGCGCGCAAAAACGTAATACCTAACGCGAGCCAAGGCGGAATCGGGCGCAGGGCGAATCGGCCGCAACACTTGATGCCAGTGGGCGCGACGATGGTGCAACTGATGCACGAAAAACAGTCGCAACCCGGTTGCGCCCATTGACGGATTCCGCTCTCAAAATAAGGTTGCAATGCAGGAAAACCCTGCCGGTTCAACAATATTGCCCGTCGCAAAATTGGAGTTACAATGCGCGCGTTCTCAAGGCCTCCGGGTCCCGGACAATAGATTTTTGCAAGGCGCGGGAGACCTACTTAATGCGAGTCAAGTTTGCTTACGCCGTGTCCATCGCGGCCGCGGTTGCGATGTTGACCGCGTGCGGCAAGAAACAGGATGGCGAGGCGGGAGCGGGTGCATCGGCTGCGACGGCGGCAAGCGCACCGGTTAGTGAAGCGACGATCGTGAAGATCGGCCATGCGGCCCCATTGACGGGCGGCATCGCGCATCTTGGCAAGGACAATGAAAACGGCGCGCGCCTGGCGGTCGAGGAAATCAATACGCAGGGCTTGACGATCGACGGCCGCAAGATCCAGTTGCAGCTCGACGCGCAAGACGATGCCGCGGATCCGAAAACGGGCACGGCGGTCGCACAGAAGCTGGTCGACGATCACGTCGTGGCGGTGGTCGGGCATCTGAATTCGGGCGTGTCGATTCCGGCCTCGAAGATCTATAGCGATGCGAGCATCGTGCAGATCTCGCCGTCGTCGACGAATCCGGCGTACACGCAGCAGGGTTTCAAGACGGCCTACCGGGTCGTCGCCACCGACGCACAACAAGGGCCGGCGCTCGCCAATTACGCCACGAAGGCGTTGAGCGCCAAACGCATCGCCGTAGTGGACGATGCGACCGCCTACGGTAAGGGGCTCGCGGACGAATTCGCGAAGACCGTGGAGGCGAGCGGAGCAAAGATCGTCGCGCGCGAAGCGACGAACGACCGGGCCACGGATTTCCGGGCCATCCTCACAAAGATCAAGAGTGTTCATCCGGACGTCATCATGTTCGGCGGCATGGACGCGACGGGCGGGCCGTTTACGAAGCAGGCGGCGGCGCTCGGAATCAGGGCAAAAATCCTTGGCGGCGACGGCGTGTGTACCGACAAGGTGGGTGAGCTGGCGGGAACCGCCGTGCAAAACCTGGTCTGTTCGGAAGCGGGACTCGCGCTTTCGAAAATGGACAGGGGAGCGGACTTCGAAAAGAAGTACGTCGACCGCTTCCACACGCCGGTGCAGATTTACGCACCGTTCACGTACGACGCTGTGTACGTGATTGTCGATGCAATGAAGCGCGCTAATTCGATCGAGGCGCCCAAGGTGCTGGCTGCGATGCCGTCCACCGATTACACCGGGGTAATCGGCCACATCGCGTTCGACGACAAGGGTGATTTGAAAGAGGGCGCCATTACGCTTTACGACTTCAAGGACGGCAAGAAAGCGGTTCTCGACGTCGTGAAGATGTGATGACGGGACGTTCAGCCTGACGGCACCGAAACCACCCAACGGTGCCGTTTTTGCATCCGCTCAAGGCGAGCCCGCGACCGCATCCCGGTCGTCAAGGCTAACCGGCGGCGGATAACCCTTACCGGTCTTTTACATCAGTACCCGCAGTGCCGTTGAGATTCCGTAACGCATCACCGCCCACCGGCTGATGAAGAACGCGAATCCGGCCGCACGGGCTAAGGAGCATTAAATGGATATCTTCATCCAGCAGGTCCTCAACGGGCTGGTGCTTGGCAGCGTTTACGCCATCATCGCACTGGGCTATACGATGGTTTACGGCATTCTGGGCATCATCAACTTCGCTCATGGCGACGTGTTGATGGTGGGCGCGATGGTCGCGCTCTCCGCCATAGGCGTGCTGCAGAACCACTTCCCCGGCTTAGGCAACGTGCCGACGCTGTGCATCGCGCTGGCGATCGCCGCCGTGGTGTGCGCGGCGGTCGGCTACACGATCGAGCGCGTGGCTTACCGGCCGTTGCGCAAGGCGCCGCGTCTCGCCCCGCTGATCACCGCGATCGGCGTGTCGATCCTGCTGCAAACGCTCGCGATGATGATCTGGTCGCGCAACCCGCTGCCGTTCCCGCAACTGCTGCCCACCGATCCGATCAACGTGATCAAGGCCACCGAAACGACGCCCGGCGCCGTGATCTCGATGACCGAAATCGTGATCATCGTGGTGGCGTTCCTCGTGATGGGCGGCCTGCTGCTGCTGGTTCACAAGACCAGGCTCGGCCGCGCGATGCGCGCGATCGCCGAGAACCCCGGCGTCGCGAGCCTGATGGGCGTGAACCCGAACTTCGTGATTTCGGCGACCTTCATGATCGGCTCGGCGCTCGCCGCGCTCGCTGGCGTGATGATCGCGTCCGAATACGGCAACGCTCACTTCTACATGGGCTTCATCCCCGGCCTGAAGGCCTTTACCGCGGCGGTGCTGGGCGGCATCGGCAATCTCGGCGGCGCGATGGTCGGCGGCGTGATTCTCGGCCTGATCGAACAGTTGGGCGCCGGCTACATCGGCAACCTGACCGGTGGCGTGTTCGGCAGTAACTATCAGGACGTGTTCGCGTTCATCGTGCTGATCATCGTGCTGGTGTTCCGTCCGTCGGGCCTGCTCGGCGAACGCGTTGCGGATCGCGCTTGATCCCGGGCCATAAGGAGTAAACAGACATGACCTCAATTCAACCGATCGAGCCGTCCACGACGCTCATCCCTGAAAAGAACCTCACGAAGACGCTGGTCGTCGGCATCATCACCGCGATCTTCGTGATCGCCGCGCCGATGATCATCGGCGCCGCCGGCGGCAACTACTGGGTCCGCGTGCTCGACTTCGCGATGCTGTACGTGATGCTCGCGCTCGGTCTCAACGTGGTGGTCGGCTTCGCCGGCCTGCTGGATTTGGGCTACATCGCGTTCTACGCGATCGGCGCGTACACCGCGGCGCTGCTGAGCTCGCCGCACCTGGCCTCGCAGTTCGAGTGGATCGCGCATCTGGCGCCGAACGGGCTGCATACGCCGATCTGGATCATCGTGCCGTGCGCGATGGCGCTCGCCGCGCTCTTCGGGGTTCTGCTCGGCGCGCCGACCTTGCGTCTGCGGGGCGACTACCTCGCGATCGTGACCCTCGGTTTCGGGGAAATCGTGCGGATCTTCATGAACAACCTCGACCGTCCGGTGAACATCACCAACGGACCGAAGGGCATCACGGGGATCGATCCGGTCAACGTCGGCGGCTTCAGCCTCGCCCAGACGCACACCTTCCTCGGGTTCTCGTTCCCGTCGGTGTACATGTACTACTACCTGTTCGTGATCTGCTCGCTGTTCGTGATCTGGACGTGCACGCGCTTGCAGCACTCGCGTATCGGCCGCGCGTGGGCCGCCATCCGCGAAGACGAAATCGCCGCGAAGGCGATGGGCATCAACACCCGTAACGTGAAGCTGCTGGCGTTCGCGATGGGTGCGTCGTTCGGCGGTCTGTCGGGCGCGATGTTCGGCTCGTTCCAAGGCTTCGTGTCGCCGGAATCGTTCACGTTCTGGGAATCGGTCGTGGTGCTCGCCTGCGTGGTGCTCGGCGGCATGGGCCACATTCCGGGCGTGATTCTCGGCGCGGTGCTGCTCGCCGTGTTCCCGGAATTCCTGCGCTCGACGATGGGTCCGCTGCAGAACATGATCTTCGGCCATGAAATCGTCGATACCGAAGTGATCCGTCAGTTGCTGTACGGCCTCGCGATGGTCGTGATCATGCTGTACCGCTCGGAAGGCCTGTGGCCGTCGCCGAAGCACGAGGACAAGATCGCGAAGATTGCGAAACGGGCCGGCAAGAAGCCGGTGCGCGCATAAACCGGCAGGGAGAAAACACATGAGCGACAACATTCGACTGTCGGTGAAGGGCGTCAACAAACGCTTCGGCGGCCTGCAGGCGCTGTCCGACGTCGGCCTCGAAATCAAGGCCGGCCAGATCTACGGTCTGATCGGCCCGAACGGCGCCGGCAAGACCACTTTCTTCAACGTGATCACGGGGCTGTACACGCCGGATTCGGGCGACTTCAAGCTCGACGGCGAGAACTACACGCCGACCGCCGTCTATCAGGTGGCGAAGGCCGGGATCGCGCGCACGTTCCAGAACATCCGTCTGTTCGGCGGCATGACCGCGCTGGAAAACGTGATGGTCGGACGCCACGTGCGCACGAAGCACGGCCTGGTGGGCGCGGTGTTCCAGACTCCGGCCGAGCGCCGCGAAGAGCGCGAGATCAAGGAACGCGCGATCGAACTGCTGGAATACGTCGGCATCGCGCAGTACGCGGACTACACGTCGCGCAACCTGTCGTACGGCCACCAGCGCCGTTTGGAAATCGCGCGTGCACTGGCAACCGATCCGAAGCTGCTCGCGCTGGACGAACCGGCGGCGGGCATGAACGCAACGGAAAAGGTCGAGCTGACCAAGCTGCTCGACAAGATCCGCACGGACGGCAAGACGATCCTGCTAATCGAACACGACGTGAAACTCGTGATGGGTCTGTGCAACCAGATGACGGTGCTCGACTACGGCAAGGTGATTGCGCAAGGTCTGCCGCAAGACGTGCAGAAGGATCCGAAGGTGATCGAAGCTTATCTGGGTGCGGGAGTCCACTGATGTCCACAACGCAAGCAATGTTGAAAATCAAGGGCCTGCAGGTCAATTACGGCGGCATCCAGGCAGTCAAGGGCATCGACCTCGAAGTCGCGCAGGGCGAACTCGTCACGCTGATCGGCGCGAACGGCGCGGGCAAGACCACGACGATGAAGGCGATCACGGGTCTGAAGCCGTATTCGGCCGGCGACATCGAGTACATGGGCCAGTCGATCAAGGGCATCCCGGCGCACGAGCTGCTCAAGCGCGGCCTCGCGATGGTGCCGGAAGGCCGCGGCATCTTCGCGCGCATGTCGATCGTCGAGAACATGCAGATGGGTGCCTATCTGCGCAACGATACCGACGGCATCAAGGCGGACGTCGATCGCATGTTCGGCTTTTTCCCGCGCCTGAAGGAACGCGCGACGCAGTATGCGGGCACGCTCTCGGGCGGCGAACAGCAGATGCTGGCGATGGCGCGCGCGATCATCTCGAAGCCGAAGCTGCTGCTGCTCGACGAGCCGTCGATGGGTCTGTCGCCGATCATGGTCGAGAAGATCTTCGAGGTGGTGCGCGCTATTTCGGCTGAAGGCATGACCGTGCTGCTGGTCGAGCAGAATGCGCGTCTCGCGTTGCAGGCCGCGAACCGCGGCTATGTGATGGACTCGGGGCTCGTCACGATGTCCGGCGACGCGAAGCAGATGCTGGATGATCCGAAGGTGCGGGCGGCTTACCTGGGCGAATGAGTGGGTCATTGACCCGAGCCAGGTTTGCCATGCCGATGAAAAAGACCGCATGCGTGATAAACGCATGTGGTCTTTTTTTCATTCGGGCGGCGCGGCTTTACGCAGCCGGCGCGGCGTCCGCGAATTCGCCGAGACGCTTGCCGAGACTGATCACCGCGTCGGCGCGATAACCGAGCGCTTCGTAAAACGCGCGCACGTCCGCCTTCGCGGACAGGACTTGCAGGTTCAGCTTCGGGCAGCCACGTTCGGTCAATGCGGTTTCGACATGCGCGACCAGACGCGTGCCGATGCCATGACGACGCAGCGACGCATCCACCGCGAGCGAATATAGCCAGCCACGGTGTCCGTCATACCCACCCATCACCGTGCCGACGATTCGCTCGCCGAGCACCGCCACAAAGAACAGTTCCGGTTGCGTCGCCAGCTTGTTGGCGATCGACAGATGCGGGTTGCGCTGCGGCCGCGTCACGTCCCGATACTCGGGGAACGCTTCCTGCCATAGCGCGACCACGGCATCGGTGTCGCTCGCGTCGAAGCGGCGAATCGATAGCGCGGCGCTCGTCGTCATAGGCGTGTCCTGTCCGATTGATTACAGCGTGTCGAGGATCGAACGCAGCATCGCCATCATCTGGTCGATTTCCTCGTTCGTCACGTTCAGCGCCGGCATGAAGCGCAGCAGGTTCGGACGCGCCGCGTTCAGCAGCAAACCGTCGGGCTGCATGTCGCGCGCCTTCTCGACGATCTGGTTGCCGATGTCCTTGCCGAGCAGCAGCGCGCGCAGCAGACCCTCACCGCGTTCACCGATAAAGCCGCGTTCTTCCGACAACTCGAGCAGTTTCGTGCGCAGATAGTCGCCGCGCTCACGCACGCCTTCGAGGAAACCCGGCGCGGTCAGTTGCGAGATCACCGAATAGCCGACCGCGGTCATCAGCGGGTTGCCGTTGTAGGTGCCGCCCTGATCGCCGGCATCGAACACGGCGACGTCCGCTTTCGAGAGCAGCGCCGCGAGCGGCACGCCGCCGCCGATGCCCTTGCCGAGCGTCATGATGTCCGGCTCGATGCCCGACAGCTCATAGGCGAACAGCGTGCCGGCCCGGCCGCAACCGCTTTGCACTTCGTCGACGATCAAGAGGATGTTGTGTTGCTTCGTCAGCGCACGCAGTTGCTGCATGAATTCGCGCGTGGCGGGAATCACGCCGCCTTCGCCCTGGATCGGCTCGAGCATCACGGCGACCGTTTTCGCGTTGATGAGTTTTTCCACCGATGCGATGTCGTTCAGATCCGCCTTCGGAAAGCCGGGCACTTGCGGTGCGTAGATCGTGTCCCAGCCCGGCTTGCCGCTCGCGGACATGGTGGCCAGCGTGCGGCCGTGGAAGCTGTGATCGAACGTGATGATCTCGAACGCGCCGTCCTTGTATTTCCTGCCCCACTTGCGCGCGAGTTTGATCGCGCCTTCGTTGGCTTCGGCGCCGCTGTTCGCAAAGAACACCTTGTCGAAGCAGCTGTGCTGCGTGAGCAGAGCGGCGAGCTTTGCCATCGGCTCGTTGTAGAACGCCGGCGAAGGATTGATCAGCAGTTGCGCCTGCTTGTTGAGTGCTTCGATCATGCCTTCATTGCAGTGGCCGAGACTGTTGACCGCCCAGCCCTGGATGAAGTCCAGATATCGCTTGCCGTCGTTGTCGTAGAGCCATGAGCCCTTGCCGTGCGTGAAAACGATTTCGGGCCGGTTCGTGATGTACATCAGCGACTCGATCGGGTACTCAGTGAAGTTCATGACGGCAGGCTCCAGACAGCAGGGTGAAAAGTGAATGAAGGGTGGCCCGGTAGGGAAGAAGGCCAGGAAAAACAAAAAAGCCACGGCATGCCGTGGCTTTCATGATTCGAACAGCTTGCGCCGTTGTGCGGCGCGAATCCGTGGCGAAGCCGGCGGCGTCCCTAAGGGAGCGGCGAGCGGCGACGTCGAAGTTCGGATTGGATGCGGTTCATGCGCGAAAGAATACGACAAGGAAAGCGCTGGTGTAAACCGTGAATTTGCGTTGTGCCGATATTTTTGTGGGCAGCGCGAGTTCAGATCGCAGACCGATTATGAGACGTATGGCTGACTAAAATGTGACGCGGATCATTTCTGCGCGGGCGGTGCCGGAATCGGTGGCGCATGAAAACAACCGCTGGAAATGCAAACGGGCGCTCGAGTGAGCGCCCGTTTTGAATGAGGAAGCCGGGGGTCCGCCCATCCGAGGATAGCTGCCGACGCTGATCCCGACTTATCGCCGACGATTCTAAAAGCCCAGGAGCCAAACGTCAATGGAACATCTGACTGACGAAGACATTGCGGCAGTCGCCGCGCTGCTTTCGGGCGAACGCCTTAACACCTTTCAGTCGCTGGCGGGCACCACGCGCGCGGCGGTCGCGCTTCATCAGCAGATGCTGCAAGTGGCGGGCGCGCTGATGAGCGTAACCGCGGTGGTCGAAATCGCACTGCGCAACGCAGCCTGCGACAGGCTGACCGAACATTTCGGCGTTGGCGGCTGGTTGCGTCGCCCACCGGGGCCTTTTACATGGAAGGACGAGGAGCGCGCCAAGATCGAAGCGGCGGTGCGCGGTGCCCAGCGTGCCGCCTACGCCAAACTTAAGCCCACTGAGAAACACGCATTGGACGAGGCAGCATTTCGCCGCGGCGTGCCGGCCGCGCTGCGCCATGAGTTTCGGCTCGATGCACGGCAAAGAGCAATCTCTGTTCGGAGCGGGCAAGTCATCACTCAGCTCACGATGTACTTCTGGAAGCGGCTCTTTTCCAGCGATTATGAACAGACACTATGGAAGTCGGCGCTCAAGCGCATTTTCCCCAACAAGCGGATAAACCGGTCGGCGGTGGCCATCCGGTTGGAACGCATTTATCAGACGCGTAATCGTGTCGCGCATCACGAACCCGTGTGGGGTGAGATGCTGTTCGACACGCTGGCGGCAGTCGACTTTGTCGCATCCAATCTCGGTGTAGCCGGAACAGACGGCCATACGCCCTTGCCCAAATTGCTTTTGCCCGAGCATGCGGCGCTTGAAAATCAGGCGCGCGCACTGCAGGTCAAAATCGACGCGTTTATCGGCATCCGCCATCCATGCGCCAAGCGCGGCCGCGTGCACAGCCGCGCTTGCCGAACTCAGCTCCGCGAGCATCGACGCGTGTACGCTGACGCTGCGTTACCGCTCAAACCGGATTCGCCAGATCCGCCGCGCTAGTAAACGAATCCGCATAAAACTCGTCTTCCGGCAGCCGATGATGCTGCGTGAAATCGCGCTGCGCCGACTCCACCATCACCGGCGCGCCGCATGCATACACCTGGTAAGCCGACAGATCAGGCAGATCCTCGACCACCGCGCGATGCACGAAGCCGACGCGGCCCGTCCACGCATCGCTCGCGTCCGGCTCCGAGAGCACCGGCACGAACTTGAAGTTCGGAATCTCGCGAGCCCATTGCTCGGCCAGGTCGAGCAGATACAGATCCTTCTTGCGGCGCGCGCCCCAATACAAGGTCATCGGCCGGTCGAGGTTCTTGAACGCCGCGTGCTCGACGATCGCCTTCAGCGGCGCGAAGCCCGTGCCCGAGGCGAGCAGCACGATCGGCTTATCCGATTCCTCACGCAGGAAGAACGTGCCGAGCGGCGCTTCGAAGCGCAGAATGTCGCGCTCTTTCATCGTGTTGAATACGTGATCGGTGAAGGCGCCGCCAGGCATGTGACGAATATGCAATTCGATCGGGCCTTCGGTGTGCGGCGCGCTCGCCATCGAATAACTGCGGCGCTTGCCGTCCTTCAGGATGAATTCGAGGTACTGGCCGGCGAGATATTGCAGACGTTCGTTGGCGGGCAGTTGCAGCTTCAGCACGACCACGTCGTCGGCTTTCCGTTCGATCGCGTTCACGCGGCAGGGCAGCTTCTTGACCTGCACATCGCCGACACCGGCCACTTCGCGGATGTCCACTTCGAGATCGGAGCAGGCCGTGGCGCAGCAGAACAGCGCCATGCCGCGCGTTTTCTCGTCGTTCGACAAAGCCGATGACGAATGCGAGCGCTGTTCGATCTCACCGCTCACCACGGTGCCCTTGCACGAACCGCAGGCGCCGTTCTTGCAACCGTAGGGCAGGCCGATGCCCTGGCGCAAGGCGGCGGTGAGCACCGGTTCATCCTGTTCTACCTGAAACTGCCGGCCGCTTTGCCGGAGCGTGACGTTAAATGCCATAGAGTGTTCGAAATCGAAAAGTCGGTAATCGTTATCGGACCCGCGCCATGGGACCGGCGTCATGGAACGCGCGGTCTCAACTGCGCGATACCTGCCGCGCTTGACGGCTACAATGCCTGCACCATGAAAGCGACACGAAATTTACGCCGGCCGCGCGTGTTAATCGTAGGTTGCGGCGACGTCGGCATGCGCTGCGTGCCCTTGCTGCGACCGCGCGCGCATATCTTCGCGCTGACCAGCCACGCCGAGCGCAGCGCCGAATTGCGCGCCGCGGGCGTCACACCGCTGGTCGGCGACCTCGATGCGCGCCGCAGTCTGAAACGGCTCGCCGGTCTCGCGCCGACGGTGCTGCACCTCGCGCCACCGCAAAAAACCGGCGACGACGATCGCCGGACTCGCGCCTTGCTCGCCACGCTGGGCACTCGCCGCGATCGCGCGCTGCGCGCAGCACGCGGGGCGGTGGCGCCGGTAGGGCGGCTGCGCCGCGGGTTGCGCAACCTGAGCGCTGCCTCGTGGCCTGAATCTGAAGCAGCCAATATTGTACCCGACGGGGTGCGCCGGACCGCCGGCTCACGCGCGCCGATACGGCTCGTCTACGCAAGCACGACGGGCGTCTACGGCGACTGCGGCGGCGCGTGGATCGACGAAACGCGCAACACGCAACCGGCCAACGCTCGCGCGAAACGGCGCGTGTCGGCCGAGCGGCAATTGCGGCGCGCGACGGCGCGCGGCACGCTCGCCGCCAGCATCGCGCGCATTCCTGGCATCTATGCGCGCAATCGTCTGCCGTTGGCGCGCCTCGAAAAGCGCACGCCCGCCTTGATCGATGCCGACGACGTCTACACCAACCATATCCACGCCGACGATCTCGCCGCGATCCTCGTGCGTCTCGCGACGCACGGCCGGCCGGCGCGCGCGATCCACGCGTCCGACGACACGTCGCTGAAGATGGGGGAGTATTTCGACCGCGTCGCCGACGCGTTCGGCTTGCCGCGCGCGCCTCGCATCACGCGCGCACAAGCGGAACAGGAGATCGAGCCGACCCTGCTGTCTTTCATGCGTGAATCGAGGCGGCTCGTGAACCGGCGCCTCAAGGAGGAATTGCGCGTGCGCTTGCGTTATCCGAGCGTCGAAGATTTCTTGCGTGAGAGCGCAACGGGCGAGCCGTGAATATATGGCCGCGTGAGGGTCAATCGACCCACGGTCGACGAACCACGGTGCCGGACATCCTCGGCCACCACACCACATCACGCCGGCCGAACGAGCCGGCGCCGAGCGGCGTCAATGCATCAGGTCAACGCCGGCAACGCTTCCAGCAGCAGGAAGCACAGCATCGCGCCGATCAACGCCCCGATCAGATTAGGTTGGTATTTGTGCCGCCGCCGCATCACGATCAGCAGTCCGCCGATCACCACCAGCCCGAGGCCGGCGAAAGCAACCATCATGTACCAGATCCCGCTTGTGTCGTGGACGACCATGGCACCCTCCTTGAACTTTTTTAGTCCTTGTTTAATCGAGTATAGAGGGCGCTGAAAGGAAGGGCATGCTGCGACGCAGCGCATCCATGCGCGTCCCGCAGCCGATGTGCGCGATCGCGCACATGTTTTTCGTGCTGCATCAATGCGTTAAAGGGGACGCTACCGGTTTACCCGCTTCGTAAAGATCCGAGGTCGGTTTCGTCGAGCCATTGCCATGCGCCGGGTGCCAGCGCGGCGGGCAAGGCGAGCCCGCCGATCCGCTCGCGATGCAGCGCCTCGCAACGATTGCCGGCTGCCGCGATCATCCGCTTGACCTGGTGGTATTTGCCTTCCATCACGGTGAGCGCCAACTGACGGTCGCCGCGCGCCTCGGCTTCGACGGCGGCGATCGGCTTGGGCTCGCCATGCAGCAACACGCCGTCGCGCAGCGCGGCCAATTGCGCGTCGTCGACCGGATGACGCGTGGTCGCGACATACACCTTGCGCACCTTGCGTTTCGGCGACGTGAACAGATGGACGAACTTGCCGTCGTCGGAGAGCAGCAAGAGGCCGGTCGTGTCCTGATCGAGGCGGCCCACGCATTGCACGCCGCGCTCGGCGAATTGCGGCGGCAACAGGCTGAACACGCTCAGATGATGCTGCGGCTCACGCGAGCATTCATAGCCGGCGGGCTTGTTCAGAAGCAGATAGGCGCGCTCGCGATACGGCCAGGCAACGCCGTCCACGCTGAAGCTGAACGCGCTGTCGTCGATTGAAAAATCGGCGTCTGCATCGGTGCGGACCGTGCCGCCGACGCTCACGCGGCCGTCGGCGATCAGCGCGCGGCATTGGCGGCGCGAGCCGAAACCTTGAGTGAAGAGGATGCTTTCGAGATTCATGGCGAGCGAAGAATAACACCGCAAGAAGTGGAGCGCCGCGCCGCGCGATAGCGGCGACGACGGTCTCCCCTACCTCGTTGCGGGAGTTCATCGATGCATGCCTAGTCTTCTTCGCCGACTTCGTCCGCGATCCGTTTTCCCGGTTTTCCCGCCGCATTTCAGCGGCTCGCGTGGTCGAATCGGGTCGCGCAGTCCGCCGAACAGATCAGTCTCGCCGCCGCGCCGCTCGTCGCCGTGGTGAGCCGCCTTGCGTGCCCCTGAAACGTTCGGGAAAACCCGCGCGAATGAAAATGAATTTTTTTCCAGGCGTTTTCTATGTAAACATACTTTCATGCATTTGGCTTACATCAGGTGGTCCGCCTCGCTCGTATGATTCATCACCCATCCGTTGCTCCCAACTCCGCCGAGCAGGCCATCGCCTCGCGCATTGCCGCGGCCATGCCGACTCTCACGCCGATTCACCGGCGCATGGGCGAATACGTGCTGGCCAATCTGTTTCGCGCGGCCACCATGCGTATCGACGAACTCGCGAGCGTGGTCGGCGCGTCCGTGGCGACGGCGAATCGCTTTGCGCGCACGCTCGGCTTCGACGGCTATCCGCAGTTTCGTGAGGCGCTGGTGCGCGGTTTCGAAGCGACGCTCGCGCCGGTCGAGCGATTGCGCAGCGCGCAGGAATCGCTCGCGGCCGGCGACAACCTGATCGACGCGTCGCTCGAACAGGCCGCCGCCAACCTGCACTCCACGCGCAGCGCGATCGATAGCGCCGCGGCCGAAGCCGCCGTCGAGGCGATCCTCGCCGCGCGCCGGGTGTTCGTGCTGGGCGCGGGCACCAGCTCGTTTCTCGCTGGCCTGATGGAGCACGGGCTGATGCCGTATCACGACAACGTGCAATCGCTCGCGCTGATCGGCGGGCCGTCGCATGCCGCGCGGCGTCTCTTCAATTCCGACGAAGGCGATCTGGTGATCGGCATCGTATTCCCGCGCTATGTCGAGGACACCATCGAACTCGCGCGCCGTGCCGCGAGCCGCGGCGCGCGCGTGCTTGCGCTAACCGACAGCCCGCGCTCGCCGCTCGCGCATTTCGCCGATCTCTCGCTGTACGTGCGCTCCGAGCGGCGGCTCGCGGCCAATGCCGACTCCGCCGTGCTCGCCGTGATCGAGGCACTTTGCGACGCGGTCGCGTATCGCGCCAAGCGCTCGGTGAAAGCGGCCGCCGACGTCACCGAATTCGTGCTGCCCTGGCTCACCGATCCTCAGCCCGCGCCGATCGCCGCAATGGACAAACCCGCGCGCGCCTCCAGCGGCGCGGCCCGCGACAAGTGCGGCGCGAGCACCGCCCGCACCAGCAGCACCACCCGCACCAGCAAAACCAAACGATGAACTCCAACGCAGTCATTGCCATTCATGGCGGCGCAGGGACGATCCTGCGCGCGTCGATGTCGTCCGGCGCCGAAGCCGAATATCACGCAGCCTTGCATGCCGTGCTGAGCGCCGGCCAGCGCATCCTCGCCGACGGCGGCAGCGCGCTCGACGCCGTGAGCGAAGCCGTGCGTCTGCTCGAGGATTGCCCGCTCTTCAACGCGGGTCGCGGCGCGGTCTACACGGCGGCCGGCACGCACGAACTCGACGCCGCCATCATGGATGGCGGCACGCTCGAAGCCGGCGCGATCTGCTGCGTGAAACGCGTGCGCAATCCGATTCTGGCGGCGCGCCGCGTGCTCGAAAGCAGCGAGCATGTGCTCTTCACCGGCGAAGGCGCGGAAGCCTTCGCGGCCGCGCACGGACTCGAATTCGTCGAGCCCGGGTATTTCCATACCGAGGCGCGCCACCGTCAATGGCTGCTCGCGCGCGACCGGCAGCGCGCGATGCTCGACCACGACGGCGCGACGCTCGCGGGCTTGCCGTCCACGAACGACGACGATCCCGCGCCGCACGAGCCGATCGACCCGAACCGCAAGTTCGGCACCGTCGGCGCGGTCGCGCTCGATCGGCATGGCCACGTGGCGGCGGCTACTTCAACGGGCGGCGTCACCAACAAGCAGGTGGGCCGGGTCGGCGACACGCCGCTGATCGGCGCGGGCTGTTATGCGGACGACGCGACGTGCGCGGTCTCGACCACCGGCTCCGGCGAGATGTTCATGCGCATGGTCGCCGCCTACGACGTCGCCGCGCAAATGGCCTATCGCCAGGTTTCGCTGGAAGAGGCGGCGCACGACGTCGTGATGCACCGCCTGCCGAGGATCGACGGCCGTGGCGGCCTGATCGCCGTCGATGCGCGCGGCAACGTCACGCTGCCGTTCAATACCGAGGGCATGTATCGCGGTTTCGCGCGTCCCGGCGAAACGCCGGTGACGGCGATCTACCGTTGATCCGCTCGCCGGGTTATTGCCTGATTATCGCCAGAGCCATCGCCTGAACTTTCGCTAGCCGCGTTCGAATTCAAAGGAACCACCGTGCCGACTTCATCGCACACCGCCCGTCCGCTTATCGAAACCTTGCCGCCGCAACGCGTGCTCGCGGTCGACGATCTGTCGGTCGCGTTTCGCAGCGGCGACGCAACCGTCAACGCGGTGCGCCATCTGTCGTTCACCGTCGAGCGCGGCGAGACGCTGGCGATCGTCGGCGAATCGGGTTCGGGCAAATCGGTGACCTCGCTCGCGTTGATGCGGCTGATCGAGCATGGCGGTGGGCGCCTTGCCGGCGGCGGCATCGCCTTCCGGCGCCGCGACGGCAGCGTGCTCGACCTCGCGAAAGCGTCGTCGGGCACGATGCGCTCGATTCGCGGCGCCGACATCGCGATGATCTTCCAGGAGCCGATGACCTCGCTCAATCCGGTCTTCACGGTCGGCGATCAGATCAGCGAGGCGATCGCCTTGCATCAGGGCAAGAGCCGTTCGGCCGCGCACGCGGAAACGCTGCGTCTGCTCGAACTCGTGCGCATTCCCGAAGCGCGCCGGGTGGCGGCGCGGTTTCCGCATCAACTGTCGGGCGGCATGCGCCAACGCGTGATGATCGCGATGGCGCTCTCGTGCAAGCCCGCATTGCTGATCGCCGACGAACCGACCACCGCGCTCGACGTGACGATCCAGGCGCAGATCCTGCAACTGATCCGCGGCTTGCAGGACGAGATGAACATGGGCGTGATCTTCATCACGCACGACATGGGCGTGGTGGCTGAAGTGGCCGATCGCGTGCTGGTGATGTATCGCGGCGAGAAGGTGGAAGAGGGCGCGTCGGATGCGCTCTTCGCCGCGCCGTCGCATCCTTATACGAAGGCGCTGCTCGCGGCGGTGCCGCGCCTCGGCTCGATGCAGGGCACCGATCAGCCCGCCAGGTTTCCGATCCTGACGGTCGAGCAGGCGGGCCTCACCGGCGCGGACGAAGCCGTGCGTCCCGCCGCCGCGGTCGCGCAGGAAGCGCAGCCGCTCGTGCTCGTCAGCACGCCGCCGATTCTGCGGGTGCGCGATCTGGTCACGCGCTTCCCGGTCAAGAGCGGCGTGTTCGGCCGCGTGACGGGCCGCGTGCATGCGGTCGAAAAAGTCAGCTTCGATTTACGGCCGGGCGAAACGCTCGCGCTGGTCGGCGAATCGGGCTGCGGCAAGTCGACCACCGGCCGCTCGCTGTTGCGCCTCGTCGAAACTCAAAGCGGTTCGATCGAATTCGACGGCAAGGAAATCAGCTCGCTCACCGGCCCCGCGTTGCAGGCGCTGCGCCGCAATATCCAGTTCATTTTCCAGGACCCGTTCGCGTCGCTGAATCCGCGCCTGACGGTCGGCTTTTCCATCATGGAGCCGCTGCTCGTGCACGGCGTCGCACAAGGCGCCGAAGCGCAGGCGCGCGTCGCCTGGCTGCTCGAAAAAGTCGGCTTGCCGCCGGAGGCCGCGCGCCGTTATCCGCACGAATTCTCCGGCGGTCAACGGCAACGGATCGCGATTGCGCGCGCGCTGGCGTTGAATCCGAAGGTGGTGATCGCGGACGAATCCGTGTCCGCGCTCGACGTCTCCGTGCAGGCGCAGATCGTCAATCTGATGCTCGATCTGCAACGCGAACTCGGCGTGGCGTATCTGTTCATTTCGCACGACATGGCGGTGGTCGAGCGCGTCAGTCATCGCGTGGCGGTGATGTATCTCGGGCAGATCGTCGAGATCGGCCCGCGCCGGGCGGTGTTCGAGGCGCCGCAGCATCCTTACACGAAGAAGCTGATGGGCGCGGTGCCGGTCGCCGATCCGGCGCGCCGTCACGCGAAACGGATGCTCGCCGCCGATGAGATTCCGAGCCCGATCCGCGCGCTGAACGACGAACCGGCCGTGGCGCCGCTGATCGCGGTGGGACCGGATCATTTCGTCGCCCGGCATCGCGTCGGCGGCGCCTACTGAACCGAATAAACCGAACCTAAAGCAACCTAAAGCAACCTAAAGCAACCTAAAGCAACCTAAAGCAACCCGACGTACCCAGACCTTTCTCGCAGCACCTCAACCTGTTTCATTTCGCAGCCTGGAGCCAACTCATGAACCTGCTGGTCCCGTCTTCTCCGTTTCGTTTGCGCGCGCTGGTCAGCGGCGGCGCGGTGGTGTTCGCGATGCTCGCGGGCAATGCGGCGCACGCCGATACCACGGCTGTGATGGCCGTCGCCTCCACCTTCACGACGCTCGATCCGTACGACTCCAACGACACGCTCTCGCAAGCCGTCGCCAAGTCGTTCTATCAGGGCATGTTCGGCTTCGACAAGGACATGAAGCTCGTCAACGTGCTCGCCGACAGCTACACGGCAAGCCCGGATGCGCGCGTCTACACGATCAAGCTGCGCCAGGGCGTGAAGTTCCAGGACGGCACCGACTTCAACGCCGCCGCGGTGAAAGCGAACTTCGACCGCGTGATCGATCCGGCGAACAAGCTCAAGCGCTACAACATGTTCAACCGTATCGAGAAGACCGAAGTGGTCGATCCGTACACGGTGAAGATCACCCTGAAGGCGCCGTTCTCGGCATTCGTGAACGTGCTGGCGCATCCGTCGGCGGTGATGATTTCGCCGGACGCGCTGAAGAAGTACGGCAAGGACGTCGCGTTCCATCCGGTCGGCACGGGTCCGTTCGAGTTCGTGAAGTGGGACCCGGCGGGCGATCTGACGGTGAAGAAGTTCGCCGGCTACTGGAAGAAGGGCTACCCGAAGATCGACGCGATCGACTGGAAGCCGGTGGTCGACAACAACACGCGCGCCGCGCTGATGCGCACCGGCGAAGCGGATTTCGCCTTCCAGGTGCCGTTCGAACAGGCCGCGCAATTGCAGTCGAGTCCGAAGGTCGATCTGATCGCGTCGCCCTCGATCATTCAGCGCTACATCAGCCTGAACGTGAACCAGAAGCCGTTCGACAACCCGAAGGTGCGGGAAGCGCTGAACTACGCGATCAACAAGGAAGCGCTGACGAAGGTCGTGTTCGCCGGCTATGCGACGCCGTCCGACGGCGTGGTGCCGGAAGGCGTCGATTACGCGACGAAGCTCGGACCCTGGCCTTATGACCCGGCCAAGGCGCGCGCGCTGCTGAAGGAAGCGGGCTATCCGAACGGTTTCGAAACCACGCTGTGGTCGGCCTATAACTACTCGACCGCGCAGAAGGTGATCCAGTTCGTGCAGCAGCAACTGGCGCAAGTCGGCGTGAAGGCGCAGATCGAGGCGCTCGAGGCGGGCCAGCGCGTGGCGCGGGTGGAGAGCGCGCAAGACCCGGTCACGGCGCCGGTGCGGATGTACTACATGGGCTGGTCGTCGTCGACGGGCGAAGCGGATTGGGCGATCACGCCGCTGCTCGGCTCGGTCTCGTTCCCGCCGAAGATGATGAACGTCGCGTACTACAAGAACGACGCTGTCGACAGCGATCTGAAGCAGGCGCTCGAAACCACCGACCGCGCGCAAAAGACGTCGCTTTACGCGGATGCGCAAAAGCGCATCTGGGCCGACGCGCCGTGGATTTTCCTCGTGAAGGAGAAGGTCGTGTACGCGCGCAGCAAGCGTCTGGCGGGTGCGTATGTCGCGCCGGACGGCTCGTTCAATTTCGACGAGATTGCGATCAAGTGATTCGCGCGGCGGGCTGACCGTTCCGTTCCGGCGTATTCGCTGAAATACACCGGAACGCTGGACGAACGGCGGCCCGTCGCACAGAACGATTTCTCGTTGCCCGCATCATTGCCGGATTGGGTTTCATGCTGAACTTCATCGTCAAACGTCTCTTTGGCCTGCTGCCGACGCTCTTCATCGTCGCCGTGCTGGTGTTCCTGTTCGTGCATCTGTTGCCCGGCGACCCGGCGCGGCTCGCCGCCGGTCCCGACGCGGACGAGGCGACCGTCGCGCTGGTGCGCGCCGACCTCGGCCTCGACAAGCCGATGCCGCAGCAATTCGCCCACTTCTTCGCGAGGATCGCGCAAGGCGACTTCGGCACCTCCACGCGCAGCAAGCGGCCGGTGAGCCAGGAAATCGCCGAGCGTTTCATGCCGACGCTGTGGCTCACGCTCGCCAGCATGGTGTGGGCGGTCGTGCTCGGCATGGCGATCGGCATCGTCTCGGCGGTGTGGCGCAACCGCTGGCCCGATCGGCTCGGCATGACGCTCGCGGTCTCGGGTATTTCGTTTCCCGCTTTCGCGCTCGGCATGCTGCTGATGGAAATCTTTTCGGTGAAGCTCGGCTGGCTGCCTATCGTCGGCGACGGTTCGTGGCAGAGCTACGTGCTGCCCTCGCTCACGCTCGGCGCGGCCGTCGCGGCGGTGATGGCGCGCTTCACGCGTGCGTCGTTCGTCGAAGTGATGAACGAGGACTTCGTGCGCACCGCGCGCGCCAAGGGCGTGCCCGAGCGGCTCGTGATCGTCAAGCACTGCCTGCGCAACGCGATGATTCCCGTGATCACGATGATGGGTCTGCAATTCGGCTTTCTGCTGGGCGGCTCGATCGTGGTCGAAGTGGTGTTCAACTGGCCGGGCCTCGGACGCCTGCTGGTCGACGCGGTGTCGATGCGCGACTACCCGGTGATTCAGGCCGAGGTGCTGTTGTTCTCGCTCGAATTCATCATCATCAACCTGATCGTGGACGTGCTGTACGCCGTGATCAATCCGACCATCCGTTTCAAGTGAGGCCCGCATGAGCACGACAGCCACCGAGCCGAATGCGGCCAAGTCCGTCAACGAAGAACGCGCGATCCGCACGCCGTGGAGCGAGTTCTGGCGCAAATTCCGTAAGCAGCGCGTGGCGCTCGCCGCGGGCATCTTCGTATTGCTGCTGATCGTGGTCGCGCTCGCGGCGCCGCACATCGTGCCGTACGACCCGGAAAATTTCTTCGACTACGACGCGTTGAACGCGGGTCCTTCCGCGGCGCACTGGTTCGGCGTCGATTCGCTGGGCCGCGATATTTTCAGCCGCATTCTGGCGGGCTCGCGCATCTCGCTCGAAGCCGGCTTTTTGTCGGTGGCGATCGGTGCGGTGATCGGCACGTTCTTCGGGCTGCTGGCCGGTTACTACGAAGGCTGGTGGGATCGCATCACGATGCGCGTGGCCGACGTGCTGTTCGCGTTCCCCGGCATTCTGCTGGCGATCGGCGTGGTGGCGATTCTCGGCAACGGCATGATCAACGTGATCTGCGCGGTGGCGATCTTCAGCATTCCCGCGTTCGCGCGGCTCGTGCGCGGCAATACGCTGATGCTCAAGCAGCTCACGTATATCGAGGCGGCGCGCAGCATCGGCGCGTCGGACTGGACGATCATCGTGCGTCACATCTTGCCGGGGACGATTTCGTCGGTGGTGGTGTACTTCACCATGCGCATCGGCACCTCGATCATCACGGCGGCGAGCCTGTCGTTTCTCGGACTCGGCGCGCAGCCGCCGACGCCCGAGTGGGGCGCGATGCTCAACGAAGCGCGCGCCGATATGGTGACCGCGCCGCATATCGCGCTGTTTCCGAGTCTCGCGATTTTCCTGACGGTGCTGGCGTTCAACCTGCTCGGCGACGGCTTGCGCGACGCGCTCGATCCGAAGCTGGATCGCGCATGAGTGTGGCTGAAAACATGGGCGGAAACGTGGGCGAAGGCGCGCCGCATATCGGCGTATTGACGAGCGGTCCGCTTGGCACGATCGCCGATGTCGATGGCGTCACGGTCGGTCACCGCACGCTCGATGAAGGCGCCGTGCAAACCGGCGTGACCGTGATTCGCCCGCATCGCGACGATCCGTTTCTGCGCAAGGTGCCCGCGGCGGCGTCGGTGATCAACGGCTTTGGCAAAAGCATCGGGCTCGTGCAGGTCGAGGAACTCGGCGTGCTCGAAACGCCGATTGCGTTGACCAATACCTTCGGCGTCGCGGCGCTCGCGCAGGCGCAGATTCGCGCGGCGATCAAGGCCAATCCGCGAATCGGGCGCGAGTGGCCGACGGTCAATCCGCTGGTGTTCGAATGCAACGACGGATACCTGAACGATATCCAGGCGCTGGCCGTCAACCAACGGCATTTCGACGACGCATTCGATGCCGCAAGCACACATGTCGTGAGCGGCTCGGTCGGCGCGGGGCGGGGCATGTCGTGCTTCGATCTGAAGGGCGGAATCGGCAACGCGTCGCGCGTGGTCGAGGTGGCCGGTCAACGGCATACGGTCGGCGCGCTCGTGCTGGCGAACTTCGGCCGCTTGCCGATGCTGACGATCGACGGTGCGGCGCTTGGTCGTGTGCTGGCGGAGCGCGCGGCGAAAGCCGCCGATGCCGCCGATGCGCCCGGCGCCGGCTGCGCCGCGAACACGAACGCCGCGACAGCGCCGATAGCAAAACCCGAGCAAGGCTCGATCATCATGATCGTCGCCACCGATGCACCGCTCGACGCGCGGCAACTCAAGCGTCTGTCGTTGCGCGCCGCAGCCGGTCTTGCGCGAACCGGCTCCGTCTACGGTCACGGCAGCGGCGACATCGCGCTGGCGTTTTCAACCGCCTATACCGTGCCGCACGATGCCGACTTCGTCACGCTGCCGCCGTTACTCGCCGACGCGTGCCTCGATCCACTGTTCCAGGCTTGCGCGGACAGCGTCGAGCAGGCAATCGTCGATGCCTTATGGCGCGCCACTTCCGTGACGGGCCGCGACGGCCGCAAGCGGCTCTCGCTGCACGACAGCGTCCCCGATCTCGCTCAACTCCTCAAGCAATCTTCCCGATGAAAGTCCTCATTTCCGCCGACATAGAAGGCGTGGCCGGTGTGTTCCATCCCGAGCAAACGCGCGCGGGCAACGGCGAATACGAAGCCGCGCGCCGCTGGATGACGCTCGAAGCCAACGCCGCGATCGAAGGCGCATTCGCCGGCGGCGCGACCCAGGTATGGGTCAACGATTCGCACGGCGGCTTTCGCAACCTGCTGCCCGATCTGCTCGACGCACGCGCCCAGGTGGTGCTCGGCAAGCCGCGCACGCTCGGCATGATGGCCGGGCTCGAATACGGCGCAGCGCTCGTGTTCATGATCGGCTATCACGCAAAGTCGCAAACGCACGGCATCCTCGCGCATACGATCAACAGCTTCGCGTTCGCGCGGGTTTCGCTGAACGGCGTCGAAGTGGGCGAGGCGGGTTTGTATGGCGCGCTGGCCGAAGAATACGGCGCACGTGTGGCGCTTTTATCCGGCGACGACGTTTTTGCCGAGGAAACCGCGCCGCGTTTTCCGGGCGCGCGTTTCGTCGTGACGAAGAGCGCGACGGGGCATGCCAGCGGCGTCACGCAAAGCCCGGCCAACGCGCGCGATGCGATCGGAACGGCCGCGCGCGAAGTGGTGCGGCAGCATCTCGCCGAGGGTCATGCGCCGCACGCCACGCGCGCCGGGGCGAAACCCGTCGAGTGTGAACTGCGTGTGCAAACCACCGCGCTCGCCGATCTGTTTTGCCAATGGCCGACGCTCACGCGTGTCGATGCCGTCACGCTGCGTTTTGATGCGGCGTCGGCGGAAGATGCGGTGCGGATGCTGAATTGTTTGTCGGCGATGTCGTTCATGCTGCGCTAGCGTCGCCTTCCCTTGTTAGCCGATTGGCGTGCGCGCCGCTACCTGCGTCGTCGTCGCCCGAAACGCAGAATTCATGCTCAGGGAAGCTTGCGGCGGGGAGGAAGGTCGGACTCCCTGTACACGTATCGCAAGTCCGCCCCACCGATGCGTTTCCCCGCTTCCATGATCATGAGGCTGTCGCCTGGCTCCGGGTAGGCGACAAGCGGTTCTCCATCGAGACGATCGATGGAAAAAGAGTCCAGGACATAGCCTGTCTGTGTTTCAACCATGTAAACGTAGATAAGCACTGACACACCCTCGTCACTTCCGACCAACTCACGCGCGAGCGTAGTGAAACCGCCGCCGGGCAATCTGGCTTCTTCATGACTGATGTCCAGACAATACGGCACGTTGACTTCGCGCACCCGGCACGTTTTGACCTGCGCTTCTCACCGGGTAACGTACGCGCCATAAAAGGAGCGGTTTACGGCGAGAAGAAACTCCAGTAGATGACGTTCGTGAGTTGCTAAAGGTCGTTGCATGGTTTGAAGCGCCTGGTGCTCTTGATCGTGGTGATTGCGGTCGAATGGAGCCGACTCTAATCTCGGTCGGCGACAATCAGTGCGAGGAACCCTCAATCACCCGGCCGTTGACCGTCACGTAGAATTTCTATCTGGCAAGGCGCCCGTCGCGTGATTAGGGGGAGTTTACGAACGCGATCCGCCATATAGATGGCGCAGGTCCGCTCCACCGACCTCGTGTTTCGCTGAACAATCATTAAACTGGCGCCAGCCTCGGGATAGTCAACAAGCGGCTCACCGTCCAACCGGTCCACATTGAAAATATCAATGACCCACTCTGAGGGGGTTTTCATTGCAACCGCGTAGATGAGAACCGGCACGCCGTGGTCAACGCCCACCAATTCGTAGCCAAGTGTGACTGCATCGCAGCCTGCTCTTTCGGTGCCTTCATCATGAACCACAGCCAGGAAAAAGGGCGAGTCGATCTCTCGTACCAGACACGTTTCAATCTGCGTCTTCCATTGACCAATTCGGTCACCGTACAGCGGCTCATTCGCCTCGATCAGAAACGTGAGCAGTGCACGTTCCTTCTGAGAGAGTGGTCTTGACATTCGTTGCTTCCTTACTTTGGGCGATGTTGTCGCGTCATCCCCTAATTGAATTCGGTTGTTTTGCCCGAGCCCTCGCAACCACCGATTCCTGCCGCCACATAATCCTTCGCTATCGGCCGGCTACTGCTGCCGGCTCAACTCCCGCGCCGCGCGATCGATCACGTCGGCGATCGCACCCGCATGCGACACGGGCGCGAGATGGCTCGACGCCATCGGCACGACTTTGGCGCCCATCCGCTCGGCCATGAATTTTTCGACGTCCGGCGATACCGCGCGGTCCTTCGTGGTCAACACGTACCACGACGGCTTCTCCTTCCACGCCACCTGGCTGACCGTTTCGCCGAACGCCTTCGCGGCGATTGGCTGCTGCGCGGCGGAGAGCACGCGCGTCAGGTTTTCGGGCACATCGGCGGCAAAGTCGGCGCGGTATTTCGCGCGGTCGAGCCAGAGAAAGCCGCTCGCGTCCGTGGTGATGCCTTTGCCTGCCGGCATCGGCGCGGCGCGCTTCATCAGATCGGCGGTCGACTCGTGCAAGTCCGGCGCGATCGCCGCGACATACACGAGGCCGGCGACGTTCGGCGCATTCGCGCCCGCTTCGGTGATCACGACGCCGCCCCATGAATGTCCGACCAACATGGTCGGGCCGTCCTGGCGCGCGAGGACGCGGCGTGTGGCGGCGACATCGTCGGCGAGCGAGGTGAGCGGGTTTTGCACCGAACTCACGTGATACTGACGGGTGCACCAAATAGTGCCTTGCGCGTTATACGGGTATGAAGACGAAAACTGATGCCCGAAAACTGGACCAGGCGACGCAGGCGCACCTGAGGAAGATGGTGGTGCAGGCGG